>JAISYU010000014.1 GCA_031269685.1 Dysgonamonadaceae bacterium | reverse complement strand
GCTTTTTTAAAAAAGGACTTTAAGGGCTTTAAGGACTTTAAAGACTTTAAGGAGGAAAACGATGTTATTTTGCAGGAAGGCGATGTTATTTTGCAGGAGGGCGATGTTATTTTGCAGGAGGGCGATGTTATTTTGCAGGAGGGCGATGTTATTTTGCAGGAAGGCGATGTTATTTTGCAGGAGGGCGATGTTATTTTGCAGGAGGGCGATGTTATTTTAAAAAAGGACATTAAAGGCTTTAAGGGCTTTAACGACTTTAAGGAGGGGGGCGGCGGGATTTGGCGAGATGGTGGTCACAATTAACCCCCAATCGCTGCGCTTCATTGGGGGTTATTTATATTCAACCCTCCGGGTTGTTAGATTTTGCAGGAAGGCGATGTTATTTTGCGATGTCTCGCTGCTTTTTCCTAATTCTTCACTCTTAGTTCTTCACTCTTCGTTGTCTTAGAGGAATTTCTCCCTGTCTTGCAGTTTGAGTAAGCCTGTCATCAGGAAGATGACGGCGGAAATTGAGAGGAATAACCTGTTTTTGAGGATCGTTGACGCCCAGATTACAGGGTGCATGCCGTCGGGATTTTTGAATGGGTTGAGATATGGATCCCACATCGTGTTTTCAATCATGTTGCCGAAGAAAAGAGGCAAGAGCGCGAAGATTATGAAAAGGGTCGCCGTGCCGTTGCCACTGCGGGTTATGGCGGAAAACATAAAAGCGAAGTTTCCGTAGAAGAGTATGGGGAAAAGCAACTGGAGCGCGATCCTGTATACCGGGACCGGTGCGAGAAGTATGCCGGCGAGGATGATAAAAAGCACGGTTATTAAGTGTACGACAACGAAAAACATCGCTAAACGTAAGCCCCAGACCTTATAACGATAGTCGGGGATGCCGAAAATTAATTCAAGGATGCGGGAATCCCTGTCGTTCTGGATGCCAAACACGGTCGGGTAAAAGATTAGCAGAATCGAAGGAAAAAGCATAAACATGTATATCACGGAATATTCGGTCACATCCTGATGATTCCATGCAATTTCAAAGATTATAAAGAGAAAGACTGCAAGCGCGGCTATCATGAACCATGCAAACTTGCCGGCGAATACAATTTTCAGGTTGTATCCGAATTGCTTGTAAAGGTATCCGATTGTTCTAATCATCATTTTTATTTTGACGCAAAGTTACGGTTTTTTTATAAATGTCTCGATCATAAACAGTTTTTCTGCGTTAACGGTGGTTTTGGCGGCGACCTCCTCGCTCGTGATGCCGTATATTTCCGCCAACTTCCGGACGGTATGTATGATGTATGCCGGCTCGTTGCGTTTGCCGCGGAAAGGAACCGGCGAAAGGTAAGGCGCATCGGTCTCGACCACGATGCGATCTATCGGGGCGATGGGTAGATATTCGCACAGGGCGTTGTTTTTGAAAGTGATGGCACCGTTGATGCCAATCATGAAGCCGGAATATCCGAGCGCCGTTTCAAGATCTTCCCTGCTGCCGCCGAAACTGTGGAAGACGCCGCGTAAATTTTCCGAGCCGGCTTTGGAAAGGCTGCGGAAGACGTACGAAAAGGCTTCGCGGGTGTGAATAATTACCGGAATGTCAAGGTCATTAGCCCAGCGCAACTGTATTTCAAAGGCTTCGATTTGCTCTTCTATAAAGGTTTTATCCCAATAAAGATCAATGCCGGTCTCCCCTACTGCGATGTATTTCCTTTTCTTAAAACATTCCCTTATTCCTTCCAGCACGGTGCGGAAATCTTCGCGGACACTCGTCGGATGCAGACCCATTGCCGGCAAGCATGTGCCGAGATAACGGTCGGAAAGGTCGTGAAGCCTGTCAACAGTGCCGGCGTCGATGTTAGGCAAGCAAAATATTTTTACATTTTGCTCCACCGCCCGCGCAATAATGCCGTCAATGTCGCCGTCAAACGCCTCAAGGAAAATATGAGTATGAGTGTCAATTAAATACATTAAGTTGCTCGCCGGAATTATAAAACAGGAATTTGTATAATTTGAGTATTTCCTGATATTTTTCTTCGCTTTCCTTGCTGTATTTCTCATCAACCCGCGACCAGATGCTATCTATATATCCGGCGGCTTTGCGCCTCATCTCGAAGACTGAAGTCTGGTACCGCAATACATTCCGGCTGTAGATTTTAAGGCTCTGTATTATATCGTCAAAAAGCTCGTAATGCACCCTCACATTCGCTATCGTAGGATTATAAAGAGGTCTGCCGCCGCGGCTTATCCTTTCCTGCTCCCCACGTATGATTTTGTCGCCCCAAGACAGTATTGCGTCCTCAGTAGCAAGATCGGGTATGTTTAACTCCCTGTCGGATTCAAATCCGTAAAGCATTAGCAGTGCGGCGGGAATCTCTTTGCGGATGACAGTCAGCTGCAGCACGCGGATAAAGTGGGAAATGTACATTTGCGCATTCTTAAACAACTCCTTATACTGAAGCATCGTTTTTGCCTTGTCATCTTTGGCGTTTTTCAATACCATAGTCTCCCCTTCATACTGCCGTATGAAATATCTCATCTCAACTATTTCCCCGTCCAAAAGCACTCGCTCGCTTTCAGGCAGCATATCCTCCCTCTCTACCGCGTTGCGGATAGTGTCAATCCGGTCTGTATCCCTGTCAGGTATTTTCCATTTAGACATAACATTATTTTTTATGATTCACGCTTCATCATTTCTGAAGCAAACTCTAATAAAATCTTTTTCTTGCCGTCGCTAACGGAAACTTGATGAAAATATCCGAGCGCTGCCCCGTAATATTCGGAAATTGTCCTCTCGGCAATCTCTTTTATGTTCAATCTGTCGTATGCTTGCCTGAAACAGGCGATTTTATTCTCCGCATCGTTAGTTTTCCCCAGCCAGGACAAAAGAATCTCGCGGTCGCCGGCTTCAGCCCTGTTTAATGCGTTGACAAGCATGAAAGTTTTTTTGTCGCAAAGAATATCGCCGCCGATTCTTTTGCCGAACTTGTCGGGATTACCGTACACATCCAGCAAATCATCGCGAATCTGGAACGCTATCCCAAGGTTTATCCCAAATTGATACAACTTCTTACAGTCATCTTCACTGCCGCCGCCAACAATAGCCCCGCTACCAAGGCATGCTCCCAACAACACAGCCGTTTTCAGGCAGATCATGTCAATATATTCCCTCTCGGAAATATCAGTGCGGCTCTCAAACTCCATATCATACTGCTGCCCTTCACAGATTTCAGCGGCAGTTTTGGAAAACAGGTCAAGAAGAGCAGGCATAAGCGTCGCCGAAGACTTTGCTATCAGCCGATAGGCAAGAATCAACATCGCATCGCCCGAAAGAATTGCCGTGTTGTCATTCCAACGGCGGTGTACGGCTGGTTGTCCGCGGCGTATGTCCGCTCTGTCCATAAGATCGTCGTGCATAAGCGTGAAATTGTGGAAAGTTTCCCATGCAAGTGCAGGATATATCGCCCCACTCAAATCATCCGACCAGAGATTACACGCAAGCAACGTCAACGCAGGACGGATCTTCTTGCCGTTCATCGACAAAAGATAGGCAACAGGCGCATATAAACCCGCCGGATTTTCAGGATACCTGATCGACCGGATTTCTCTCTCCACTATCCCTAAAGCATCATTAACAGAAATCATATCAAGGAAAAAGGATGTTCAATATTATAAGCCAAGAACTCTCCTGAGCGTTTTTACCTGGTTCTCCCAAAGGTTTACCGAACTTGCCTTATCGTAACTTTCAGCAAAATCAGTAATCTCCAGTACAACATCTCCCGTAAGTTCATTTTTCTGAAGCCGAAGTTCAAAATATGAGTCCGGATTCTCGTCATCTATCCAGTGGAAGCGTATATAATTCCCCTGGCTTATAGCCTTTACCTCAGCATCAGCTGAAGATTTGCTCCATGTGAAAGTATAAATTTTACCATTTGAGACCGCCTGGTCGGCAAACCATTCGGATAACCCTGCGAAAGTCGAAATATATTCCCAAAGGATTGTTTTTGCTACCTTCTCAAAAACAAATTCTATCCTGTACCTGTTCTTTTGTATGTTGCGCATAACTTTTTTGTTTCTTTTAAGACGGCGCAAGTTACTACTTTATTCCTGAAACAACAAATCTTTTACAATTTATTAATACCTGAAACTGCTTCCTCCGACAAACTCACGCAAAAGTGAGGTGTTCGGCAATTCTTCAACGTCAATGTAATTGAAATACCGAAGGAACTTCAATAATCGGTATGATTCGGCAAACTCTTCGTCAACAGGGGAAACAGCAGTTAAAATCGGCTCGGCAAGACGACGCAATGCGGCAAATTCATACAACATCGCGGAATTAAACATCGCATCCGCCTGTTCCTGATATGGGAAAATCCATTTCTCTTCCCCAAGCATCACGCTTTTCCAACGGCGGATAGTCTCCTTTGCCGAATAATTGCGAAACTGAAAGTCGCGTACAATGCGGCGAATCAACCTGTTGTCGGATGTCGGAATCCAGTTGTGATTGTCAAGCGCAATAGTAGTCAAAGCCGAAACATATACCTTATATAATACCGGCTGCTCGATCTCAGGCAGTAATAACGGATTTAGAGCATGTATGCCTTCTATTACAAGTACCGAATTGTCGGCAATCCGTATCTTATTTCCCCTGTAAATCCTCTTGCCAAGTACGAAATCATAGGTCGGCAAGGCTACTTCTTCGCCGGAAAGGATTCGCTTAAGGTCGGCATTGAACGCCGGAAGGTCGATCGCATAAAGCGATTCATAGTCATATTCGCCGCTCTCATCAAGAGGCGTATCAACACGGTTCACAAAATAATCGTCAAGCGAAACACTGATAGGCTTTAATCTGTTTGCCATCAATTCTATCTGCAGACGCTTGCAGAAAGTCGTTTTCCCTGATGAAGAAGGACCGGAAATGAGGACAATACGAACCCCTTTCTCAAATCTACGCGCAATCTCATCCGCTATGGTGGCAATTTTCCTTCCCTGAAGCGTCTCCGATACTTTGACAATGTCTGGTATTTCACCCCTACGGTTGGCATGGTTCAATGCACCAACGGTTTGCATGCCAATAGCCTTCTGATAGATTATCAAATCCTGAAAGACGCCCCTCATCTTATCCTGGCGGACTATAGGTCGCAAGGCAGAGGGATCGGAACGGTTGGGTGAGCGAAGTAACAACCCGTAGTTAAACAGACTTAAATCAAACAGGTAAAGCCAACCGGTAGATGGCAGCAAAGCGCCGTAGTAATGGTCGATATAATTGCCAAGTTTGTTGTAACGTGAATAAACTTCCCCACTCGTTTCCAGCAGTAAAGCCTTATCTTCCTTGCCGGTGCCGCGGAACAGCCCGACAACATCACTTGTTCTTCCCGAATGAGTCTCAAAAGGCAGGTCGAGGGCGATAATTTCCCGCATCCTCACTCTAAGACGCTCAACAATTTCCTCTGTCACGGATTGGTTTATGGACAGTTCACAGAAATATCCGTTTGACACCGAATGTTCTATATATAACGTTCCGTCGGGGAAAAGATTATTGACGGCTTTCGCAAGAACACAACACAGCGAACGAACATAAGATCTCATTCCCGACAAATTGGTAATGTCTATAAACTCTACATCCTTAGCGCCGTAACAGTGAAATTCGAGTGACTGCGACTTATTGTTGACTCTTGCACCGGCAAGCGGATATTTCAACTTAACCTGCATCGCATCGTATATTTCAAGTAACGAAACGCCTGCATCGAAATCGCGATACTCACCGGTATTTTTACAGAATATCCTGATCTTTTCTGTCATGAACATTATAATTTTTTATTCGCAAAGGTACGGAAAAAACAATTAATAATATATGATGTACAACATATAATTAAAAATATTTTTCACTTTTTTTCGCAAAAGTATTGTTTATTTAAAAAAAGTACGTATCTTTGCCGCGTCTTATGATGCAAACGAACACATATTGTCCCGTAAGGAGGATGCCGAATACGGAAAAGTACTTTACGACGTCAGGCATTGTCAGTTCTAAATCAGAGCATGATTTGGATATGTCAAATATTTTGTTAACACACACACACACACACACACACACACACACACACACACACACACTCGCACCTATTCATACCTTATTATATTACGCGGGCGCGAGATAATAAAAAAATATTTAATACGCAAGAAAGTTCAGGAATTTCTTCCAGGAACATCGCTTTCTCAAAATATTATTATTGCCGGCAATCCACGTACAAATATTTTTCATCAGAACATAAAGGGATGTATTTTATTTACATCTCAAATGATAGTAAACTCTGACAAAATGCCGGAAAATATACGCAAAACTAAATCTTTCTCCCAAGAGATAAAAAAATTCTCCGGAGAGATAAAAAAAATCTCTTGGGAGATGAAACTTATCTCCTCAGAGATAGAAAAAATCTCCGAAGAGATGAAACCTATCTCCGGAGAGATAGAAACTTATTTCTCGGAAAATAGAAATTTTCTCCTCAGAGATAGAAATTATCCCTTCAGAGATGAAACTTATCTCTTGAGAGATAGAAATTATCTCCTGAGAGATAAAAAAATTCTCTTGGGAGATGGAAACTATTTTCCGCGATTTTTCAATGAAAATATACGAAGAAACAGGAAATTCATTTTTATTAATAATTAAATAATCAAAGTAATGAAAAAATCAATCGAATTTTTAATCCTTGCAGCCGGAATCGTTACCGGCTTTGCAGTAAGCATTTTCAATCCTGAAAATGAAGTATTAACTCTGGCAGGTTCAGGCGTAACTCTCGCCTTTGCCCTCGCTATACCCGTCGTCATCACCGAAGGGTTACTTGCCAACGTTCGACGCTGGCACGGTTCTATTGACGACCAGTTCAGCAACATCGACAACCTTGTCACACTCATGACGAAATATCAAAAGGAATGGATTGTTCCACCTACCATGCTCGACCAGTTGACTGCGAATCGTAATGCACTGCAGACGCTTATCAGCCTTTGCCGCTCGGCGGAAGGTTCAAAGTCCGACCGGGAACGCCGTAACGCGCTGCTGAAATCTACCGTCTACTTTTGCCTGCACTCGGTTAAAGTCTGGGTATATCAGGCGCACGAAGCAGGCGCTCTTACAGACGCCGACGTTCATGCACTCGGATTCCTGCTGCTCGGCGAAAACGGCGGACGTCATGAGCGGACAGTAGATAACGACGTTTTGCCGGAAGTTAAGGTTAAGATTGTCAACGAAGACTTCGTTGAGGTTATAATCGACAAGGCGTTGGTCGAAAATGCGGGACCTGTTCGTCGCGGGTGGCCCAATGGCGTCAAAAATGC
>JAISYU010000013.1 GCA_031269685.1 Dysgonamonadaceae bacterium | reverse complement strand
GAAGGTCAAGAACGAGGTATCACAGGAGACAAGCGCCGACTTCTCTATTTATACAACCATAGAAGACGGAGGCGACGACAAGATCAACTCTAATACCCTGACGGGCTCATTTACGGCACTCGCACCCGTAGCATCGTATATAAATCTGTCACTGAATAATAACATTACCGAAATCGGCGCCGATTGGCAGGAATTTACAATAACAGTAAATACCAATACGACGGACTTCAGTCAGATAGACTTCTATTTTGCTCTCGGTGCAGCATATGCGTCCGAAGAAGAGGTAAATCCTGATTTTAACGCTTTCGACCTGGAATTTAATCCCGCAGGCGAAGTATACCCAACATCAGACTGGGTTTCGGTAAAGCTTAACGAGATAAACGCCAGCAACAAAAGAATGCTTACTCGTACAGCTATCCATATGTCAACTAAATTTGTCTGGGAACTGCCTAAAACCACTAGCAATGGCGCATTCACGTTCGAGAAGGCGTTTGGCGAATGGAAAGACGGCACAGAACTGCGCTTCAGAATTAAGGCAAATGAGGTACTCGAAAAAGACAGGAACTTTTCGCTCACGATGGGAGTAACGCACTATTCAGCAGACGCTACCCCTGTCGTAACAAATTCGAGCAACGAAACAGGTCTGACGGTTACTGCTAAACGGTACAACAGTATCAACCTGAGTTGGGAAAACGAATTGCCTGAAACAGTAAGCAGTACGGAATGGACACAGTTCGGTGTAAAGATCAACACCTCCATACAGTTGACCAACAATACCCCATGGGTATCTCCATATTGGCGTCTTGGTACGGATTTTAATGACGGTGCTACTGTTCCTACTAATTTAGGTATGTTGAAATACGTTAATGCAACCAAAGATATTGCATTTAGTGGCGGTACGCTTACATTCAACGGTACGAATTTCAACAGCGATTTGCTGTATATGGAATACTATGATACTGTAAACAGTGAATGGAAGGCATTTACGCTTAATTCAAACGATCCTAACTTGAAAAATGCACTGGCAGAAGAAAACGGGAACTACATTTGGCTCGAACTTGCTGATAAACTGTTACAGTTCCGCATCAAGAGTAAAACAGAAACCGACCTTCCCGTCTCGCTTGACATATCGGCGGATTACAGACCATACGTGAGCAGTAATGTATGGCAATTCCAAAAATATGGAAGCCGTAATACCATAACATCCAAAGACGGAAGCGGTGGCAATGATAAAATACATGGAGGGTCCCTGAAAGTTCCAAGTTCTACCCTTTCAAAAAGTTTCACCGCAAAGGCAACAGTAATCACTGCCCCATCGGTAGAAATTATAGCCCAGCCGAAGTGTGATGATGAATATGCAGGTGTAGTTAAAGTAACCGCAAGAGGACCCCTTAAAGATAGTTATACATGGGAACTTTGGCTCAACGGCGACACTGTCCAGGTTGGTACTTCATCCCAAAAAGAGTGGAATATCGACCAACTGGTAGCCGGCTATTATAAAATAATCATTACCAAGGTAAATGGTGAACAAATAAAGCCGGAAGAACAGAAATTCTTACTCACGGTATCTGATGTAGTAGCGTTAGGCGTAAGCGTAGATGCTGGCAAAACAGTCCAGCCGAAGTGTGAAGACGGATTGAACCCAAGCGGCTCGTTGACGTTCACACCTGCAGGCGGCACTGGTAATAACTACCACTACGTACTGTGGCTCAACGGCGCAATCGTTGGAGAACAAGATAACGACGGCAAATTTATCGGTCTTGTAGCGGGCAAATACAAATTAGTTTTGACCGATCCAGACTGTGCATCTCTTGCCCCGGCAGAGGTAGAGGTAACGTTGAGCATTCCTGATTCCACGCCCTGGAAAGTTTTGGTGTCGAAGACCGAACCAACCTGTGCTAATAATGATGGGAGGATAGAACTTGATGTTACCGGCGGCAGCTTTAATCCGGATATCAAATACAAGTGGTCGAACGATTCAACTAAATATTTCATAGACGAACTTGCAGCAGGTGATTATACGGTAACCATCTATGATGAAAACTGTTCTGCTATTGAGCCGTATGTATTGACTGTATCTCTTGCAAAAGACGCCAATCTGTTAGAAATCAAGATTGATGAAAAGATTGATCCGACTTGTCCAGGAGGTAGCGATGGTATCATCCGTGTATCGGTTATCGGAGGTAATGTTGGTACATATACATACGAATGGACTGGACCGGATGGATATACTGCGGACACAGAAGATATATCCGCACTTAAAGCAGGTCTATACAGTTTGAAAGTAACCGCATCAGGTGATAATAACTCCTGCTTTGCGATAGTTGACAATATCGAACTGAAAGATCCGTTTGCATGGACCAAGGAAACAATAAAGGATTACATCAATTTGTTTGGTCAGGACCTTCGTTACCAAAACGGCTATAACGTTCCCGCTATCCGCTTGCTCACGAATGATCTTCCTGAAGGTTCCTACATATCTTGGGAAGCAATTCCTGTAAACAATGATTCTATTGGTATTGCAAAAGGCGGAGACGGTGAAATACCCGGATTCGAAGCGTACAATCCGAAAGTAGCAGGTGAAAGCCAGGTAACCATCAGAGTTACAATCTGGAATTCCAGCTGTGAAGAAAACAGATATTCAGGCTCGTTCACTATTACCATCACATCCAATACGATTATCGATTTGGATTTGGTAGCGAAACCTGTACAGAGCCAGAGTGTATGTCCTGACAAGCGCTTTACGGCAATTCAGTTCGAAGCTGAACGTACCGATGGAGCGCCGCTAGGAACGGTAAGTTACTTTGTGGAATTTGTTAGCGGAGTTGATGTACTCAATGCCGGTCAAACAGGCATTGATGTCACTGACGGAAACGGCCTGTGGGAAATCAACCTCATAGAACCTTCCGACAGACTGACCGGTATAGGTACATACAAGGTAACGCCACGTTCTGAAAACGGACAGGGTATTTCTGTAACCTTCACACTGGAAGTGCTTGCCGCACCGCAAGTGGATGCTGTATCCGACAAAATTTACTGCAACGGGACCGATTATTTCCAGACATTCACCTCGAGCAGGAACTTAGGAACAACATTCGACTATGAAGTACTTGGCGGTAGCCAACTTGGTATACCTTCTACCGGAAGTACAAGAATAGAAGTAAGGTTGAAGAATGACGGCGATGTTCCGGTAACGGATTCTATAGTCGTAACTCCGCACCTGTTAGGAGTCTGCTCCGAATCAGGAATACGTGATACCTTTACTGTAACAGTATTGCCTACCCCGAAGGTTATGACCATACCCAACAGGATAGCAGCGAACGGTTCCACATTGTCGGCAATAGACCTGTTTTCTACAGGTGTGACAGATGGAACGTCAAGTGTAGCTACCAATTTCCGCTGGGCAACAGACAATCCTTCGATAGCCTCAAACCAGACAGAAGTCAATGCTATCAGCAGCGGCGAAGGAGTAGAATTCCCGTCGTTCACGGTAAAGAATACGACCGACCAGCCGGTAATTGCAAAAGTAACGGTTACACCCGTCTATGCTTATAACACCGGCGGTAGTGACTATATCTGCGAAGGTGAATCGAAAGACTTCTATATATTGGTAGCATCGAGACCTGTTATCAGTGAAATAGAAAACCTAACGGTATGCGAAGGCGAACAGGTAGCGCCCGTATCTACCACCGGATTACCGGCAGGAGCTGGATACTTCGTTACTTGGGAAGGCGGTGAATCGGCAGGACTTGCCGACTATTCGATACTGGACGCAGCAGCGGATAACTATCCGAGTGTACGTTCTATAAAGAATTTCACTTCACGGATAGAACCGGGCAAAGAATATGACACGACAAAGGTAACGGTGAAAGTAACTCCGTACCTGTATTTCAACAGTACTGAATTTGCAGGCGATGCGAAATATTTCGATATTAACGTCATACCTCAGACAAAGGCTGAATCGGGATACGGGGAAGAAGTTCCCGAAGAAAACCTGGAATTCTGTCATGGTGAACCGGTTAGCATAGATGTCCGTCATTCACAGGGCTTGGGCTTGACTTACCAATGGTATAAGAACCATACGGTAATACCTGGCGCGACCGGCTCATCTTACGAGATCAGCGAAAAGAACTCCGACAACAGTGCATCGGGCAAATACTACTGTGTAGTAACCGGCGCCTGCGGCAGTTTCATATCGAAGACTTACAACATCCTGATCAAGTTGGACATCCTGATTCAGCGCTGGAACGACGTACTTGCAGTAAATTGCCGTCCTGAGATCAACGGAGGTTTCACTTTCAGTGACTTCCAGTGGTATGTAGAAGATACGGTCAACGGCGACAAGAAACTGTTTGGCGAAACTAAGTCATATATCCAGATAACGGAAGGACTGACGGATGATGCCCTCAACGCACGGTACTACGCAGTAGCCAAAGCATTAAAAGACGGCATCACCACAGAGTACCGGACTTGTCCGAAGGCAATAATCGTCACGGAGGAATCTGTGATCAAGCTCTATCCGAATCCCGTCAAGGCAGGAGAAAACGTAACGGTCAATGTACCGGGACCGGCAGTTATCCACCTTGTAGACTATTCGGGAGTAATAGTGAAGACAGTAACTACCGGTGGTACGACCGACATCCAGATGCCGAACAAAGCAGGTATCTACATCGTACGGGTAATACTGGAAGATCAGACAACGAAAGAGTTTAAAGTCATCGTGAAATAAATCTTGGAAGAAGAATGTAAGGCTGTCACTGAAGCGACAGCAACCGTGGCAGCCTGAAATTCCTCAAAAACGTTTAACACAAAAAAAGCAGAAAATATGAAAAAGATATTTTTAACAATTTTGGCAACGTTCAGCATATTAGGAGCGTTAGCACAAACGGAAGCCGGCAAACAACAGAACCGGCATGAGATTTGGCTCGGTGGCGGCGGCGGAATATCATCCCTGCAATACTCACCATCGATCGGCGATCACAACACCGGCTACGGTTACCTTGGCGGGTTGGGATACACGTATTACATCAACTACAACTGGGGCATCAGCATCGGCGGAGAATACCAGTACCTTCAGGCACGGTATAACCTGAGCAATACCTCTGACGTAGGACCCGGCTCCGATGTTTTGGACAGTTACCTGGTACCTTTCCCGAACTCAGGAGAAGTATTTCTCTTCAATGTATCCCCGCGTAGCAGGCTTAGGGAACGGCAAGAAGTGGCTTACATCAATATCCCGCTTATAGCCCGTTACCAGATAGACTTGCCCGGCAAGAACAGGGTGAAGAATCACAAACTGTCGTTCGGTGCAGGACTGAAAACAGGTATACCCATAAAGGGCAGTTACTACACGAGCAGCAGCTTTGAAACGACCGGCATAGACTGGGTTACCCGCGACGAATACACCAACATGCCTAATCATGGCTTTGGAACGTACACGTACGAGAAGACCAAGTTTGACTGGAAACAGAAGATCAACTTTGCCGGTACTATCGAAGCAGGCGTCAAATGGCAGTTCAACCCCAAATGGGGCTTGTACACCGGACTCTTTGCCGACTTTGGACTGAACGACATAGTAAAAGACCGGCCAACATCCGACAATTACTATGTCCAATACAATCCCACAGGCAAACCTTACGCCATTAACACCATCGTAAAATCCGATTACGGATGGACCGACGGTACCAATGGCGGACAGGAAATCCGGCGCTCGATAGTTGATAAAGTTCACACTTTTTCCGCAGGAATAAAGATAGCGGCGACGTTCGGTTTCAAACCGTTTGATAAGAAAGAGAAAGTAAAAACGGTTGCACCCTACGAAGATCCGTGGGACAAACCCGTTACCGGCAAACAAATGCGCGAACTGCTCAAAGAGCAGACCGGTGATTTGACTGAAGCTCAGAAAGAAGAATTTGAGAAACTCAAACAATTCCTCAGCGACGAGTTAAAGCAGCCTGATCTCTCTGCGCCCGTTTATTGCTTCGATTTCGACAGGGATAACATCCCCGCCGATATGCGTGCTGTTCTTGACCACAAGGCAGAACTGCTCAAGAAATATCCTTCGCTCAGCCTGACGATAGAGGGACATACCGACAGCGCCGGCAGCGACAAGTACAACTACGGGTTGGGACTTCGCCGCGCAGACGCCGTCAAGTATTACCTTGTCTCGAAAGGTATCAGCGGTAGCCGCCTGACGGTGACTTCAAAAGGCAGAAAAGAGCCGATAATCAAGAACACCCAAGGGAACGAAAAAGCAAATTGCCCGAACCGGCGGGTAGAGTTTATACTGAAGAAATAAAACACAGTATACGAACTTGTAATATAATAAAGCCAGGGTGGACCGAACCTTTCGCAATCTGCCCGAAACCCGGTTAAAAGAAGGTGTGTCAAAGGTGATAAATCGCCGATGGCGCACCTTTTTTAATAAAACTTATTTATAACATCTGGCGCTTAAACAGCACTTTTTCGCAAAACATATTTAAGATACTACTAAATTCGCACCTGCTTCACTCTCGCTTCTTAAGGCTGGAATTAAATGTCCAAAGGTGAGAGACACAAATTTAAGGTTTATCCTAATAAAAAAACAAAAACAGTAGGTATTTCAAAAAAAAGTATTACCTTTGCAGCCGGGTAAGTCCTATACGGTCTGCTCCCTTCGAATCCCCCAGGGCTTGACGGCAGCAAGGGTAGTTGGTTGTAGCGACGCGATGTAGTAAGCTTACCCTTTTTTACTTTTAAACCGGATATTTGGCAATAATAGAAACTATTTCAGGAAAAAGTAGTAATTTTGCACGAAATATAATGTTTAATGCTTAACCATCTAAAAGTAATAATCAGCGGAGGTGGAACAGGGGGGCATATTTTCCCGGCTCTGTCGATTGCGGATGCCTTACGGAAGCGCTATCCCGACGCGGAAATACTGTTCGTCGGCGCACAAGGCAGGATGGAAATGGAGCGGGTACCGCAGGCGGGGTATCGTATTATAGGGCTGCCGGTAGCGGGATTTGATCGGCGAAACATGCTGAGAAACTTTGGTGTTGTCGTGAAACTGTTACGCAGTATGTATCTTGCCGGAAAAACTTTGAAGGCGTTTCGTCCCGACGTTGTTGTCGGTGTAGGCGGATATGCGAGCGGTCCGACACTGAAAGCCGCTAACCGTATGCGCATCCCTACTCTTATTCAGGAGCAAAATTCTTATGCCGGAGTCACAAACAGGATGCTTGCGGCGCGGGCAGCGAAAATCTGTGTAGCTTACGAGGGCATGGAGCAATTTTTCCCTGCCGGAAAGATAGTGATGACAGGTAATCCGGTTCGTCAAGGTTTGGTGTGTACGGAAGAGAAGCGTCGCGAAGGGTATAAGTTTTTCGGGCTTGACCCTGATATGCGTACCGTACTCGTGCTTGGCGGAAGCCTTGGTGCACGGACTTTGAATGAGGCTATGTTGAAGATGTTACCGGAAATGCATCACGGTGGTGTGCAGTTTCTTTGGCAGTCGGGCAAAGCCTATTATCACGAATCGCTGCAAAAAGTTGAACATTACCGACCCGGATCTGTGCGACTGGTAGATTTTATTTCTCGCATGGATTTGGCTTATTCTGTTGCCGACATTATTATTTCACGCGCAGGGGCGGGATCAATATCGGAATTTTGTATTGTGGGAAAGCCGGTTATTCTTGTGCCGTCGCCCAACGTTGCCGAAGATCATCAGACGAAAAATGCCGTTGCCCTCGTTAAACGCGACGCGGCGATTCTTGTCCCTGACGGTGATGTCCTTTCCGATCTCATTCCCCTTGCGCTTAAGACGGTCCACGACGAAACCCGCTTGAGGGAACTTGGCACGAACATTAGCCGGTTAGCCTTGCCGGATGCTGCGAATCGCATTGTTGATGAGATAGAAAATGTTATGACCGCGCCGTCAATCCCGCCTGTGGATGGGGTAGGGGAGAGGTTTTACTTCCTGGGAGCGGGAGGGATAGGAATGTCCGCTCTTGTTCGCTATTTTCTGTCGAAGAACGCAAGAGTTGCGGGCTACGACAGGGTGGAATCCGGGTTGACTCGCCAGTTGAACGCTGAAGGTGCGGCGATTCACTATAAAGACGACCCCGGCTTGATACCGGGAATCTTCCGCGATAAATTTTTAACGACCGTGGTGCTCACTCCCGCCGTCCCAGCCGATCACGCTGAGCTGCAATGGTTCAGGAAGGGGGGATTTACTGTTATCAAACGTGCGCAGGTGCTGGGCGAAATAACCCGTTCAACGCGTGGACTGTGCGTAGCCGGCACGCACGGAAAGACGACCACTTCCTCGATGCTTGCCCACATACTGAAGCAATCGCATGTTGATTGTAGCGCCTTTCTTGGAGGCATATTGAAAAATTACGACAGTAACCTGTTACTGTCCTCAAAAAGCGACTTGACGGTGATTGAAGCCGACGAATACGACCGTTCGTTTCACTGGTTAAGCCCGTCGATGGCGGTTATCACATCGGTATCTCCCGACCATCTCGACATTTACGGAACACCCGAAGCATACCGCGAAAGTTTTGAGAAATTTGCGTCCCTCGTCCGCGAGGGCGGCGTACTTTTACTTGAGTCTGACGTAAAAATTAATCCGGCGCTGCAAAAAGGAGTCAGGGTATTAAGGTATGCGGGAGAGAATACTAAGCCGGAAATTAAAGCCGACTATTATGCGGACAATATTCACGTCGCCGGCGGTGAAATCCGTTTCGATTTCGTTGCGCCCGACTGCACTGTATATGATGTTCAACTCGGCGTACCGGTCAAAATTAACATTCAAAACGCTGTCGCGGCAATGGCAATCGCGGCGCTCTGCGGAGTTACCGGCGACGAGCTGCGTGCCGGCATCGCCTCTTTTCGCGGCGCTTGCAGACGTTTCGACTTTCATATTAAGACGGGCGATCTGGCGCTGATTGACGACTACGCCCATCACCCCGAAGAACTTTCCGCAAGTATTTCATCGATCCGCGAACTGTATCCCGGGCGAAGGTTGACGGTCGTTTTCCAGCCTCACCTCTACACCCGCACCCGCGAGTTTTACCGTGAATTTGCCGTAGCGCTTTCGCAGGCGGACGAGGTTATCCTGATACCGATTTACCCTGCCCGCGAAGAACCGATTGCGGGTGTTTCGTCGCAGATGATTCTCGACCTTGTCACAAGCCCTGAGCGCTGCCTGCTGACGAAGGACGAACTGCTTGAGCACGTAAAACACGGTAAATACGAAGTCCTGCTCATGGCAGGAGCCGGCGATATCGAACTTCTGGTGGAGCCGGTAAAGAATATTTTACAGTTGAAACAGGAAAATTGACATTAACAATGAATTTTCTTTCTTCTTACAGGGCTGCAAATACAGAATCCCACTTGGGATTCTCCCGTGCGAGCTTGCAAACACAAAACCTTCATCGGTATCCGGTCGTGCAGGCTTGCAAACACAAAATCTTCATCGGTATCCGGTCATGCGAGCTTGCAAATACAAAATCTTCATCGGTATCCTAAATTTCCAAGTATCATTTAAAGAAAATCAATTTACAATAAAATAAGCAGTGAAACCAAATTTTAGAAACATCAAAATCTCCGAAGTCGCAGCGCCCGTAAAAGGCGCACCGATAACGGAACAGCAAGACTGGCTGACACCCGAACAAATTAAGGTTAAGCCCGTTTACACAAAAGCAGACCTCGAAGGAATGGAACATCTTGAATACGCTTCAGGTATTCCGCCATTCCTGCGCGGTCCGTATTCGGGAATGTACGCAATGCGACCCTGGACTATCCGCCAGTACGCAGGATTCTCGACCGCCGAAGAGTCAAACGCATTCTACCGCCGTAACCTGGCGTCGGGACAAAAAGGACTATCGGTCGCTTTCGACCTCGCAACCCACCGCGGATACGACGCCGACCACCAGCGCGTTGTAGGCGATGTCGGAAAGGCGGGAGTGTCAATATGTTCGCTCGAAGATATGAAAGTACTCTTCGACGGCATACCGTTGAAAGATATGTCCGTCTCGATGACAATGAACGGCGCAGTATTGCCTATCCTCGCCTTCTACATCAACGCAGGACTCGAACAGGGCGCCAAACTCGAAGAACTGCAAGGCACAATCCAAAACGATATCCTCAAAGAATTTATGGTGCGGAACACGTACATATATCCACCCGAATTCTCCATGCGGATCATCGCCGACATCTTTGAATATACTTCGCAAAAGATGCCGAAATTTAACTCTATCTCCATATCGGGATACCACATGCAGGAAGCAGGCGCAACAGCCGACATAGAACTCGCTTACACCCTTGCCGACGGCATGGAATACGTGCAAGCCGGCATCAAAGCAGGTATCGACGTCGACGCCTTTGCTCCTCGCCTGTCGTTTTTCTGGGGCATCGGGATGAATCACTTTATGGAAATAGCAAAGATGCGTGCAGGACGGCTGCTATGGGCTAAAATCCTGAAAAACTTCGGTGCGAAAAACCCAAAATCACTCGCGCTACGAACCCACTGCCAGACTTCCGGCTGGTCGCTAACAGAACAGGATCCCTTCAATAACGTCGGACGCACCTGCATCGAAGCTATGGCTGCCGCACTGGGGCATACCCAGTCGCTGCATACAAACGCACTCGACGAGGCAATCGCATTGCCGACCGACTTCTCTGCCCGAATCGCCCGCAATACACAGATCTACATTCAGGAAGAAACCCAGATCTGCCGCGAAATAGATCCCTGGGCAGGCTCCTATTATGTCGAAACGCTGACAAAGGAGATCGCGGAAAAGTCATGGACCCTGATCCGCGAAGTTCAGGAACTCGGAGGTATGGCAAAGGCTATCGAAACAGGTATTCCAAAGATGCGTATCGAAGAAGCGGCGGCACGTACCCAAGCGCGTATCGACTCCTGTAACCAAACAATCGTCGGACTCAATAAATACCGCCTCGAAAAAGAAGATCCCATCGACATCCTCGAAGTGGATAATACGGCAGTGCGCAAGCAACAGATAGAACGACTCAACCAACTTAAGGCTAACCGCAACGAGGCAGATGTCAAACAAGCGCTTGCAGCAATCACCACAGCAGCGAAAAGCGGCAAAGGTAATCTATTGGAACTTGCAGTAGAAGCGGCACGACTTCGCGCTACACTGGGCGAAATCAGCGACGCTTGCGAAGCAGTGTGCGGACGTTATAAAGCAATAATAAGAACAATTTCAGGCGTGTATTCATCAGAAACAAAAAGCGACGACACATTCAAAAAGGCTTGTGAGCTCGCAGAACAATTTGCAAAAAAAGAAGGGCGGCAACCACGCATAATGGTGGCAAAAATGGGTCAGGACGGACACGACCGAGGCGCCAAAGTAGTAGCAACCGGATATGCCGACTGCGGATTCGATGTCGATATGGGACCACTGTTCCAGACACCGGAAGAAGCAGCCCGACAGGCAGTCGAGAACGATGTCCACGTGTTAGGTGTATCGTCGCTCGCGGCAGGTCACAAAACCCTCGTGCCGCAGGTAATATCCGAACTGAAAAAACTGGGACGCGAAGACATCCTCGTTGTAGCAGGCGGCGTAATACCACCGCAAGACTACGACTACCTCTACAAATCAGGCGTGGCAGCGATATTCGGACCCGGTACGCCGGTGGCGAAGGCTGCAATCTCTATCCTGGAGTTGCTGATGGCGTGAGCGAGGTTTGATGTGAGTTTCCTCTTCCACGAGGATTCGTATATAGAAAAAGAGGTTGTCTCTCAACAAGACAACCTCCTTTTTCAAGGTTATGACTTATCTGCGGGCAAACCGCGAATGGAAAGTTGTCGAGATAGGGCGACTCGAACGCCCGGCCTCCACGTCCCGAACGTGGCGCGCTACCAACTGCGCTATATCTCGTTAGGCGCTGCAAAGGTACAAACATTTTTCCGAAACGGCAAACAAATCACTAAAATTTATATGATTTGATATTTATCAGCGTCAAGCCATGCAGGAAATTTGCGTCGAAATGTTTCCAGCGCGGCTTTTCTGATCTCGCATGTGACGACCGAAGTTTCATTGTCTTCAGTTTGCACGACGGTTTTTCCACGGAAATCCAGCACGATAGAATGTCCGGGGTGAGGATATCCGAGTCCATCCTCGCCAACCCGATTGACACCGCATACATAACATTCATTTTCCAATGCGCGAGCTTTGAGGAGAGTATCCCACGTATCAATGCGGAAGAGGGGCCAGTTGGCGGTGCAAACGAGCAGGTCGTATTCATTATCGCGATTACGGCACCAGACAGGGAAACGCAGGTCATAACATACAATCAGGCGGATATTCCAGCCTTTATAATTGATGACGGGATAGTTTTTGTCTCCCGCCGTGAAGTTCAGGTGTTCTTCTCCCATACGGAAAAGATGACGTTTGTCGGCGAAATATGTTTCACCTTTGGGAGTAGTGAGAAACCCGCGGTTATAGAGATTTCCCGACGTTTCCCTTACTAAGAAACTTCCGCAGACGGCAAAGCCATAATCTTTAGCCCAGTTGCGGGCAAGTGTCATTGTCTCGCCATCTTCATGTTCCGCCAGTCCGAGATCTTTTGTTACGAAACCGGTTGCATACATTTCCGGCAATACGGCAAGGTCTGTCCGTCCTGCGATTCCTTGCAGCAATTCACCGTAATGAGTCAGGTTAGCCGGCTTGTTTTCCCAGTCAAGGTGCGATTGTATAAGACTGATCTTTAATTCATTCATTATGTATCGAATAATGTTTTAGCATTGTTTGGCGGGATATTACCACTTGCTTTTACCGTTATAACCTTTTATTGTTTAGAACTCCGATGAGAAGTGAAACTTTATCTCCTTAAAATCTTGTTGCGCCATCTGGAGAACATACGAAGAGTCGGCTAAGAACACGTCGCGTCCTTCTTTGTCTTTTGCTATGTATTGGTATTTACGCTTCTTAAAGTTTTCAAGCGCCTCCTGGGAATCGCTCTCTATCCAGCAGGCTTTGTAAAGATTTAACGGGTCCCAGCGGCATTTTGCGCCGTATTCGTGCAATAGACGGTACTGAATGACTTCAAACTGCAACTGTCCGACGGTGCCGACAATCTTTCGACCATTATATTGATTGGTAAAAAGTTGAGCGACGCCTTCGTCCATCAGTTGGTCGATGCCTTTGACGAGTTGTTTTGCCTTCATCGGGTCGGCATTTTCGATGTATTTGAACATTTCCGGCGAGAAGCTGGGTAATCCTTTGAAGTGTAGTATATCGCCTGCCGTTACGGTATCGCCTATCTTGAAGTTTCCCGTATCGGGCAAACCGACTATATCGCCGGCAAAGGCTTCGTCTACGGTTTCTTTTTTTTGAGCCATGAATGCGGTAGCCTGATTGAATTTCATCATCTTGCCTAAACGGACATGATGATAGTTGGTGTTACGTTCAAATTGTCCTGAGCAGATTTTGAGGAAGGCGATGCAACTGCGATGATTGGGATCCATATTGGCGTGAATCTTGAAGATAAAGCCTGAGAAGGGG
This sequence comes from Dysgonamonadaceae bacterium, assembly GCA_031269685.1. Lineage (GTDB taxonomy): Bacteria > Bacteroidota > Bacteroidia > Bacteroidales > Azobacteroidaceae > Azobacteroides. The sequence continues at coordinate 3,350 of JAISYU010000013.1, read as the reverse complement.
TTTTCGGGATACACGGTGCGTTCTTCGGCAACAACGGGGCGGGGAGAAGGTGCGATGCGTACGAAACAGTCGAGCAGTTCTTTCACGCCAAAGTTATTGAGGGCGGAGCCGAAGAAGACGGGAGCCAGGTCGCCTTTCAAGTATGATTCTTCGGGATTCTTATCGGCATATATACCTTCTATGAGTTCGAGGTCGGCGCGCAGGCGTTCTGCAAGTTCATTGCCTATCTGTTTATTAATTTCCCGGCTGTGGATGTCTTTTATTTCTATTGATTCGGTAATGGTCTGTTTGCTTGGCGTATAGAGTTCCAGTTTTTCTTCATAAATATTGTACACTCCTTTGAATCGCGCGCCCTGTTCGATGGGCCAACTTAGTGGACGCACATTAATCTTGAGTTCCTGTTCCAGTTCATCGAGCAGGTCGAAAGGATCTTTCCCGTCGCGGTCCATTTTGTTGATGAATATCATGACGGGCGTCTTGCGCATCCTGCACACTTCCATTAGTTTACGGGTTTGGGTTTCTACGCCTTTTGCCGTATCGACGACGATTATTACGCTATCCACGGCGGTCAGGGTACGGTACGTGTCTTCCGCAAAATCCTGATGTCCGGGTGTATCGAGTATATTTATTTTGTAGCCATCGTAATCGAATCCCATGACGGAAGTCGCTACGGATATACCTCTCTGTTTTTCGATTTCCATCCAGTCGGAGGCGGCTGTTTTACGGATCTTGTTTGATTTGACGGCTCCCGCTACATGAATAGCGCCTCCGAAGAGGAGCAGTTTTTCTGTCAGTGTTGTTTTGCCGGCGTCGGGATGGCTGATGATTGCAAAGGTTCTCCGGCGGTTTATTTCGTTTATCAGTTCGCTCATTTATAATTTGATGTATTTATTTAGACTATCTTCCCAATTGGGAATATCTATTCCGAAAAATTCTTTGATTTTTGTTTTGTCCAGGACGCTGTATGTCGGACGTTTGGCGGGAGTAGGATAGTCGGAGGTTGGTATTGGGTTGACCTGGCATCCGGTGATACCTGCGAGTTCGTGGATTTTGATACAAAATTCGAACCACGTGCAGACGCCTTCGTTTGTATAGTGATAAATCCCCTTTGGGAAGACATTTTTTTCTTCGGCGAAGGTAATTATATACATAATTGTTTGGGCTAAATCGGCGGCATTGGTAGGCGTTCCGAACTGGTCGTTTACTACGCTGATATTTTTTTGTTCTTTGCCGAGTCGTATCATTGTTTTGACGAAGTTATTACCGTAAATGGAATACAGCCAGGCGGTACGGATGATGATATTTTCGGGGCAGCAGTCGTTAAGCAGTTGTTCGCCGTCGCGTTTGCTTTTACCGTAAACTGATTGCGGATCAGGGTTGTCGGTTTCTTTCAGCGGCTTGTTTCCGAGACCGTTAAACACGTAATCTGTTGATATATGAATCACTTTTGCTTTACCTTCAGCCGCTTCGGCTATATATTGCACCGCGTTTTTATTGATTTCATAGCAGGCGTCAATATCGCTTTCCGCTTTGTCAACGGCGGTATATGCGGCACAGTTAATGACATAGTTTATGTTGTTATCCTGTATGAATTTTTCAATTTCCGGTTTGAGGCAGATGTTTAGGGTATCAATATCGGTTGGGAAAAGGTGGAATTTTGGATATAGTGAGGCTATTTTCCTGATTTCCGAACCTAATTGTCCGTTTGCGCCTGTTAGGAGAATATTTTTTACCATGCCTTATTTTTCTTTTCTTCCGATTATTTCGTTCACTTTTGTCCTTATCTCCGTCCAGACTTCGTCTTGAAGTTTTGTTCCTACCACCTGTATTATATAATATGACAGGAGACTGCCTGTTTCCGCGCATTTTTCGAGATTTGCGCCGTGTATCAGACCGTAAAAGAAACCTGCTGCATAATAATCGCCGGCGGCAGTTGTATCGACGGGGTGTATTTTACGGTAAACGGGGACGTGTATGATTTCATGCCCTTTTTTGATCCATGAGCCGCGGTCGCCTTCTTTGACGACTGCGATTTTCACTTTATGTGCGATGTCGTGAATGGCTTCTGCCGCCGGTTTTCCGGTAAGGGCAGTTGCCTCGTCTTCGTTAGCGAACACTATATCCACATAATTATCAATCAGATGCATTAGGAAATCGCGGTCGGCGGCTACGACGTTGAAACTTGCAAGGTCAAGCATCACTGTTTGGTTAAACGATTTGGCGATTTGCATAGCCGTCTCGATCAGTTCATGATTTTGCACGAGATAACCTTCGACATAGAGGTGCGTATAAGATTCAAAATAAGTGTTTTTGAGATCCTGCTTCCGCATATTGGCAGCCGCGCCGAGGTAAGTGCAAAAAGTGCGTTCGCCGTCGGGAGTAATCATCGCCACGGCGCAGCCGGAAGGCTGGTCTTCGTAAATCACGTGCATCGTAACGCCTGAGCCGGTCATTTCACGGAGATAAAACTCGCCGAGGTCGTCATTCCCGACTTTTCCGATAAAAGACGACGGCTCGCCGAGGTTACGCAGGGCAAGCATTGTATTGCTTATTGACCCGCCGGTAGTCATTTGCTTGCCGGCACTTGAAATTTTCTTCATTATAGCATCTTTTAGATCTTCATCGACAAGATTCATGCTTCCTTTATCTATTCCAAGTTCACTGAGGAGATTAGCGTCCGGGAGTTTAACTAAAACATCGACCAGGGCGTTACCTATACCTATTATTTTCATCTATTTTTAAAAAATTTCTGCAAAGATATTGCATATTTCCGAGAAAAGCACTACCTTTGTCGCGCTTTTCATGAAAAAGGTGTAAAAAATTCTTCCTTAGCTCAGTTGGTTAGAGCATCTGACTGTTAATCAGAGGGTCCTTGGTTCAAGTCCAAGAGGGAGAGCAGACATAAAAAGGGTTAATAATCAATATTCTTCCTTAGCTCAGTTGGTTAGAGCATCTGACTGTTAATCAGAGGGTCCTTGGTTCAAGTCCAAGAGGGAGAGCAGAGGAGCATTTCCAAGTGATTGGCGATGCTTTTTTGTTTTACCGGCAAAATCAACAAACAACGGGCATATATACTTGTTAGTTATCAACGGCGAATGATGAAATTCGCTGTTTTTTTTCAAAAAGACTTTAAGGACCTTAAAGACATTAAAGACATTAAGGACGGAAACGATGTTATTTTGCGATGTCTCGATGTTATTTTGCGATGTCTCGATGTTATTTTGCAATGTCTCGATGTTATTTTACGATGTCTCGATGTTATTTTACGATGTCTCGATGTTATTTTACGATGTCTCGATGTTATTTTGCGATGTCTCGATGTTATTTTGCGATGTCTCGATGTTATTTTG
>JAISYU010000122.1 GCA_031269685.1 Dysgonamonadaceae bacterium | reverse complement strand
CGCGCAAAATATAACTCGTACCGTGCAAAATATAACTCGTACCGCGCAAAATATAACTCGTACCGTGCAAAATATAACTCGTACCGTGCAAAATATAACTCGTACCGCGCAAAATATAACTCGTACCGCGCAAAATATAACTCGTACCGTGCAAAATATAACTCGTACCGTGCAAAATATAACTCGTACCGCGCAAAATATAACTCGTACCGCGCCAATTCTCACCGATACCTCTCCAATCCTAACCTTACTCTCCCATTTTCTTAAAAACATTAAAGCCTTTATAGACTTTAAAGTCCTTAATTTCACCGACACCTCGCCAATCCTAACCTCACTCTCACATTTCCTTAAAAACATTAAAGCCTTTATAGACATTACGGACTTTAAGTACTTAAAGACTTTCCCTTCTTCAATCTAAATCTTTTTTATTACCTTTGCAAACAAAAAAAATATGCTTACAGACATCGAAATCGCAAACACTGTCGAATTAAATAAGATAAAACAAATCGCAAAAACAAGCGGAATCCCCGTCGAAGAGATCATGAATTACGGCAAGTACATCGCCAAAGTCCCCGTCGATCTCATCAACGAGAACAACTTAAAACAAAGCAACTTAATCCTCGTCACCGCAATCACTCCTACAAAAGCGGGAATCGGAAAAACAACGGTATCTATCGGAATCTCACTCGGACTAAACAAAATCGGAAAAAAATCTTCGGTTGCCTTGCGTGAACCGTCACTCGGACCATGTTTCGGTATGAAAGGTGGAGCGGCAGGAGGAGGATATTCGCAAGTTCTTCCAATGGAAAACATAAACCTTCATTTTACTGGCGATTTCCATGCCGTTACTTCCGCGCACAACATGATTACTGCCTTACTCGACAACTATCTTTACCAAAACCGTGGAAATAATGAAAAAAATCTAAAGGAAATTCTCTGGAAACGTGTCCTTGACGTAAACGACCGCAGCCTTCGCAAAGTAATCACCGGACTTGGTTCGCCGACCAACGGTATTCCAACCGAAACCGGCTTCGATATAACCCCAGCCTCCGAAATAATGGCGATACTCTGCCTCGCCGAAAACCTCGACGACCTCAAACACAGAATTGGCGAGATTATTCTCGGAATAGACTACAATAACCAGCCCTTCAAGGTCAAACAATTAGGAATTGAGGGCGCTATCACAGTCTTGCTCAAGGATACAATACACCCGAACATCGTACAAACAACCGAAAACACGCCCGCTTTCGTCCACGGCGGACCATTTGCAAACATCGCACACGGATGTAACTCAATTGTCGCAACAAAAATAGCCATGACCTTCTCCGATTATGTCGTCACCGAAGCAGGTTTCGGAGCGGACCTCGGCGCCGAAAAGTTTTACAACATCAAATGCAGAATCGGCAACATAAAACCAAGCCTTACCGTCATCGTCGCAACCTTGCAGGGGCTAAAACTACACGGTGGCGCGAAACAAGACTCCCTCAAACAGCCTAACCCGGAAGCGATCTCAAAAGGTCTGGAAAATCTCGACCAACATATAGAAAACATCCACTCTTTCGGACAAACAACCGTCGTCGCCCTTAACAAGTACGATTTCGATATGGAAAATGAAATAAATATCATAAGAAAACACTGCAACAATAAAAACATTCCCTTCGCCGTCAACAACTCTTTCCAGCAAGGCGGCAACGGAGCCGTAGAACTCGCAAAACTAATCGTCGAAACAATAGAAAACAACCCCTCAAAACCACTGAAATACACCTACGAAGCAACCGATGACGTAAGAACAAAAATAGAAAAGATAACAACCCGAATATACAGAGCCTCAAATGTACAGTTCAGCGACCGCGCCGAAAAGATGCTCAAATACATCACAGAAAACAACATCGACAACTATCCCGTGTGCATCGCAAAAACACAATACTCCTTCTCAACAGACCCAAAAATGATTGGCGTCGCAAAAAACTTCAAAATAAAAATAAACGACATCGTAATCAATAACGGCGCGCAATTCATCGTCGCAATCGCAGGCGAGATCATGCGAATGCCGGGGTTGCCAAAAATACCGAATGCCGCAAACATCAATATCATAAACGGACGAATCGAAGGACTTTCCTAAGCGGCAAAAAGAAATACGTGCGATTTTTCAGAAAAAATTTCGTACCTTTGCGCCCGTTTTTTAAACATTCTATGCAAAAAATCAGAAATATCGCAATCATCGCCCATGTTGATCATGGTAAAACTACTCTCGTAGACAAAATGCTGCTCGCCGGTAAACTATTCCGCGATGATAATGCCTGTCTCGACCAGTTTCTTGACAGTAACGACCTCGAACGTGAACGCGGAATAACTATTCTTGCCAAAAACGTTTCGATAAATTATAAAGGCTATAAAATAAATATTATAGATACCCCAGGACATGCCGATTTCGGAGGAGAAGTTGAACGTGTTCTCAACATGGCAGACGGAGTTCTGCTCCTTGTTGACGCTTTCGAAGGTCCTATGCCACAAACCCGATTCGTACTCGGAAAAGCAATCGCACTCGGTAAAAAACCCGTCGTAGTCATCAATAAAGTAGATAAACCTAATTGCCGACCAGAAGAGGTTCAAGAAATGGTTTTTGACCTTATGTGCGCACTCGACGCAACAGAAGAACAACTCGATTTCGCCACAATCTACGGCTCTGCAAAACATGGCTGGATGAGCGATGATTGGCGTAAACCTGCAGACAATATTCTTCCTGTACTCGACGCAATTATCGAATATATCCCGGAACCTGAAACGATCGAAGGTAAACCACAGATGCAAATAACTTCACTTAACTATTCAAATTACGTTGGACGTATTGCAGTCGGGCGTGTGCATCGCGGCGTCTTAAAAGAAGGCATGGACGTCGCGCTTTGCAAACGTGACGGCGGTATTATCCGTCAGCGAATCAAGGAACTAAACGTGTTTGAAGGTCTTGGACTCTCAAAGGTTGAATCTGTCAGTTCGGGAGACATCTGTGCTATAATCGGCATAGACAATTTTGAAATCGGCGATACTATTACCGATCTGGACAATCCCGAACCACTCGCTCCTATCGCAATAGATGAACCTACAATGTCCATGCTGTTCACTATCAACGACTCTCCTTTCTTCGGGAAAGACGGGAAATATGTTACTTCACGCCATCTCTACGAGCGCCTGATGAAGGAACTTGACAAAAACCTCGCAATGCGCGTCGAAATGACTGATTCAGCCGATTCATGGACGGTTTTCGGTCGCGGAATCCTGCATCTCTCTATCCTTATCGAAACAATGCGCCGCGAAGGATATGAATTACAAGTCGGTCAGCCACAAGTAATCATAAAAGAAAAAGGTGGTGTCCGTCATGAACCCGTTGAACAACTAACCATCAATCTACCTGAAGAATATTCAAGCCGTATCATTGACTTGGTCACCCGCAGGAAAGGCGAAATGCAATCAATGGAGCGTAAGGGTGACCGCATACATATTGAATTTCTTATTCCTTCGCGCGGAATAATCGGTCTAAGTAATAATGTATTGACCGCTTCGGCAGGCGAGGCGATAATGGCTCATCGTTTCCTCGAATTTCAGCCATGGAAAGGCGACATTGAAAAACGCCAGAACGGATCTATTATCGCTATGGAAACAGGTAATGCTTTTGCTTACGCACTTGACAAATTGCAGGATCGTGGACATTTCTTCATCGAACCTCAGACTGATGTTTATGCCGGTCAGATTGTCGGCGAACACTGCAAAGAAGGCGATTTAGTGGTAAATGTTACGAAATCAAAAAAACTGACCAATGTCCGCGCCTCTGGAAGCGATGATAAAGTAAGATTGGCGCCGCCTGTTATCTTTAGCCTTGAACAGGCGCTCGAATATATTAAGGAAGACGAATATGTCGAACTGACGCCAAAGGCTATGCGGCTACGCAAAATTATCCTCGACGAAAACGAAAGGAAAAGGCTGGCGAAAAGGGCATAAATCGAATAGTCAGTACGGAAATAATCTCGTTCCGGGTTTTGGATACACCTGACAACAGGTCATATACCTACGGACTGTCGTTCCTATGAAAAATTAACGCTGCCTGATTTCAGTATTTGCAAATCCACCACTGAGAAAAACATAAGATTTTGCAAAACAGAAAAATATATATACCTTTGCAGCCCAAATAATTCAATTATGAACAAAAAACAAATTCATCTCTCAATAGCTGACATGGGAACCTCCGAAGAGTATTTTATCCAAAAGGCATTTATTACCAACTGGATAACTACCGGCGGACCTAATGTGGACGACTTCGAAGAAGATCTCGAAGAATTCTTCGACGAAAGCGTGCATGTCGCCGCTCTCAACTCAGGTACTTCCGCAATACACCTCGCCCTGATACTACTCGGAATAGGCAATGGCGACGAAGTAATTTGCCAGGATTTTACATTCGCCGCAACCGCTTTCCCTATCCTATACCTCAACGCAAAACCGGTATTCGTCGATAGCGAAATGAAAACATGGAACATGTCCCCAATATATCTCAAAAAAGCCATCGAAAAAAGATTTAATAAAACCGGAAAACTACCAAAAGCAATAATACCCGTCCATGCTTACGGGATGCCTGCCGATATGGATGAGATAAATGCCGTCGCTAACGATTACAATATACCCGTAATCGAAGACGCCGCAGCTGCACTCGGATCAATGTACAAACGAAAAAAATGCGGTACACTGGGAAATATCTCAATATTATCATTTAACGGTAACAAAATAATAACAACTGCAGGCGGTGGCGCTATAATCTCTAAAGATGAGCGCATAATAAAACAAGCCAAACTACTCGCATCCCAAGCCCGCGAAAATACAAACTTCTATTCCCATCAGCAAACAGGTTACAATTATCGCCTCAGTAACATCTGCGCCGCTATCGGAAGAGGACAAATGATCGTCCTGCCGGAAAGAATCGAAAGACGTAGAAAAATTAACCAATACTACAGAAAACGCCTCGAAATAATAGAAGGTGTAAATTTCCAAAAAGAACCAAACAGAAAATTCTACTCAAACTACTGGATGACCACAATAACCGTCGATCAGAGAAAAACAGGCGGCGTAACCGCTAACGATATACAACTCGCTCTCGAAAAAGAAAACATTGAGTCCAGACCCCTGTGGAATCCTATGCACCGACAAATAGTTTTCTCAAATAGCCCATTCTATGGAGACGGTACTTCCGAACACCTCTTCAAAAACGGTCTCTGCCTGCCCTCAGGATCTATCCTGACCGACAAAGAACTGCGCAGAGTGGCTAACGTAATCAAAAGAACCCTGAAATAAAATATGAATAATATTTCTGTAATGATAACTGGCGCAGCCGGATCTATCGGTTGCGAAATAGCAAAACAACTATGTATAGCTAATGTGAAAAACCTTATCCTTTGCGATATCGCCGAAAGCCCGCTACATCAAATAGCACTCGAAATAAACGACACTCACCCAAACATAAAATACAGCGCAATACTCGCCGATGTGCGTAACAAAACCGTAATGCGGAAAATATTCGAACAATACAATCCTCAATATATTTTCCATGCCGCAGCCTGCAAACATGTCCCCCTTATCGAAGACAATCCCTGCCAAGCCGTTCTGACAAATATTTCAGGCACAAAAACAGTTGCCGACCTCGCTGCGGAATTTAACACCGAATGTTTCGTAATGATCTCTACCGACAAAGCCGTCAACCCGGGAAGCGTGATGGGCGCCTCAAAACGTATCGCAGAACTATACGTGCAATCTCTCAAAGGCGCTACAAGATTCATAACAACACGATTCGGTAACGTAATAGATTCAAACGGCTCGGTAATACCCAGATTCAGAGAACAAATCAAACGTGGCGGACCCCTAACGGTCACCCATCGCGACGTCGTGAGATATTTTATGACAATAAATGAGGCTTGCCGGCTGGTAATCAAAGCCTGCGAAATGGGACAAGGCGGCGAAATATTCGTATTTGATATGAACGAACCGGTAAAAATCATTAACCTCGCAGAAGAAATGATTCGTAAAGCAGGATATAAACCATATAAAGATATAGATATAGTCATAACTGGATTGAGAGCCGGCGAAAAACTTTACGAAGATATACTCTACAAAAATGAAACAGCAGAAAATACAATGCATAACAAAATAAAAGTGGTGAAAACCAACTGTGCAAACACAATGACTGTTCCAAACATGGCGCTTGAAACACTGTTGGCTAACGCTGAAAACGGTGACAACTTAGCCACCGTTAAAACAATGAAAGAAATAATTCCCGAATTCAAATCCTGCAACTCTATCTACAGTAGCCTGGACTAATTCCCAAGCCTCTTCCTTCCCATTATAACATAGATAATAACCGGCGCTCCAATGAACGGCGTAATCGCATTCAATGGCAACAGACTCTTGCCAAAGGGAATAACCGTCATCATATTGCAAAACAACGCAACAATAGCCCCCGCCAAAATAGTCGAAGGCAGTAACGTCTTACGGTTAGATGTGCCAAGTAACATGCGGGCAATATGCGGAACCACAAGACCTATAAATGTTATCGGTCCGCAATACGCCGTAACAATGGCTGTCAGATACCCCGTAACCACAAGTATATATATCCGAATGTTAATAATGTTTACCCCAAGGTTCGCTGCATAATTGTCGCCGAGAAGCAGCGAATTAAGCGGCTTAATCAATAACAAGGAAAAGAAAAGCCCCGCAAGGATAGATGCGGAAAAAAACGGTAATTCCGTATTATGCACATCGGCAAAACTACCCATCCCCCAGAGAACATAAGCACGGATATTGTCCGACGCCGCCATCGAATTAAGTATGGAAATGCCCGCCGAAGCAAGATAACCAATAATTATTCCAAGGATAAGTACAATTTCACTGCTGCGAATACGGATCGAGAAATACAGAATCAGCAACAATATGGCAAACGCTCCCGTGAATGCCGCGAGAATAACCGAAATATGCCCGGAAAAGCCCTGCCAAAGCATCCCTCCCGAATATAACATCACAACAGCAACCCCCAGGTTGGCTCCACTGCTAATCCCAAGAATAGACGGTCCGGCAAGCGGATTGCGAAACAGAGTTTGCAACATCAGTCCGCTTACCGCCAGAGCCGATCCTGCCAAAAGCGCCGTCGTTGCCTGTGGAAGTCTGGACTGGGTCACAATACTCGCCCAGACAGTGCGTTCTATTTCCCTGCCTAACAAAATATCCATTACCGCACGCGCGGGAATGGATACGGTTCCGTAAAATAGATTGCATAAAAAAAGACTTGTCAACGCAATCGCAAACCCAACAAAGACAATGCGTCTGCGGCTCATGACTTTACCTCAACCTGTCGGCTGAACGGACTAATTTCTCATCTTTTCTTATTGCTATGATTGCCAGGATGAGCAGGACAAGCGCTATCAAAGGGAAAGCAATCAACGGATTGTATGTGTGCTCTTCGACTTGCAGCGATCGCCATATCAGCACGGCGTAAGCAAAGGCAATGCCGAGTATTGAGATAAGGCAACTGCCTATTTGCCTGCTGCGTTTTTTGAACTGAAAAATGGCGAAGAGCGAAAATATAACCGACAGTCCCCAGCCTGCATAAATCAGAATCCTCCAAGCAAGTTGGAAGTTATCTATCAAACCGGCAGGCACGAACATAATCCCCGCCAGTATTGCTGCGATAAGCAGGTAAACCGTTTGGATACGCTGAATCATATCTGTTTAGAATTCTTCAGTATTGTCCTTTTCTTTGAGGGGATTGCGGTAGTAAATCTCGTGGTTGAGATATTCCTGAGTAGCAATCAGTGTTGGTTTCGGGATTCTTTCAAAACTGCGGGAAAGCTCAATCTGTTCGTGGTTTTCGAATATTTCTTCGAGGGTGTCCGCTGTTGAGGAAAAATCTAGAAGTTTCTGTCCGAGTTCGTGTTTTATTTCGGCAGAAATTTCGTTTGCGCGCTTTCCGATAATACGTACGGTTTCGTAAATGTTTCCCGTTTCTTCCGACATCCGTATCAGATCTCGTGTTACAGTATTTCCGGGGGTTGATTTTTTATATTCCATGATTTATTTAATATAATTTATTTCGTTTCAATATTACGATTAATTCTTTAATTCTTTTTCGATATAGGCGTAAAGTTTTTTGATTTCCTTCAAGTATTTACCTTCGGGAAATTCGTTAAGGTATGAATAATATTCATCCACGACGTCACGATAGCGGTATTCTTTTTTCTCGTCAACACTTTTTACGGCGATTTCGTATTTTGAGCGGAGCATGTAATACATAAATTCTTCGCGGTATTTTGAGAACGGATAATCGCGAAGAGCGTTTTGGGCAGTAATGACGCACGAGAGGTAATTCCCGCCGGAGAATGGAATAAGCAGGTAATCGCCGAGATTGTAATAGAGTCTGACGGCGAGTAGTTCTTTATATGCAAGTTTCTCTTGTAATTCAAACATGGAGTTTTGCGCGGATTCTTTGTGTTCACTTTGGGGATATAGATCGAGGAAAGTTTGAAACTGTCTCATAGACTTGTATGTATCTGTTTGGTCGAGGCGCGGGTCGGGCGAGTCCAAGTAGAGCCCGTATGCGGAGTAGTAGTGTGCAAGTTCCGCGTATTCGCCTTTCGGGTATGATGTAAAATACGACTTAAAATATTCCGAAGACGTCTGGTAATCTTTCATGTTATAATAAGATCGGGCAAGGAGATAGAGCGCTTCTTCGCCCCGTGCGGTATTTCGCGAGATGGGTACAATATCTTCGAGCAAAGTTGCTGCGCGGCTGTATTTGCCTTGTTCAAAATACTTTTTTGCGTAAGAGAATTTGGCATTGTAATCGGTTGATTTCAATACTTTATTATACTCTCCGCAGGAAACGAACAGCAGGACGATAAGGATAAAAATTGTATTCCCTGATTTCATTATATGGAAATTTTGGCTGCAAAGGTAGTAATTTACTTTGAGATAGCAAAGTATTTAACCATTTTTATCAAATACTTTAAGTATTTGCAGGGCAAACGCACTAAATTTCGCCTACATTTATAAACTAATAAGGATGTATGCAATGTACGCCCCATTAATTATTTTCTCTATTCTTTTACTACCGACTCACCATAGTTCAATCGGTTTACCTGCTTTCCTGACTTTTAATAAATAATTTATTTGGGGGTGTAAAAAGGAATACAAAACCAATAATAACTAAAAAAATAATCTTTTTTTAAGAAATTTCTCAAAAACGTATTATTTGTTTAAAAAAAGTACGTATCTTTGCCGCGTCTTATGATGCAAACGAACACATATTGTCCCGTAAGGAGGATGCCGAATACGGAAAAGTACTTTACGACGTCAGGCATTGTCAGTTC
>JAISYU010000111.1 GCA_031269685.1 Dysgonamonadaceae bacterium | reverse complement strand
AAGGAATATGTAAAAGCCGCTTTCGGCACCAGGAGTCCGCAGTACAAGGCGGTGAAGTCAATTTCATTTAAAAATAAGAAATTCTAGGACGATTACAAGTAGCACCTGCGAAAAAGTAAGTAGAACTAGCAAGATTGTTCCGAGAACATGCGAGATTGTTCCGGGAACTAGTAAGATTGTTCCGAGAACTAGTAAGATTGTTCCGAGAACATGCGAAATTGTTCCGAGAACTAGCGAGATTGTTCCGAGAACATGTGAAATTGTTCCGAGAACATGTGAAATTGTTCCGTGCACTTGCAAGATTGTTCCGTGCACTCGTAAGATTGTTCCGTGCACTTGCAAGATTGTTCCGTGCACTCGCAAGATTGTTCCGTGCACTCGTAAGATTGTTCCGTGCACCACCGAAAAAGTAAGTATTTAGTGGTTAATTGTTAATAGTTAATGCTAAATTACGGTGAGATCTACCAACAATTAATAAAGTAATAAGGTTAATTAAGGTAAATCATTGACATTGCTACTGAGATTGTTCTATAAAGTAAAATAAGGTAGGAATAAAGTTTGAAGGTCAAGAACTAAAAGTGAAGAATTAAGAATGAAATTTCCCTTAATGTCCCTAAAATCTTTAATGTCCTTAATGTTACTAACAGAAGTTATCAACAAAACAAGCGAATTATTAACATTATTAATGCGTTTTTCTATTCAGACAGCGGAAATTCGGATAAAAAACCTTACCTTTGCAACTCATTTATAATTGACGTAATGGGAAAAATAATTGCTCTGGCTAATCAAAAGGGCGGCGTGGGTAAAACAACTACTGCTATCAATCTTGCGGCATCACTCGCCGTTCTGGAGAAAAAAACGCTGTTAGTTGACGCCGATCCACAGGCTAATGCCTCTTCGGGGCTGGGGGTGGATATAAGGCAACTGGATAATTCTATATATGAATGTATCGTAAACGGTATAGACCCCGCCGATGCAATACGTAACACAGAAACACCCAACCTCGACATCATCCCTTCGCACATTGACCTCGTCGGTGCCGAAATAGAGATGCTTAATTTAAACAATCGCGAGAAAGTGCTGAAAAATGTGCTGGGTAAAATACGCGATAATTACGATTTTATACTAATAGACTGCTCACCGTCCCTCGGTCTGATTACCGTTAATTCCCTGACGGCTGCCGATTCGGTCATTATCCCCGTGCAATGCGAATATTTCGCCCTCGAAGGCATCGGAAAATTACTTAATACCGTGAAAATAATCAAGTCAAAACTTAATCCCGAACTCGAAATAGAAGGATTCCTCCTAACTATGTACGACTCAAGGCTCAGACTCGCAAATCAGGTTTACGAAGAAGTGAAAAAACATTTCGGTGACCTCGTGTTCTCTACGGTTATCCAAAGAAATATCAAACTGAGCGAAGCACCCAGTTACGGACAACCAGTGCTGCTGTACGATGCCGACTCACGCGGGTCGCTGAACCACATGCAGTTGGCTAAAGAAGTGATTGCTAAAAATAATAAATAAACAATGGAAAAAAAGATAAAAAAACCGGCGCTCGGAGGACAAGGACTCGCCGCCCTGATAGATATAAGCGGACTAAATACCGCCGGATCCTCGTCAATAAATGAAATTGACCTGTCCAAAATAGAGCCGAACCCAGAACAACCCAGAAGCGTATTCAACGAAGAATCCCTCGAAGAACTCGCTGCATCAATACGAACTAACGGTCTCATTCAGCCGATTACCCTTCGCGAAGTGCAGCCCGATAAATACCAGATCATCTCCGGCGAAAGACGATTCAGAGCATCACAAAAAGCAGGACTGACAGCAATTCCCGCATATATCCGTAAAGCATCCGACGAAAACGTGATGGAAATGGCGCTCATCGAGAATATTCAACGCGAAGACCTTAACGCTATCGAAATTGCCCTCGCCTTTCAAACATTGATCGATACATATAAACTTACACAGGAACAACTAAGCGAACGTATCGGCAAAAAACGCGCCACTATCGCCAATTTTCTTCGCCTGCTGAGACTGCCTGCCGAAATACAGATCGGTCTGAAAGACAAAATGATTGATATGGGACACGCAAAGTCCCTCCTGTCTCTCGATGACGCCTCAACTCAACTGATGATCTACGAACAAATCCTCGAATACGGATTCTCGGTACGCAGGACAGAAGAAATAGTAAAGGAAATCAATGACGGTTCAAGGTTGATCGAAGTATCTTCCGAAACACTCGCCAAACCTAAAAAGAAAACTCCCAAAGAGTTTAACCTGCTAAAGAAACATCTTTCGTCCTTCTTTGGAACGAAAGTCGCCCTTTCGTGCAATGAAAACGGTAAGGGGAAAATCAGCATACCATTCGCAGACGATCAGGAACTCGAAAGGATCATGCAGGTCTTCGACACACTTAAAAGCCATTAATAATGTAGCCGGTTATAGTATCTTGCCTGTTTGAAACGGTCTGTATATCTCATATTAATAGCATTGTTGCCGGTTTCCACCGTTACGCTTCATGCGCAGGATATGGTCGGAAGTGATTCCGTGTATAATACGCAACCGGTCGCACAGGATTTGAATTTTCACCCCAACTCCGGTAAAGCGATGCTCTATTCCGCCATCTTTCCCGGAATGGGGCAGATCTATAACCGCAAATACTGGAAGTTGCCGCTTGTGTACGGCAGTTTTCTCGGCTGTGCTTACGCAATAACCTGGAATAACACACAATTTACCGGCTACAGGCAGGCACATCGCGACTTACTTGCCTTCATGGGCGGCGATGCCGAAGCAGTTTCATGGCGTAACTATATAGTTAGCGGTAAACAGTTTCCAACGGTTCAGAACTGGGAGGAAATGCAAGAGAAGTGGAAGGCAAGTGATATTACATGGTTTCAGAATACCCTCAAAAGCAGGAAAGATTACTACAACCACTACCGAGATATGAGTATATTCATTACAATAGGAGTATATGGCATCTGGATTCTCGACGCTTACATAGACGCGCAACTGTTTGACTTCGACATAAGCCCCGACCTTAGCCTCAGAGTAGAACCTGCACTGTTTGAGAAAACAACATCTACACCGCGTTCCTTAGGCTTGCAGTTAAGTATGAGGTTTTAGTCGTTCATTAATCCTTATCAAATACTCTTTACCTCACACAGATTACCATCTTCATCCGAATAAATAAAGATAAACCCAAGTCCCTTTATCTGTCGGGCAATGTCTAAAGCCTTATCCAGATCCATAGTCATAAAAGCCGTTGCGAAAGCGTCAGCAGTCATACAATCACCGGCAATAACTGAAGCGCTCAGGATATTACTCTGGAAAGGATAGCCTGTTAATGGATTGATAGTATGTGCATACTTCTTGCCATTGCGTATATAATAGTTACGGTAATTCCCTGAAGTAGCGATAGAACGGTTACACAGTTCCACAACTTCCATACGTTCATTAACTTGACCTTTTCTATTGTCGAAAGGTTTAGGTATTTCTATTCGCCAGCAAACACCTTTGTTATTCTTTCCCTTAGCATTAATCTCTCCGCCTATTTCTACCATATAATCGGAAATACCAAGCGAATCAAACATTCTTGCTACAACATCGCAAGCGTATCCTTTGGCAATAGAAGACGCATTAATCTGCAACCGTTGATCTTCCTTCACTATCTTGCGCCCATCAAGATGTACCTTACTGTATCCCACAAACTCCTTCAGGCTGTCAATAACCTCCTTGCTAACAGAATCCATCTTGCTGAATCCGAACCCCCAGAGGTTTATCAGTGGCGCACTGGTAATATCATAAGTCCCTCCGAAAATCTCCGATACCTCCATCGCCTTGTTAAATACTTCAATGAACATGTCATCAACCTCCACCGGTATATTATTGTTCACCTTATATATAACAGATTCCATGTTAAACGGATTAAGTGACATATTGACCATTGACAGGTACTCCTCGATCTCTTCATTTAACAGGCGACTATAATTATATTTAATATGGAAACTTGTTTTGAACACTTCACCCGAAGTCTCATAATAGGCGAACTCTTTCCCGCACGAAGTGCACAGGACAACGATCAAGATTGGCAAGAGCATTATTTTTCTTCCAAACATAATAAATCCTTCTTATAATAATCCCATCTTTCTATCACACTTTCAAGATAGAACAACGTTTGCCCGGCATTAAACGCTCCTGCCCTACACACCGTGTCATTGTAAAATTCCTCTTCCTTAAGTCGCCTGAGAAAGTCCTCCGTATCCTTCCACTTCGACGGATCTTTCCCGTACTTTCCGGCAAGCGCCCTTGCATCATTGATATGTCCCGCGCCGGCATTGTATGAGGCAATGATAAACTTCTGCCTTTCACTGTGATCCTTTATCTCGGAAAAAGAACGGTTAAGACGTTCAATTAACCTCACCGCCGTACGCAGATTCGCTTCGGGATTGAAGACGGAATCCTCCGGCAACCCGAATAACTTTGCCGTACCAGGCATTATACCCATCAGACCTGTCGCGCCCTCGCCCGACGTAAGGTCGGTATAGAACTTCGATTCCTGAAACGCGATGGACGCAAGCAACATCCAGTCCCAATTTATCTCGGCAGCGTAGTGCTTAAACAGAGAATCGTAAATCGAAATACGTCCCTCGCCAAGCATCGGCGCAGGCTCGTCGCCCGGTAACTTGCTACGCTCAAACAAGAATCGATCCTTCTTTGACGTGGCAGGTAAATCCGCGACATCAAACCATTCATCAATCGCAACGGCAAGAGCCGGCATCGTTTTTCTGACAATCCACGAAGAAACAACAGAATCCCCTGCTAACCCGCACGAGATAAACTTTTCCTCATCCGCTTCCATCCAGCATATCCTGTGTGCAACGATCTCCCCTTCTCCGTCAAGCAGCATTTCCCGCAGTTTCTCCACAGTCTCCGCAACTATTATTTCAAGTTTTAATCCGTGACTGTCGGCAAACGCCTTAATCAACTCGTACTGATGCCCGTGCGGCGTACCCTTGAACGTAAAATAGGAGTCTACACCCTCAACCGTTATCGCCGTAACCTTGCCGGCTTCTATTATTCCTGGAAAATCTTGCGGAATGAAAGGATCGACCGCGTGCCGTTTGGGAGACAATAAGAAAAGAGCGGCAAGCAGTATGAAATAAGCACTAAGCCATTTAATATCGGAACCTTTCATGTATAGCATATATAAGAGAGTGCAAAGATAATAAAAAAGAGTTAAGAACAATAAGTTTATCAGGATAAAGTTTACGACTAACTTCTAATAATTAACCGTTTATCACGAGCAACTAACCACTAAATCGTAAATCTTTTAGAGATGTACGATGTGTTTTTGTGGATGTACGATGTGTTTTTGTAGGTGAACGATGTGTTTTTGCGGATGTACGATGTACTTTTGCAAGTTCTCGTTGCTCTTTCGCTAGTTCTCGTTGCTCTTTTGCAAGTGCTCGTTGCTCTTTCGCTAGTTCTCGTTGCTCTTTCGCTAGTTCTCGATGTGCTTTTGCAGATTCTCGATGTACATTTGCAGGTTCTCGATGTACATTTGCAGGTTCTCGATGTACTTTACAAAAACAGCGTGCACTTTCACAAGTACACGCTGCAACTCCATTTAATATTAAATTATCAGATATTAAATCTTCTTATTTTTGAATTTAAGGTGCTTTATATCTTTGTATTCCGGGCTGGCTGCACCGAAGATCGCCTTTACATATTCCTTTACCGCGAGGGCTGTGTCCATCATACCGGTCACCGGAGTATAGAGCAACTTGTCACGTTCGATGCGCGCCTCTTCCAATTCGTCGGCAACTCTGGTTGCAGCGTCGTGCACGACGCCCATTTCGTTTTTCAGTTTGATCAGAGAGTCAACCGAGAGATCCTGTTCTGCCGGCTTGTAAAGCGGTTGCGCGGAAACGATCAAAATCAACTGATTGAGGTGCTCTATTTGCTCCCTAAAACTCCGCTGTGATACAGAATTGTATTTCTTAGGCTCTTCACCTTCCAACGGCGGCGTCGGAAGGATGGGTTTAGCACGTGTTCCGCGGATTTTGCGGACAATTTCCCTGATATGTATCAGTGCCGCTTCTGCCAATCTGAGAGAAATGGCTACCGCAAGCACTCGCGTTACGGTCGGGAGAAGTTGCGCGAATCGCTCTTGCCTGTTGCCCTCCGCAAAAACCGCCTGTGCAAGAAGATAATCTACGTCATTGATAGAATGTTTGACGTGCGCCGACAACTCCTTCAAGGACTCGATTTGCAAATCCTGATTCTGAGGGTTAAATACCGGACCAAAGATGGAACATTTGTCTATCAGGATGTCAAGATTCCCGACATAGGTGTTCGTGCCCGCTTCACTTCTTGACTTTGTAAGTCTTGGTGTTGTACTCATAAATTTATTTTTTAAAAAGTTTGTTTTAAATACGTTTATTTTCAATTTGACGATGCAAAGTTATAGAATTTTTTTTAAACAGCAAAATATATCTGAGAAAAAAAATATTTGCTATGAGAATAAAAATTAAAAAATTCATAAATAATGCACCGCAAAGTTACATATAAAAATCATATTTTCTTTATATATTTTCATTTATCTTTAATTAAAAGCGTTTTTTTATAACATTTAAGAATATGACAGGTGAAAATAAGTTGCTATTGACATTTTTCCAAAGTGTATCTGCCGGTTGCCGACGATTAACATGAAACTTTTACGGTTCTACATGAGGCTAAACATTAAATACTCCAAATTAATCATTATTGCTCTGTCTACTGTCGTACTTGGATTGAGGTTCCGTAATTTTTTTCTTTATAGTGAAGAAAAATTCCAATCCACCCCCAGGACGGTTACGTGCAGTGATTTCTCCGTGGTGGAATTTGACGGCATCCCTGACTATTGCCAGCCCAAGACCCGATCCTCCCTTGTCGCGCGTTCGCCCTTCGTTGATCCTGTAAAAACGGTCGAAGATGTGGTCAATATGTTTTGGATCAACTCCCGTTCCATTGTCGAAAACGTTGAACTCATAGTAATCCTCAGTCTGTCCGTAAACCTGTATCGTTATCTTCGGATCATCACCGGTGTATTTGACGGCGTTACTGAGGAGATTGCGAAAAATAGCGTAAAGCAAAGTGCGACTGCCGTGTACAACAGTGCCTTTTTCGATGTTAATTTCAACGATTGCCTTGCGTAATTTGATGACCTCGATGATATCGTCGTATATTTCAAGGACAATGTCGCGGATCTCGACGTCCGTCAAAGAAAAATAGTAGGGCGCGGAAGATGTTTTTGAAAGCAGTATGGTATCCTGCGCAATACGTGAAAGCCTGATTGTCTGTTTATAAGCGCGCTCGATGTACTCGTATTTTTTATCGATCGGCAATTCCTTGTAGTCGCGGATTGTTTCAAGCATTCCCCTGATTATTGTCACCGGAGTCCGTATCTCATGTGCAACATTGTTCGTCATCTCCGACATGCGTTTCTCATTTGCCTCCAACTGGTTGCATATATCGGCGAACATGCGTTCTATTTCATCGAGTTCGCTGTCAATAAAGTTAGAATGTGGAGGAAATTTCCTGTCCTTGATGTACGTAGATAAAAATTTCTTGAGATTAGAAGTCGCCGCGCGAAACCTAAAGTGATAAATCGAAAACACAGCAGCGAAAGAGATTGATATGAAAAGAATCATAATGGCATAAAAACTGTCGGGTCGTAGCCTTTCCTGTGCCGTTTCGTATGAAAAGGCTATGCGGATGATATAATCGTCGTATTTCTTGGCATAATATGCGTATTCTTCGTCCATGAAATTCGACCTCCTGATACTGCTGCCTATACCGTTAAGAATGGCTTCTTCAATCTCAGGCAAATTCAGCCCACTCATGCGCGACTTATGTACATCAACCTGATTATCATACACAAGGCGGCTATCAAGGGTCCATATTCCA
This sequence comes from Dysgonamonadaceae bacterium, assembly GCA_031269685.1. Taxonomy (GTDB): domain Bacteria; phylum Bacteroidota; class Bacteroidia; order Bacteroidales; family Azobacteroidaceae; genus Azobacteroides. Next base: position 2,334 of record JAISYU010000111.1, on the reverse strand, counting down.
AGATTAGTGCTGCCCGGCAAGAGATCGGCAAGAGCAGAAAGCTTATGAAGACTGTCCGGGTAGAGATCGTGGCGGAGAATGTAGTTACCCGTAATCTCGGCGAAGTAATTTTGGATGTTGTGGAGATTACGATGCCTGATACGCTTCTGCCTGTCGATGGTAAATGTTATTATCACAGCCACAAAGAGCGACATCAGGATAAGGGGGAAGATGTAGATGTTGTGTCTCATTTTCATTTTATGTATATAGGTGTTATTATTTTTTCACACCGCAAATTTAATCATTTTTTTTTGCTTCAGATAATCTATTGCAGGAATATTTGTACTTTTGTGCCGCTTTTAAGAATATTATTATGTCTGCAATTTACAAAAAGTTTGATGTTTTTGTTCTATCTGCCATAGCAATTCTGTGTTATTCCGCAACACCGCTATGGTTTCAGAATGATACGTTCTACAGTATCATGGTTGGAGAAAGAATCGCTGAACAAGGTATCGACATGACAGACGGTTTCTCATGGCATGATCTTCCTTACTGTTCCCCTCACTGGGCTTTCGATGTGATTGTCTATTGGATCTACAACACCGGCGGACTATGGGGCGTCTATATCTATACCGTCATGCTGTGTCTTCTGCTTGGGCTCACAGTTTATGCCCTTAACAGGCGCTTCTCCTGCAACCGCGCTGTCGCGTTCTTCGTTACCGCCGTCGTCCTGTTTGTCCTCTACAACGGCTTCATTACCGCCCGAGCACAGATGATGAGTTATATTTTCCTGCTGATTGCCGTATATTTTATCGAAAAATTCCTTGCCTCAAAGCGCATAATTTTTTGTGCAGGTCTGTTCATCGTTGCAGTCTTGATTGCCAATGTCCATGCAGCAGTTTTCCCGTTCTTCTTCGTCCTATTCATTCCTTATATCACTGAATTTATCATCGCAACACTGAAACCCAAAAACACGGGCAGGTTGCTGATTGTCCGCGACAATGGCGTCAAATGGCTTTCCCTCGTTGCCGTAGTTTGCCTGTTTGCCGGCTTACTTACCCCAACCGGAGATACTCCTTATACTTACCTCTTCAAAACTATCGCCGGAATGAGTATGGTTAATATTACCGAACATCGCCCCTTAATCCTCATACTCTCAATAGGAACAATGCTCGTCGCAGGACTGTTTCTCTTCTTCATTATCCTTACAAGTATCCGTATTCGCCTTAAAGATTTGCTCATGGTCGGTGGTCTTTTTATCATGACTCTTGCCGGTAACCGCCATCTTTCGCTCTTCGCAATTATTGGCATGTTCTTCTGGGGAAAACTCGCAAGCGATTACCTTAAAGAAAAACAACCCGAATTGACAGACCGGTTTATCGACGTAGTTTTAAAGAGAAAAGGAGTGATTATCACCATTATCTGTGTGATATTCTTTTCGGCGTTAATGCGTTCCGGCTTCGGTATGCGTATCTACGACAGGAAATTCCATACGGGCTTCTATTTCCTTACAAAACCAACTATCGACGAAGTATCCTACCCAGTAAAGGCTTGCAATTATATTACCGACAGCCTTGACGTCAAGAATATTCGGCTATTTAATGAATATAATTACGGCAGTTACCTGATGTTCCGGCATATTCCCGTTTTTGTTGATTCACGTGCTGACTTGTACACCATCGAATTTAATGGCAAGCGAAATATCCTGCAAGACTTTTTTGATATTTCGAGAATAAAGAAATTCTACGACGAAGCATTTGAGGATTATGGCGTTACCCACGTCCTTCTTAAGCGTGACGCTGCCCTGACAACCCTCCTCAGCAGAGACATACGCTACCGCGAACTGTACTGGGATGATAACTTTGTGCTCTTCCTGCGAGACACTGCTGTTATAGATGATCAGCAGGAATAACTTAAGTTTTTCTATAAAAAATCAATATTTATGGGGAAAAGTTTTGCAGATATAAAAAAAAGTTGTACCTTTGCAGCCGCAATCAATACGGTACCATAGCTCAGTTGGTAGAGCAACGGACTGAAAATCCGTGTGTCCCCGGTTCGATTCCTGGTGGTACCACTAAAGCAAACAGAAATAAACCCCTGAAGTCATTTATCTTCGGGGGTTTTATATTTTTATGCGAAGGTAAACAGGGGCAAAATCGGCTTATTTTATAATATTTAGCGTTAAAACAGCATTTTTTTCGCAAAACCTATTGTTTATTTAAAAAAAGTACGTATCTTTGCCGCGTCTTATGATGCAAACGAACACATATTGTCCCTCGAAGAGGGTGCCTAATACGGAAAAGTACTTTACGACGTCAGGCATTGTCGGTTCTAAATCAGAGCAGGATTTGGATA
>JAISYU010000058.1 GCA_031269685.1 Dysgonamonadaceae bacterium | reverse complement strand
ATTGGTCTTGTCATATGAAAACACCGGAACAGATGCATCGGCAGAAACAAATTAAAATTATAACTTATAAAAACAAAGATAGTAATCGGGCTAGCCCGATTACTATCTCATAAATTATTTATATTTTTGTCTAATAAAAACCTGTAACGGTTATTTAGGACTAGTCATGTAATAAATATTTTTACCGCTTCACCATTTTCACTGTCTTATTATCAATACTGACAATATAAACCCCTCATATTAATTGAATATATGGGTGTTTATGGATAATTTATCGACAGATATCTGATTTCCCGTCACCATATTTTTGAGTGTGATTTTGCTTTCTTGGATCTCATTTTCTCCTGCGATAGCAACGAAAGGTATTTGGTTATCGTTAGCGTAGGAGAACTGTTTTTTCAGTTTGGCGGCTTCGGGATATATTTCTGCCGAAATGCCCTCGTTACGCAGTTCTGTGATAATAGGCAGGATATAATTTTCTTCTGTTTCGCCGAAATTGACGAAAAGGATTTGTGTTTGTTGTGTACAGTTTTCTGGATAAAGATTCAACTGATTAAGTACATCGAAGATGCGGTCGGCGCCAAAGGAAATACCCACGCCCGACACCCCTTGTAAACCGAACACACCGGTAAGGCTATCGTATCGTCCGCCGCCTGTGATGCTGCCTATCTGTACATCGAGTGCCTTCACTTCAAGGATTGCGCCGGTATAGTAGTTTAACCCGCGGGCAAGAGTAAGGTTAAGTTCGAGTTCATTGCGAAGTGGAGTCAGGGAGGTTTTTGAGAGTATGGTTTCGATTTCTTCCACTCCTTTAAGTCCTGTTTCGGAATCTTTTAAAATTTCTTTCAGAGTTTGGATTTTATCTTCGTTAGAGCCTGAGAGAAGGATAATTGGTTGGAGTTTTGATATTGCTTCTTTGCTGATACCTTTTGATGACAGTTCGGCATTGACGTTTTCGAGTCCTATTTTGTCTAATTTGTCGATAGCGACGGTTATATCAGTAATTTTATCTGCTTCGCCAATGATTTCCGCTATTCCCATCAGGATCTTACGATTGTTAATCTTTATTGAAACCCTTATCTTGAATCGGCTGAATACTTTGTCGATGATTTGCAGCAGTTCGAGTTCGTTTAGCAGTGAATCTGAGCCGACTATATCCGCATCACACTGAAAGAACTCACGGTATCGTCCTTTTTGAGGTCGGTCTGCCCGCCATACGGGTTGTATTTGGAATCGCCGGAATGGAAAAGTTATTTCGTTGCGGTGTTGTACGACGTATCTGGCGAAGGGGACGGTAAGATCATATCGCAAGCCTTTTTCGCACATTTGGTTGGTCAGTCGTGGAAGGTTACGGGTGGCAATATCTTCCTGGTTTACTTCAGACATAAAATCGCCTGAGTTGAGGATTTTGAACAGTAGTTTATCGCCTTCTTCGCCGTATTTTCCCATCAGCGTAGTAAGATTTTCCATAGATGGGGTTTCTATCTGTCTGAATCCGTAGAGATAAAAAACATTACGTATTGTATCGAATATATAGTTGCGCTTCGCCATCTCTTGTGGATTGAAATCGCGTGTACCTTTTGGTATTACAGGAGTTTGCATATATTATTATATTATAAAATCGCTGCAAAGGTAGCATTTAATTATAAGAATAAATGCAAATGGCTTTTATTCTTCCAAAAGAAAAGAGGAATCTGATCAAGTTATTGAACAGATTCCTCCTCCGAAGCAATTGAAAACGCCTTTTGAGACGCCTTCGATTACCGTCTGGATTTAGTTGTACGCTGTTTCGCCATGTTCATAAATATCGAGACCTTCTTCTTCTATTCTACGCGGCACACGTAAACCGAATACAATGTCGAGACCTTTAAAGATTGCATAACCGGCGACTATTGCCCATACTCCGATTATTATTGCGCCGATAAGTTGTGCAAAGAAAAGGCTTGCGCCACTACCGTAGAACAATCCACCGTCGATTGCGAGTAGCCCTGTGAGGAGTGTTCCGACGAGACCGCAAACTCCGTGTACGGATGAAGCTCCTACTGGATCGTCGATTTTCAGTACTCGATCGATAAATTCTACGGAGAATACCATTACTATACCGCTGATGATACCGATTATTATTGCTCCTGTTGAAGATACAGCGTCACAACCGGCGGTTATACCAACTAATCCGGCGAGTACACCGTTAAGTGTTAGGGATAGTGATGGTTTTTTGTACTTTGCCCATGCTATTAGGAGGGCAAATAATCCTCCGGCGGCTGCAGAGAGATTTGTTGTCAGGAAGACATGTGAGATTGCTACTCTGTTACCTTCTCCTGTTGCGGCAAGTTGTGATCCTGGGTTAAACCCGAACCATCCGAACCAGAGTATAAACACTCCGAGAGCGGCGATAGTCAGGTTATGTCCTGGAATTGCTTTTACTTTTCCGTCTCTGCTGTATTTTCCGATACGGGGACCGAGAACTGCTGCGCCGACGAGGGCTATCCAGCCTCCCACGGAATGGACTATTGTCGAACCGGCGAAGTCATGGAAGGTTGCTCCGGTAAGATTTTCGAGCCATCCGCCAGATGCCATAAGAAAACCTCCGCCCCAAGTCCAGTGACCTGAGACTGGATAGATAAAGACGCTAATTAGCACCGTGTATAGCAGGTACATGTGGAATTTTGTTCGTTCCGCCATTGCACCTGAGACAATTGTCGCGGCAGTAGCACAGAATACGGTTTGGAAGACAAGGAAACCTTCTGTTGGGAGACCGTTATTGAAGAACGACAAGTCTCCCCAGTTTGGTAATCCTGCGAATCCTGCGCCGTCAAAACCAAACATCACGCCGAAACCGATAAAGAAAAACAGCATAGATCCGACCATAAAGTCGATAAAGTTTTTCATCAGGATATTGGCTGTGTTTTTTGTTCGAGTAAACCCTGCTTCGACGAGAGCGAAACCTGGTTGCATAAAGAATACGAGCATTGCGGCGAGCAGCATCCATACTGTATCGAGCGATGTCCCGAATTCGGCAGCGGCGGTTTCAAGAGTCAGAGTTTGAGACGCTTGTTCCACTACCGTTACTACTTCCCGGGTGGGATCTGTTTCAGCCTGTACGGCTGTTTCGTTTTGCGCGCAAAGTTTTGAACCTGCGCAGACAATGGCAAACGTGATAAGCATAAACATAATCAGTCTGCCGTGTAATGATTTGATGTAAGTTTTCATAATGGAATGATTTTTTTAATGTTAATACTAATACTTTTCAGTTACTTAGGCGTTAAACAGACTTGCATCTCCTCTTTTGCCGGATCTGATACTGATAGCATCTTCCGCTGGGAAAATAAAAATTCGTCCATCGCCAATTTCTCCCGTATAAGCTGCTTTGGTTATAGCCTGGACAGCTTTTTCGAGATTAACATCTCTTACGACGATGTTCAACAGATAACGTTCTATCGAACTTGTGTCGTAAATCACACCTCGGTAGATCCTTTCTTCGCGATCTTTTCCGACTCCTCTTACCTCAGTGTAAGAAAACCATTCGATGTCAGCCGCAATCAGAGCCTCTTTTACATCATCGAACTTTGTCTTACGAATAATTGCTTCAATTTTCTTCATACCTAAAACAATCTTTATGTTAATAATACCTATTAATTAATGTCTATTTGTAAACTGTTATTGAGAATTGACTGACATTATTCTCTAAAACGCTGCAAAGTTATAACACTTTTACCAAACAAAAAATTTTTGATACCTTTTTTTATAAAAAAAAACGAAGATTTCTTTTAAGTAACTGATGTGCAATGAAATAAAATTTTAAATTTTTTTGCATCGACTGAATTTCAGAATCACCATACATATTATATATAACATCATGCCGCATAGAATACTATTTAGATATTTTTCGGTACATATCGAGTACATTTTCATAGTTATAATAAAAATGTCAACTTTTTTCAAAAATATTTGGTGGATAACAAAAAAACATTATACCTTTGCGGCAATAAAAGGTAAAGTTTTTCATTTTCGAGATGAACCAAGGTAAAAATAATCGGATTATGGACGTCAGTCTTCCTGTTATGGAGTCAAATAATAAATTTATTGGCTCCCCGTGGTCATCTTTTCTTTCCCCTAAGTTACTTTGGAACGTCAGAAAGTAATAGTAGTTTTTTTATAGCTTTTTTAAAAATATATATTATAAATTTGGAGGAAAGGGTCGCAGTGATGCGCCCCTTTCTTTTTCGTTTGTTACGGTATGGAAAGGATGCACCTTAAATCTTATAGATTCGTTATATAAAACATAAAACAAAAACCCGATCGGATTATCTTCGATCGGGCTTTTAGGATTGAGGTACCTAGCAGATTCGAACTGCTGTCTACGGTTTTGCAGACCGGTGCCTAACCACTCGGCCAAGGTACCTTGTTTGAATGAGGGTGCAAAGTAAATGATTTTCTCTCAATTATGCAAATTTTCATGTGTTTTCTATGAAAAAAACCTGATTTATTTTGATTTCCATGTGTTTTTTACGAAATAAAATACTACTTTTGCGGCGTTGTATTTAGACTTAATGTACTGTTTTTATGAACTGGTTTGATATTGTAATTTTTATTTGTCTCGCAGCCGGATTTGTCAAAGGACTGTTTGATGGTTTAGTGAAACAACTTGCAGCATTAGTTGCGCTTGTTTTGGCTTTTATTTTTTCAGGACAGGCAGCCGAAATATTACGTAATTTCATCGAAAATACACTTCATTGGTCAATGTCTTCTGCTGCTTCGATGAATACGATTTACTATATAATTGCTTTTTTGCTTATTGTTGCCGTATTTTCGCTTCTTGCCATTCTGGTCGATAAACTTGTTAATGTTACTCCTGCCGGTGTACTGAACAAACTTGCCGGTGGCGTATTCGGAATTATGCTTTGGCTGCTTTGCTTGAGTTTTGTTCTGAATATCCTGTCTGTCTTCGATTACGAATCAAAAATAATAGACAAGGATATACAGGAAAAATCCATTTCTTACAAACCGGTAAAGACCGCTTTGCCGATGGTTTATCCGTATATCAAGGAGTATTTTAAGAGATAATTTACTTCTTTCCCCTGTTTCCGTAGCGGCTCATGAACTTGTCTACGCGACCTGCTGTGTCTACAAGTTTCTGTTTGCCTGTGTAGAACGGATGGGAAGTATTGGATATTTCAACCTTAACCAACGGATATGTAACTCCGTCTACTTCGATGGTTTCTTTTGTTGATATTGTCGATCGGGTAATGAATATATCTTCGTTCGACATATCTTTAAATACTACTGGACGGTATTTGTCCGGGTGAATTCCTTGTTTCATTATTGTATCTTTTTTGTTTTTATTGTTAGATTGAATTTCGGGCTGCAAAGGTACAACAAATTTTTATATCTGCAAAAATATTTGAGGTGATGTTTAGAAAACAATACAAAATTAACTACACATCACCTTGTAAAAGCCATGCTGTTAATTATTGGTTTATTAATTTATTAATAAAGGATGTTACGTTGTTAACCATTAATCATTAACCACTAATTTCAGCGCTATCCTGCGGCGATCAAGGTCAATGTCGAGGATTTTTACGAGAATGTGCTTGTGGAGTGAGACTACGGTAAGCGGGTCTGATACGTAGCGATCGGCGAGATTGGAGATATGTATTAGTCCCTTTTCCTTAATGCCGATGTCAACGAAGCATCCGAATGCAGTGATATTGCTGACGATACCGGGAATGACTTTGCCGATTGCCAGGTCATCAATTGTGCGGATTGTCCTGTCAAATTCAAAGATGCGTATCTCGTTACGTATGTCGCGACCGGGCTTGTCAAGTTCCTGTATGATGTCGATAAGGGTTGGTATTCCCGCATGTTCCGATACATACCGTTCCGGATTAATCTTTTCGCGCAGTTGCCTGTCGTGGATAAGGTCGTCAATATTGCAATTCAGGTCATTGGCTATGTTCTCTACGATGTGATATGATTCGGGGTGGACGGCAGAGTTATCAAGCGGATTTTCAGCGCCGGGTATTCGGAGGAATCCTGCTGCCTGCTCAAATGCCTTTTCGCCGAACCGCGGGACATTCAGGAGGCTGCGGCGCGTGCGGAAAGGTCCGTTTTTAGTACGGTAACTGACGATGTTTCCGGCGAGCGCCGGTCCAAGCCCTGATACGTATGTCAAAAGGTGACGGCTTGCTGTGTTGAGGTTAACTCCAACCCTGTTAACGCAGTATTCGACGGTCAGGTCGAGGGTTTGCTTCAATTCAGCCTGGTTTACGTCATGCTGGTATTGACCTACGCCGATTGATTTCGGATCAATCTTTACAAGTTCGGCAAGCGGATCCATCAGACGCCTGCCGATACTTACCGCTCCGCGTACCGTTACGTCGTATTCGGGAAATTCTTCCCTTGCCACCCCCGATGCGGAATAGACAGAGGCACCGTCTTCGCTGACAGAGAAAATCTTAATGTCTCGACCGAAGGGGATGTTCTCAACGATGGCTTCTGTTTCCCTGCTTGCAGTGCCGTTACCGATGGCTATTGCATCTATCGCATAGGTGTTTACGAGGTTGATAAGTTTTGCGCGGGCTTCCCTTCTTTCGTTCTGAGGAGGATGCGGGTAAATGGTTTCGTTGTGTATGAGATTCCCCAGGGCGTCAAGGCATACAAGTTTGCATCCCGTACGAAATCCAGGGTCTAATGCAAGTACCCGCTTCTGACCCAAAGGCGCTGCAAGGAGTAACTGCTTAAGGTTTTCCGCAAAGACAGCGATTGCCTGCCTGTCCGCCTTTTCTTTGGAGATAGCTGCGTATTCCGTTTCAACGGATGGCTTGAGCAGGCGTTTGTATCCGTCTTTAACGGCGATTGATACCTGTATTGAAGATTGATTGCCTGATTTGACAAACATACGGTTCAATGCCTCAAGACATCTCTCGTCATCGGGAGAAATACTTACTCTGAGGTATCCTTCCGATTCCCCGCGCCGGATTGCAAGTAATCTATGCGAAGAGCAACGTTCGAGAGGTTCGCTGAACTTAAAGTAATCGCGGTATTTTGCTCCTTCTGTTTCTTTCCCGCTGATAACTTTCGAGGATATGACTGCTTTGCGGAAGACATGGCGGACGGCATTGCGAGCGTATTCGGTTTCATTTACCCACTCTGCGATTATGTCTCGTGCACCCTGCAATGCCTGGTCGGTGTCACTGATTTCTCCGTTAATGAACGCTTTGGCTTTACTGTGGATATCGCAGTCGTACTGAGCCATCAAGATTTTAGCCAGAGGCTCAAGTTCACGTTTGCGCGCAATCTCCGCACGAGTCTGTTTCTTAGGCTTGAATGGCAGATATATATCTTCTATTTCGGTAGGATTCCAGCTGTTTTCGAGCCTTGCTTTTATTTCTGCCGATAGTTTACCCTGCTCTTCTATCGCTTTAAGGATGGTAGCCTTACGGGCATTTATTTCGATGTATTTCCCGTAAAGCGTTTTTATTTCCCCGACTTTAACTTCGTCCAATCCTCCTGTTGCTTCTTTGCGGTAACGGCTGATGAATGGAATTGTAGCTCCGTCATCGAGAAGTTCTATTGTCCTTAGAACACTATTTTCGCTGATGTTTAGGGTGGTTGATATAAGTCGCGTGAAGATGGTTTTCATGTTTACGAAGGTATTTTTGAATTAATCGTTGCAGAAGAGATAGTTCTTGACTTTTTCTATATCTTCGTACAACGGTCTGTCTTTTATGAGCAATGGAAATCGTTTTCTGATTTCACGATATGCCGCTTTTGTAACCGGTGACAGGTTGTCTTCGATGCATAATATGTCTATCGCCTGCGCAAGCGCCATGAAATGTATTGCAATTACCTGGTATGCGTTTTCAATTACCGTTTTGGCAAGCAAAGCAGAGTTTGTTCCCATGCTGACTATGTCCTGGTTATCATTGTTATTCGGTATGCTGTGAATATACATTGGTGTGGAAAGAGTCTGGCTTTCTGCGGTGGTTGATGTTGCTGTGAATTGAGCCGCTTGCAAGCCGTAGTTTAATCCAAGCGTGCCGAGGTTGAGGAATGGAGGCAATAGCCGGTCATTGATTCGGTCATGGCAAAGGTAATTAAGTTGCCGCTCCATTAACATTGTAAGTTTTGCGACGGCTATTTTAAGTTTATCCATTTCAAAAGAGATGTAGTCGCCGTGAAAGTTTCCTCCGTGATAGACATTTTGCGTTATCGGGTCAATAACAGGATTATCGCAGACGGAATTTATTTCATTGACGACTGTTTTTTCCACATTCCTGACAGTTTCCCATACAGGACCGAGCACTTGTGGAACACAACGCAACGAATAAAAACTTTGTATCTTCTTCTTGAAAACTTTTTCATCAGGGTTTACATTTCTGTAAAGAACATTTTCCCGTTTGAGTAATGAATTGCTTCCATCGGCTATCTCACGCATCTTGCGGGCAACTTCAATCTGTCCTACATGACGCTTGACAGCATTTAGTTCGATGGAAAATGAGTCGTCGTAAGCGGTAGTTATTTCGTTTATCAATACTGATGCGAGTATGGCATGATTAAGTAATCTTCCGGCATAAATTACATTGACTGTTGCGACACCGGACATTACCGATGTACCATTAGTTACTGATAAACCTTCCCTGATATGAATTTTGAACGGTGATAAATGATTTTCATCTAAGACTTCTTTTGCATTGCGCCACTCACCTTTGTATTTAACATTACCTTCTCCGAGCATGGCAAGCGCAATGTGTGCTAACTGCACCAAATCACCGGATGCCCCGACACTTCCATGTTCCGGCACGAACGGATATATCCCACGATTGATAAATTCTACAAGTAACTTGACTAATTCTGGATGTATTCCTGAACGCGCTTGAATTAGCGTTCCCAACCTTGCAATCATTGCCGCACGAACGTAAATATCTTCAAGCGGACGTCCGGCGCCGGTTGCATGACTTCGGATTATGTTATATTGAAGGTTTTTAAGGTATTCGTCATCTACTTTGTATTGCGCCATTGGACCGAATCCGGTGTTAATTCCATAGATGATTTTGTCTGAAGAAAAGTCTTTCAGGAATTGAAAGCAGTCTGTTATATCTTTTTTTACGCCAACGGAAAGATTAATCGCTTCATTGTGGAAAATAATCTTTCGCAGCTCATCAAGAGACAGTTCAGATGTAATATTCATTATTTTTTGTTTGTATCTGTTGTCTTGCCATGTCACCAAGATATCCGCTGTGGTGTCGTTTTGCATAATCGGCGGCGGTAAATCCGATTTTTTTCATTGTTTCAACCACCAGCAGATCACCAATTACAGTCATCGCCGTTATAGAAGTAGTCGGAGTAAGTCCGAGCGGGCATACTTCTTTAGGATTTCCGGTTTTGAGGCAAGCGTCGGCATGTTTGGCGAGTGGACTTTCGCTGTTTCCTGTTATCACAATGAATTTTATGTCAGGAAATAGTTTACGAGCAAGAACAACAAGTTCTGTTATTTCGCGAGTTTTACCTGAGTTTGAAATAAGTAGCATAAGGTCATTTTCGCAAATTATACCGAGGTCACCATGTTGTGCTTCGCTTGGATGAAGGAAACATGCGGGAGTTCCCGTAGAGCTGAATGTTGTAGCGATATTTGAAGCGATTTGCCCCGCTTTCCCCATTCCGCTGCAAATTAGTTTTCCTTTTTTACTGTGGATTTGTTTTGTGATAAGTTCCACTGCTTTTTCGTAATCATTTGTAAGAGGAATATTTTGCAAAGCAGTTATTTCTTTATCAATTATTTGTTTTAGATTTGAAATCATTATTCAGGCGTTTAAAATAGGTAAATATTAAAGTTTTTGCGTTGGTTTACCGGTTAAAATATTAAGATTCGGCATATCCAAAGCGATTGCAAAGGTAATATTTTTTTCTGAAACGTAAAAAAAAGAAAGGGGCGCATCACTGTGACCCTTTCCACCAAATTTTAATTTTTAATATATTTAAATTTTTTAAAAGCTATGAAAAAAACTACTATTAATTTCTGACGTACCAAAGTAACTTAGGGGAAAAATGAACAAGGGAAGCCAATAAATTTATTACGAGACTCCATAACCTGATAATTGACGTCAATAAGCATGTTACTTTTACCTTGGTTCATTTTCACGATGAAAAATTGTACTTTTTACGGTTGCAAAGGTATAATGTTTTTTTGAATCCACAAAATTTTTTCGCAAAAAATCAGATTTTTTTGCGTATCCGAAAATAATTACTACCTTTGCAACCAAAATATGGATGTGTTCCGGTCTTTATCGACCGGAATACTTTTTATTTTATTTGTAAAATGTGTATTTAATATTAACGAACAAAAAAACAGGAAGTTATGGCTGTGCAATACATGACAAAAGAAGGATATGACAAGCTGATAAGCGAAGTTAATTATCTAGAGTCCGAAAAACGTCCCGAAATATCGCGGCAAATCGCCGAGGCTCGCGATAAGGGTGACCTTTCGGAAAATGCCGAATATGATGCGGCTAAAGAGGCGCAAGGTGTTCTGGAAGCGAAAATCGCCAGGTTGAAAAATCTTATATCAGACGCAAGGCTGATCGACGAAAGCCAAATATCAACCGACAGTATCCAGATTATGAACAAGGTCACTATACGAAATACCAAGACAGACCAGAAAATGATCTATACTCTTGTCTCGGAAAGCGAAGCTGACCTCAAAAAAGGCAAGATAGCAATAGGTACGCCGATAGGTAAAGGACTGCTCGGTAAGAAAAAAGGCGAAACAGTGAATATCAAAGTGCCGAACGGTATCGTAAGTTTTGAAATACTCGATATATCAATATGACCGTCTTCAGTAAAATAATAGCAGGCGAAATCCCATGCTACAAGATCGCAGAAAATAAAGAATTTTTCGCATTCCTTGATATTAATCCCCTCGTGAAAGGACATACACTCGTAATCCCAAAGCAAGAAACAGATTACATTTTCAATATTGATGACCTGTCACTCGGAAGGATGATGATCTTTGCAAAAAATGTCGCCAAAGCAGTCGAAAACGCTGTACCATGCAAAAAAATCGGGGTAGCCGTGATAGGTCTCGAAGTGCCGCACGCCCATATTCACCTGATTCCACTGCAAACCGAAGCAGATATAATCTTCTCCAAACCAAAACTTAAGTTTCCCGACGAAGAAATGAAGGAAATAGCCGCAGCAATCGTCGCACAATACCAAGCCTAAGATGAAAAAAGCCTTTTATTGTCTCATAATAGCTTTGATGATGATTTCATGTGGAAATAAACAGTTGCCGAAAGTAACCATAAAAACACAATTCGGAGTGATCACCGCGGAAATATACACCGATAAAGCACCTGTTACCGCAGGAAATTTCCTGAAACTGGTCAATGAGGGTGCATATAATACCGGTGACGCAAAATTCTACCGCACGGTGAGACCCGATAACCAATCAAATACGGTGAAGATAGAAGTGATACAGGGAGGACTTAACGACCGTGACGTTTTTCCGGCGATCATTCACGAAACAACACGGCTTACCGGCATAAAACATCTTGACGGCACGCTTTCAATGGCTCGCTCTGAACCTGGTACTGCAAGCTCGGAGTTTTTTATCTGCATCGGCGAACAACCGGAACTTGATTTCGACGGGAACCGTAACCCCGACAAACAAGGCTTTGCCGCTTTCGGACGTGTGATTGACGGTATGGACGCAGTGCGAATGATTCAACAGCAGCAAGATACAACACAGTACCTGGTTAACCCTGTGCCTTTCACAATCTCCCGCTAATCTACAAACTTTCCAATCATGGCATTACTTTATTATAATGGTGTTGATATTTTAAGGGATGAAAATGTTATCCTGAAAGACGTATGCTTTCAACAGGAAAAAGGAAAATTCAGTTATATCATCGGCAAAGTAGGCTCCGGTAAAAGTTCAATATTGAAAACCATCTACTGCGAACTGCCGGTGACGGTCGGTGAAGCAATGGTGTTTGACTATAACCTGAGCAAGATCAAATCAAAACAAATCCCGTATCTGAGGCGTAAATTAGGCATTGTATTCCAGGACTTCCAGTTGTTGACCGACCGTTCGGTAAATGACAACCTTGTCTTCGTCCTCAAAGCAACCGGATGGAACGGTCGTCGTGCTATGATGCAACGTATAGAAACAGTCCTTAACCAGGTCGGGATGCAAAACAAAGGATATAAGTATCCGCACGAGTTGTCGGGAGGCGAACAGCAGCGAATAGTTATTGCCAGGGCGTTGCTCAATGAGCCTGAGATGATTATTGCCGATGAACCTACCGGTAATCTTGATCCCGAAACGGGAGCGCAGATAGTCGGTCTGCTTCACGAAATCAGCCGCAAAGGCACGGCAGTGATCATGACGACTCACAATTACCGGTGGGTTGAGGATTTTCCTGCAAGGACAATGAAATGTGAAAACAATAGATTAATAACAGTATAACAAAGCAGTTGGTCGTTCCGTCGCTCTTTGATAGCAAAGGGAGGAAAGTCCGGACAACAAATGGGCGCCCCGCTACCTAACCGATAGATGTCCGCGAGGGCATGGAAAAGTAGAAGAAAATAACCGCCGCAAGGTAAGGGTGAGAAGGTGAGGTAAGAGCTTACCGGTTCGTGCAGTGATGTACGAAGCCGTACTTCCCGGGGGTTGCAAGGTCATATACACCGGCGCATGAGGATTGCCCGTCCGATGCCGGGGGGTAGACTGCAAGAATTCAGCGGTAACGCCGAATCCAGATAAATGACGGAAATTCCTGCTTGCAGGGATACAGAATCCGGCTTAAAGACCGACTGCTTTTTATTATTTAATTAAGATTAATAATTATTTTTTGGTGATATAAAAAAAATGATTACATTTGCAACTCGAAATTAAACATCTAAAACTTTGTAAATATGAAATTCGTAGTATCAAGTAGCTATTTATCGAGCCAATTACATACAATTGGCAGAGTGATCGCATCAAAAAATGCAATCCCTATTCTTGACTGCTTCCTCTTTGAGGTTAAAAGCAACAAGTTAACTATCACAGCCGCAGACACCGAAACGCGGATGACTACATCTATCGAAGTAGGAGAAGTAGAAGGAGAAGGCTCTTTCGCAATCACTTCTAAGAATATACTCG
The DNA here is from genome assembly GCA_031269685.1 of Dysgonamonadaceae bacterium. GTDB lineage: Bacteria > Bacteroidota > Bacteroidia > Bacteroidales > Azobacteroidaceae > Azobacteroides. The sequence goes on along the minus strand of JAISYU010000058.1, from coordinate 10,129 downwards.
ATAGCCTGAAAGAACTGCCTGAGCAGCCTGTAACTTTCGAACTTAATGATGATACCCTGCAACTGGCTATCCTCTACCAAAACGGTAAGTATAACTTAACCGCACAAAACGGTGACGAATACCCGCAAGCAAGACCTGCACCGGCAGAAATCACAACAATCACAATGTCCGTAGAAAACCTCCTGACAGGTATCAGCCGTACTCTATTCGCAAGCGCTGAAGATGAACTTAGACCCGTCATGAACGGAGTATATTTTGACTTAACCGGCGAAAGTATCGTCTTCGTCGCATCTGACGGACATAAGTTAGTACGGTTCAATAACCTTGCCGTAAAAGGTAACGCTGAGAAACCGTTCATCCTCCCTAAGAGACCCGCACAAGTGCTTAAATCTGTACTCGTAAGAGAAACAGGCGACACTACCATCAGTTTCAACAACAATAACGCATACTTCAATTTCGGACAAACTACTATAAACGTGCGCCTGATTGAAGGACGTTACCCAAACTACAACAGTGTGATACCACAAAACAACCCCTTCAAAGTCGTTGTAGATAGGGTCCTGCTGCTCAACGCTCTGAAACGTGTATCCGTATTCGCAAATCCTACAACCAGCCTCGTTAAACTGTCCATCGACAACAGTAATATACATGTCTCCACTCAGGATAGGGACTACGCTACATCAGCAGAAGAACAAATCACTTGCACTTACGAAGGCGAACAGATAACTATCGGCTTCAAGGGTAGTTACCTGATAGAAATCCTAAGCAATATCCCATCCTCGGAAGTTATCCTCGAATTAGCCGATCCTACACGACCGGGAATCATACTGCCTTTTGAAAACGAAGCCGATGAAGACCTGCTCATGCTGTTAATGCCGATGATGCTCAACGATTAATCAAAAGCAACAGTGAAGTTAAACCTGGACAACCCCATCCTCTTCTTCGACCTGGAAACGACTGGGATAAACATCGTTACAGACAGGATAGTGGAAATATCCTACCTGAAAGTATATCCTAATGGCGAAGAAGAGAGCCGTACCCGCCTAATCAACCCCGGAATCCCCATACCCCAGCAGGCAACTGAGATACACGGCATCTCCGACGAAGACGTAAAAGACGCTCCACTGTTCAAATCCATCGCTAAGTCGCTCGCTTCCAATATTGGAAGCAGCGACCTTGCCGGATATAACAGCAACCGATTCGACATCCCGCTACTGGCTGAGGAATTTATCCGGGCGGAAGTTGACATCGACCTCTCCAAACGCCGTTTCATCGACGTCCAAACCATTTTCCACAAGAAAGAACAGCGTACTCTTGCCGCCGCATACAAGTTCTACTGCGACAAGGAAATGGAAAACGCACACACCGCTGAAGCCGATACAGGCGCTGCCTACGAAATACTGAAAGCGCAGCTCGACCGCTATCCCGACCTTCAAAACGATGTCAATTTCCTGTCGGAATATTCAAGCGTGGGCAATTATGTTGATTTTGCAGGGCGACTTATATACAATGAACAGGGAAAGGAAGTTATCAACTTCGGGAAATACAAGGGACGTATCGCGGAAGACGTCTTTCGTGAGGATGTTGGCTATTACAGTTGGATTCTACAAGGGGACTTCGCGCTTCATACCAAACGTGCTTTTGCAAATATCCGGCAACGGCTCATAAATAAGGGTTAGGAGTTGAGGACTAACAGTGAAGACTATAGAAATCACCCCTCCACCCTCCTTAAAGTCTTTAAAGTCCTTAAAGACCTCAAAGTCCTTAACGTCTTTAACGTCCTGTCAAGGACGAATATTAATAACCCCCAGTGAAGCAAAGCGACTGGGGGTGAAAAGAATAAAGTCCTTTTTAAAAACAACCCGACCGCACACCAAAATAACCCGACCGCATAGCAAAATAACTCAACCGCACAGCAAAATAACTCAACCGCATAGCAAAATAACTCAACCGCATAGCAAAATAACTCAACCGCACAGCAAAATAACTCGACCGCAGAGCAAAATAACTCAACCGCAGAGCAAAATAACTCAACCGCACACCAAAATAACTCAACCGCATAGCAAAATAACTCAACCGCACAGCAAAATAACCCGACCGCACAGCAAAATAACTCAACCGCACAGCAAAATAACCCGACCGCATAGCAAAATAACTCAACCGCAGTGCAAAATAACTCAACCGCACAGCAAAATAACCCAACCGCATAGCAAAATAACTCAACCGCACACCAAAATAACTCAATTTCGGAGCGAAATCACTCCTCCCCCTTTTAAAAAATCCTTAAAGCCTTTAAAGCCTTTAAAGTCCTTAACGTCTTTAACGTCCTGTCAAGGACGAATATTAATAACCCCCAGTGAAGCGAAGCGACTGGGGGTGAAAAAAATAAAATCCTTTTTTTAAAAAACAATATGAACCAAAAAAATTCCCCTGAACACAAGTCAAAACCACATTACGAGATATTAGATGCGCTGAGAGGCGTAGCAGCGATCCTCGTAGTCGCCTTCCATGTCTTTGAATCGTATGCAACAAGCAGTTACGACCAGATACTAAACCACGCATACCTTGCAGTTGACTTCTTCTTCATGCTTTCCGGCTTCGTCATCGGCTACGCTTACGATGACCGGATGAAAAAAATGACATTCGCCGGCTTCATGAAAATGCGCATAATGAGGCTTCAACCGATGGTCGTGTTCGGTACCGCGCTCGGCACGATACTTTTCTATTACGGCGCGTCAGCCGCTTTCCCCCTCATCGCGCAAACCCCGCTATGGAAACTTTTACTCTTCGCACTGCTTAGTGTACTCATCATCCCGACGCCAAAAAGCGTCGACATACGCGGAAATTATCCCGAAATGTACAACCTTGACGGACCGATCTGGACTCTTGCCTACGAATATTTCGGAAATATTCTTTACGCGCTGTTCGTTAACCGTTTCACGAAGCGCGCACTCATAATATTGGTCGCAGTTGCCGGATGCTCGACGCTATATCTCACCTTATCCCAGGGCGATGTCTGCGGCGGCTGGTTTCTCAACGGATCACACATCTATAAAGGCGCTACACGCTTGATATTCCCCTTCTTCTGCGGGCTTCTCCTCTTCAGAATCCACAAACTTATCAAAACGCGGCACGCATTTATCATAAGCAGCGTAATCCTTGTCGCACTGCTGGTCATGCCCCGCATCGGCGACGAACAAACTAAGATGATGAACGGAATTTATGAAGCGGCAGTCATCATTATTGCCTTCCCCATAATCGTTGCTATCGGCGCAGGGGGGAAAGTCGGCACGAAATCAATGTCAAAACTCTGCAAATTCTTGGGAGATATATCGTACCCCATCTATCTTATCAACTACCCCATCTGCTATATCCAGACAGGGTGGGTTTCTAACCAGCGAGCCGTCAATCCTGACTTCGGACTGGGCGACGCCGGCGTAATACCCATCGTCGTATTCCTCTCAATCACTGCCCTTTCAATAGCCGCCACATACCTCTACGATAAACCCGTAAGAAAATGGATGAAGGAAAAAATAAAAAAAATTTCACACTAAAGAAAATAAACCGGCAATCCTTACGTTTATAAAGTCGTAAACAATCAAAACGTTATGGGATTCAAAAGTAAAACAAAAAACATCATCGAAAAAATCCTCTCCGGCGAAAGCGGCAGAAGATTCTTTCAAGTGTTCTACAGCATCGGCGCTGCTATCATTATCGTCGGCGTACTTGCCAAGTTAATGCACTGGCCCTACGGTCTGGGCAACTTCCTTTTATACTTCGGCTTCATTACCGAAGCGCTTGTCTTCATAATTTCCGCTTTCGACCGCCCAACCCGCGAGTACGAGTGGAATCGTGTCTTCCCCGTCTTGAGCGATGAGGAAGAAGAGCGTCCTGTTTTCGGTGGCGGCGGAGGTGGTGTCTTAGTCGGCGGAGGAAATGTATCCGGCGGCGGAACAGGAAACGGTCACGGCGGCGGCGGTGGCGGCGGAACGGTCATAATCGGCGGAGCATCCTTCGGTAGCGGCGGAACCTCATCCGGCTCCGGCGTACATAGCGCGGTAGAAGCCGCAGAAGCCATGACTCCCGGACAGGTACACCGGTCATTCGGCATACCGGACGCGGTAAATATCTCCGAAGAAGACAGTAATGCCTTGACGGCAAGCATTAAAAAAATGGCAGCCGCTGCAGATCAACTCTCAAAGATGGCGGAAATGACCGACTCAACACAACAGTACCTCGACCAGTTGAAAGAAATATCGGACACGATGAACCGTTTCAACGACGTGACGAACAACCTGGCGGGAGTATCGGACGTTCTGCTGAGCGCATACAAGAATATTACCGACAATTCCGATAATATCAACAGTTACTCCCGCGGATACGTAACACAGATGGAATCCCTCAACAGGAACATACAGGGACTCAACACAATCTACGAAATCCAACTCAAAGGCGTAAGTTCTCAAATAGACGCCATCGAAAGAATAAACGCAGGGCTGATGAGAATCAAAGACCTCTACGAAGGTTCGATAGTCGACAGTTCCGTTTTCCGTACCGAGACAGAAAAAATGGCGCAACAGTTGCATGCTCTCAACAGCGTATATAATCGACTGCTGAACGCGATGACAATGAATATGTACGGTTCTGGAAATCCCGCATTCCAGGGGGTTGTAAATCCATCCTGAAACGATAAACACTAAGAAATGGCTGCAAATAATCCCAATTCCCCGCGCCAAAAGATGATCAACCTGATGTATCTGGTTTTCATCGGGATGCTCGCGCTTAACGTCTCAACAGAAGTGCTTGACGGATTCAAGCTTGTCGAATCGGGACTGCTTCGTACCGTGTCATCATCCTCTTCCCGCAACGAACGTGTATTTGACGACCTTAACGCATACCATGAACAAAACCCCGAGAAGACAGGTATATGGTACGACAGGGCAAAACAGGTAAAGGCTAAGTCGGATTCACTGTACACCTATACGCAAGACCTTAAGAACAGGATAGTGCGCAAGTCCGACGGCAAAGAAGGCAATCCTGAGAAACTAAAACATCCCGATGACCTGAACGCCGCTTATGAAGTCATGTTTGAGCAGGGTAAAATGGACGGTGAACGCCTGAAATCCGAAATAGATACCTATCGCGAATATATTTCCTCGATGGTCACCGACGAATCTATAAAGAACATTATAGAAAATAACTTAAGCACCGAACTTTCCGACAACGCCCGCGAGAATAAGCAGACATGGGAGGAGTCAATGTTCTTCCAAATGCCGGTAGCGGCGGCAATAACCCTGCTGACAAAACTGCAAAGCGACATAAGGTACGCGGAAGGCGAAGTTCTAAGCGACCTGCTTAAGAATATCGACATAAAAGACTACCGTGTCAATACTATCGAGGCGCAAGTCATCCCGCAATCGCAGATCGTTATGCGCGGACAGAGTTACGTTGCCGACATCGTCGCAACCGCCATAGACTCAACCCAGCGTCCCGCAGTCTTCGTGAACGGGAAAATGCTGCCCCCCGAAGCAAACGGACGCTTCACGGTCGGTACCGGCACAACGGGAAACTTTCCCGTCAAGGGATACATCGAACTCGCTACCGGCAACGGCAATACTCTCCGGCGCGAATTTTCAACTTCATATTCCGTCATCCCGCAATCGGCGACCGTAGCCTCTCTGCTGATGAACGTGATGTATCCAGGCATAGAAAACAACCTGCAAATAGCAGTCCCCGGCATCCCCAGCCACAACGTGACCGCAACAATGACCAACGGCACCCTGACCCGCAAGTCGGACGACGTATGGATCGCACGACCTGCAAAAGCCGGCGTCGAAGCCGTCGTCTCCGTCACTGCCAAAACCGCCGACGGAAGGATGCAGGAAATGGCAAACACTACATTCAAAGTCCGTCCGCTTCCACCCCCATCAGTCTTCTTGACGGTGAAAGATTCCAAAGGCAACGTGGAGAAATTCGAGGGAGGCGCGCTCGGTAAATCTACCTTGCTGTCAACCGAATCCATCACGGTCGCAATAGATGACGGCGTATTGAACGTACCTTTTACCGCCGTCAAGTTCGATGTAATGTACCTCGATGCAATGGGCTACGACGTGAAAGCAACCGCACAGGGCGCAAACTTTTCCGACGAGCAAAAGAACATGATCCGCGGCAGGGCAAAAGGTTCTCACATCTTCATCCGTGGCGTAGTCGCCCGCGGACCCGACGGCAGCGAACGCACCATCAAAACTGCGATGGACGTGATAATAAATTGACGGGAAGCGAAGGGCGGCAGTTCGATGTACAGAGAAAAATAACTATCCTTCCAACTCTGCTTTTTCTGCTTTTATTGTCCAATCCAGAAAAACAGATGCCATTGAAGAGAATTTGTTTTCAGATTCGGTGGTAAAGAACCTGCTTGTAGAGTTTTTGGTGCAACGGGAATCCATTTCGGGATGTCTGTGAAGGTAATCTTTGAGGCTGTCTGCGACTAATTGCCCTTGCGAAACGAGGTTGATGTTAGCGGGAAGGACTTTTCGGATATTCTTTTCGAGCAATGGATAGTGAGTGCAGGCAAGAATCAGGGTATCAATAGCGTTGTCTTGAGATAGTATGTCGTTGAGGTATTTACGAATGAAATAGTCGGCGCCCGGCTTGTTATGTTCATTGTTTTCGACAAGCGGCACCCACATTGGGCAGGCTGCATTGAAGACTTTAATATCGGGAAAGAGTTTATTAATTTCGATCGGATAAGAATTTGAAGATATAGTGCCGGGAGTACCGAGCACACCTACATGGCGGGAGTGTGTAACGTTACCTATAAATTCGGCGGTAGGACGGATGACGCCAAGAACGCGTTTTTCGGGATCGATTGAAGGTAAATCATTTTGTTGGATTGTTCTCAGGGCTTTTGCTGAGGCGGTATTGCAAGCGATAATCACGAGATTGCAACCTTTTGAGAAAAGCCATCGGACGGCTTGAAGAGTAAAACGATAAACCACCTCGTAGGAGCGGTTTCCGTATGGGGAACGGGCATTATCGCCCAAATATAGAAAATCGTATTCGGGAAGTTTACGGCGGATTTGCTCAAAAATGGTCAATCCACCGTAACCCGAATCGAAAATTCCGATAGCGCCTTGCATTATTTACTTGGCAGTGGCGCTGCGGGGGGCAGGTCTTTCAGCCCAAGTTTAGTCCTGACTAATGGAGTTGCATTGATGCTTTTGGGAGAAAAGTATCTTAAAGAAGCAGCATCAATAACATATGAGAAGTTGTTTTGTTCACTGACTTCTTTCAAGGCTGCGTCGATTTTTTCGGTGATAGCGCCGAACAGGTTTCGTTGTAGTTCATCCAACTTTGTTTGAGCCTGCACCTGGAAATTTTCTGCTCTTGCTCTCATGTCTTGCAGTTCAGCCATTCTTTTTTCTTTGAGGTTGTCGGTCAGTGTTGTTTGTTTTTCGACGAATTCCTCGTACTTTTTGTTGAATTCTTCCTGATCAGCCTTGATTTCCTCCAGGAAATTGGCTTTTTCGGCTTCGAGCGAATCGAGCATAAGTTCGTATTCGGGCATTGACGGGAAGATTTCCAGATAGTTCACATAAGCGATTTTTTCCTGCGAGAAGCCCATAACGGGGATCATTAGCAGAGCGAATAAAACGATTTTCTTAATCATACTTGTTTAATTAAATAAATAATCTTGTTTTGAGGGTGCAAAGGTAAGGATTTATTTTAAATATCCCAACTTTTGCAGCACTTCGTTACTAATATCTATCTTCGGGGAAGCATAGATAACGCTCATAGCTGAGGCTCGGTCCACGATGATGCTGTATCCTTTCTGTTCTGAAATTTCTTTCACGGCGTTATAGACTTCATCCTGAACGGGTTTGACGAGCGCCTCTCTTTTTTTGAACAGTTCGCCTTCGGAGCCAAAGTATTTACGCTTAAGTTCTTGTGCTTCCTGTTCTTTTGCCACTACTGCCTGTTCCCGTTTGGTTTTCATTTCGGCGGAAAGGAAAACGAGGTCAGCCTGATACTGTTTGTAGAGGTTTTGGGCTTCTTGTTGGAGCGCCTCCACTTCGTTCTGCCACTTTTTAGAAATAGTGTTCAGTTGTTCGTTCGCCATCTCGTAGTTAGGAATATTTTTCAGGATATACTCCATATCTATCAGCGCGAATTTCTGTGCATTAGCCCCTATTGTCATTGCGATTGCAAAGAGGACTGATAACAATACTTTTTTCATTTGTTGATTTATTAAAAACGTTATTCAAATACAATTTTGGGCTGCAAAGTTAGCATTAAATTACGATATTATCATCATCTGCATAAGAAATAAGTTTATTTTTTATCTCAGCGGCGCTAATTTTCTAATAAAAACTAAGTTTTTGCATGATAATTAACGGGAACGGGCTTCAAATTACCGCATAGACGGCTTTTCTTGTACGACAATGTTTCATACTTTTATTGAAATTACTTTTGAAATAGCAGCAATAAAAACAATAATTCTCATATTATTTCGTTATAAAATCATCAGAACCTTTGATTTTGAAAAAATTTTACAAAAAGTCATTGTGGTTAAGAAAAAAACTATTACCTTTGCGGCGTATTAAACGAATTTATTAAAAGACAAAATTAATTTCATTATGAATGAAACCACAAACAAGCAAAACTCAAGAATTGAGTCGGGGATTAACACTAATGTCGATAATTTAGGCACATTGATTGGAGTATGTATCTCCTTTGACGGCGACTATGATCCATCGGTTAACAGTATTAAGATCCCGTCATTGCAGGAACTTATGTCGCACGTCAGGCACGCGATCAATGACGTTGATTATTTTAAGCCGCTCGCGGAGAGGGCGGAAAGTGCAAGGCAGGAAAAGTTCGCGGTCTTGCCGATTCTTGCCACGCGCATTCAGGCTGCGGCGATTGTTCACGGTTTACCTCCTTCGGTTATCGCCAATATTAAGGAAATCGTCCGCAAAATTCGCGGCGCAAGGAAAAAGAAGATAAATCTTGACGCAGAATACACCGGCATCGAGCCGCCGAAGCACATATCCGTCTCTCAGGTCAGTTTCGCCGAGCAGATTGAGCACTTCACCCAGCTTGTGATGCACGTCTCCACCCAGCCTGAGTATACGCCGAAGGAAGACGACCTCAAAGTCCCTGCTCTCAACGCTTTCCAGCAGGAACTCGGTATCGTCAACGACTCTGCAAAATCAGCGGAACAGTCTTTGACTGACGCACGTGATGCTCGTAATAAACTGCTCTACACTCCTGAGACCGGTATGATTGACACTGCGCTCAGGGTCAAGGAGTATGTCAAATCCGTATTTGGCGCTAAGAGCAGCCAATATAAGGAAGTGTTCCACATCAAGTTTGAAAACAAAAAAATTGTGTGAGTTAAGAGCGAAGGGTTAAAAACTAAGAAGTTAGGGTAAAACAATAAAAGATAATTTCTCAAATATTTAGTAATTAATTGATTTAATTTGATCAATGGAGCGTCCGGTGATGTGAATCACCGGACGTTTGTTTTAAAATGGTTCAGAAAAAATATCGCCCTCCTGCAAAATAAGAGTGAAGAGTGAAGAACTAAGAGTGAAGAGTGAAGAACTAAGAGTGAAGAGTGAAGAACTAAGAGTGAAGAATTAGGAAATAACATCGCCCTCCTGCAAAATCTAACAACCCGGAGGGTTGAATATAAATAACCCCCAATGAAGCGCAGCGATTGGGGGTTAATTGTGACCACCATCTCGCCAAATCACACCGCCCCCCTCCTTAAAGTCCTTAAAGCCCTTAAAGACCTTAATGTCCTTAAGCAAAAAAGCATCGTCACATCGCAAAATAACATCGTCACATCGCAAAATAACATCGCCTTCCTGCAAAATAACATCGCCCTCCTGCAAAATAACATCGTCACATCGCAAAATAACATCGCCCTCCTGCAAAATAACATCGCCTTCCTGCAAAATAACATCGCCTTCCTGCAAAATAACATCGCCTTCCTGCAAAATAACATCGCCCTCCTGCAAAATAACATCGCCTTCCTGCAAAATAACATCGCCCTCCTGCAAAATAACATCGCCTTCCTGCAAAATAACATCGTTTTCCTCCTTAAAGTCTTTAAAGTCCTTAA
>JAISYU010000052.1 GCA_031269685.1 Dysgonamonadaceae bacterium | reverse complement strand
GTCTTTCTCTATTGAAAGGATTGCCGCAGCCTTGCGTTGCAGTTCCGAGCCGAGATGCCCGCGAAGTTTCAAACCGTTTGGAACAAAATGCAGCACACAGACAATACATGTCCTGTAAATACCTGCCAAGCGGTATAGTTCATCAATAATGCCGATACTTTCCGCTTCGTCGTTGGCGCATCTTACAAGGTCTGCGATGCCGTCGATGACAACCATTTGAATACCTCCGAATTGATAATAAAACCTGTCCATACTCTTCACAATCGCCTGCATTCGTTCTTTACGCGACATGGAAGTCAGGCAGTAGGCTTTGAAATATTCCGGGATATTGTTGGATTTTCCACGCCGTAAGATATTTGAACTGTTTTTATAGAGTTGTATCTCCGACTGTTCCGTATCGTAAAGCAGAACTGCCTTTTTGCTTTTGTTTTGCCGCACAGTTGCTCCAAGCGTATCAACATTGTTGGTTTGACGCATCGTTCCTGCAAGCAAACTGCCTGCATAATTGCTTTTACCTGTACCTTCACCGCCTGTAATGCCAAGCAGATTTCCTTCCGTCCCAAGAGGTACGCCGTTTATCGAAACAAGCATCTCGGATTGAACAGGCGGATTGTTAAAATCTATCTCACAGGGTTTTAAAATTGCCATTGTTTCTGAATATAAATTGTCCAAAAAGTCTATAAAAAGTTGATTGAAATCATTTTTAGTTTTGCCGATTCGGAAAAAATCGGAAATATCTTTTTCCTGTTTAGTTCCTGCAAGAGGTAACACGAACCGTTTAACTCCCAATACTGCGAGTTGCTGCTCGTGTCGGGCAGATGACTCCAAACCTGTTTTGTCCGAATCGTATAGCAAAACAATGTGTTTGAAACGATACGTCAGTTTCTTAATCACTGTCTGCGCAATGTTGCTAGTTTCGGAATTAAAGCAAATCGCATTAAAGCCACGAGAAGCAAGCGACAACACATCTTTTTCGCCTCCGGTAATAAATAGGGTATCGCCTTTTGAGGGCAACTGTTCAAGTCCGAAACAGTAATTTTCAGGCATCGTTCCGCCGTACAAAAAGCGAATTTCCGAAAATGGACGATATATTTTAACGTATCGTTTTCCCTGATAGGCAAAAGTCGGTTCATTGTCCGTTGAACGAAGCGAAAAAAGTTTGCCTTCACTGTTTTCACTATGAAACTCCCGCAAAGACAAAACTTTGTATGTTTTCAGTGTTTCAAGCAAAATGCCGTACTGTTGCCAAAAGACAGTTTCCGATGCAGAAAACGGTTTTTCTACAATCGAATATGGTTTTGCCTTTTTTGTGGCAAGTATCGGACTACTGTCGGTCGGCAACGACTTGTCCTTTTTAACTGTTGGCGATGAAACAGTATTATAATAATAATCACATTCATCAAATCCAAGCCCTAAATCCCGATTGACAGTTCTCAAAATTTCTACAAAATCCTTTGGGTTGTTGCAATCCAACCCTTTGATTTTTCCTACAATATCAAAGCAGTCGCCGCTGAAAGCATCGTTTCCGAAATCCTTCATCTTATAGGTTTGGCTACGACGGTCGTAATAGATATTGCACGACGCTTTGCCATCGTCATAAAGTGGATTTAGAAAATTGCGCCCGACACGCCAATTGCCTGAAATGTAGTGTTTGAAAACATCTAAACCGTTGTTAGTCTGCTTTAATAGCGCGTCTTTGTTCAGCATACAAGTGATGGTTAGTAATTAAAGCCTGTAATTTTTCGTCATTACTGCGAATAACGTGAGCATTTATCAAACGACTGATTTCGCTGATTTTGTAATAGTTTTTACCCTGAATTTGAGAATAGGAAATGGCTTTCTTCTGTCGCAATCGTTGAAGCGTTTTTGCGCTGATTTTCAGGAACGTACAGACTTCGTAACTGTCCACCCACTGGTCAGTTACGTTGCGTTCTTCCTGTTCCTTTTGCATAGATCTTACATACTTGGCAATTGTGTTGATGTCTGCCGTTAAGTCTTTAAAAGCCTGTGATTCAATAGTGATTACTTCCATATTATGTGGTTATAAAAATTTTTGCAAAATTACTATATACATTTGACATACAGCACATTATAGTATGGACAAATTTGAACGCAAACTGGACAATTTTAGACAGTTGATAAAATTTATGTCCTGTTTTGTCCATATTCAAGAAACAACATAACTGTAATAAGCCTAAAAACAATAATTTAGATTCATTTTAAGGGTGGACAATACTGGACATAACGCATAAACTCGGCATTTTGTTTTGAATTTAAGCAAAATGTTTGTTTTGGCTTTTTTGTCAGTGCAAGGTGCAAGCATATATTTATAAATATATGCTTGCACCTTGCACTGACTTGTCCTGAAAAAACTTTACGGATTTTCTTACTTCGTCCTGAATAGACTTGACATTTTTGTTATAATCCTGATATACCTTTACGGTTCGCAAGAGTAATCATATTTTTTGATTTGATTTTGGAACGGGGAATGGAGCGAAGCAGAAGCGGAATTCTCCCGTTCCAATACTACTGTTGTTTTATTTCCTGTTCGTTCTTTCATACCCGTTGAGGTGATGATAATTTTTCCATTTGCGTTCCGTTTTCATGCCAGTTTGATGTACCTGTGCCGGAACCATGTAGCCGATGCTTTGATGCGTACTTCCATCTCTTTCGGCGACAGTTTCTTGTTTTTTCCCATACTATTCGTTTCTGATTCAGCAAAGTTAACGCTTTCTGCTGAACAAAGCGGAATTACAATCCGTTTGCGATAAACCCAACTCTTTACCGTGTCCAGATTAACCTGAAACCGACGTGCTATCTCTGACGCCGTTTCGTCGCTACTTGTTCCTTAAAAGAAATTGAAAAAGTTTGTTTTTCTGAAAAATTAGTTGTAATTTTGCACCGTAGTTTTATGCAGACAAAGGCAGGACAAAAGAGGACAAAAAAATCCGCGAAATTAGCCCCAAATCGTACCCCATAAGACGAAACGATAAAGAAAAGCGTTGTTTATAAGTTAGTTACGAAACTTTGTTAGTTCCTGTGTGTGTGTGTGTGTGTGTGTGTGTGTGTGTGTGTGTTAACAAAATATTTGACATATCCAAATCATGCTCCAATTTAGAACTGACAATGCCTGACGTTATCAAGTACTTTTCCGTATTCGGCACCCTCCTTGTAGTACTGTATTTGACCTCTGTGTTCATAATGCACGACAAAGATATGGACTTTTTTTTAAATGACAACAGATTACACTGAAAAGATGCACTTTTAAATATATTTAACTTTTAAGTCCATACGCATACAAAAATAAAAGGGTTCATTTGACGAACCCTTTTATTCCTGTGCCCAAGACGGGATTTGAACCCACACACCGTTAACCGGCACTACCCCCTCAAAGTAGCGTGTCTACCAATTCCACCACCTGGGCAATTTTGCGCTGCAAAGGTACAACTTTTCAATGAACTATACAAATTATTTGAAATTATTCTTGAAAATTCTCCTTTGTAGCCCATCGGGGAATCGAACCCCGCTTTCAAGAATGAGAATCTTGCGTCCTGACCGATAGACGAATAGGCCCCGTATTGTTCTTTTATCGCGCTGCAAAGGTACACTATTTTACGTAATTCTCCAAACATTTCTGTAAAGAATATTGCAACCGCCTCACCGATTCCTTACGCCCAAGCAAAACACATGCCTCCGTCGCCCCGCATGGAGTTGATGCCTGACCCGTCAAAGAAATACGGACTATCCAAAGCAACTGCTTTCGCTTAATGCCAAGCGTTTCCGTTAAAGAATTATATGCTTCAAACAGGGCTTCGTTTTCCCATACAAGAACATTCTCAGATAATTTTATGACTTCGGGTAAGACTGTTATTGCCATCCCTAAAGTTGTTTTCGAGTTTTTGTCTTCAAGAAGCGCTATGTCATAACCATCGAATCCGGTGATAAATGTGAGTTTTTCGAGAATGTCCGAAAAGACCGCAATACGGGGTTGCAACAAGCGACTCAACAGAGACCTGTCTACTTCAGAAGGTAAATTTTCGTAATATGCGTCTGCCCGTTTTTCAAACTCTTCCAACGACATTTCCTGAATATACTGCGAATTTAGCCAGCGTAATTTTATCTCGTCAAACACTGCTGCCGACTTGGAAATGCCCGCAATATCAAAAGCATCAACAAGCTCGGAGAGCGTGAATTTTTCCCTGTCATTCTTCGGATTCCAGCCGAGCAGGGCAACATAGTTGATTATCGCTTCCGGCAAAAAGCCTTTTTCGAGGAAATCCTCAAAATTGGCGTCGCCATATCGCTTCGAAAGCTTGTGCTGTTTGTCGCGCATAATATGCGGAAGATGTATGTATTCAGGTATATCCCAGCCAAATGCATTGTAAAGAAGATTATAGTTTGGAGTGCTGCTTAAATATTCCATTCCGCGCAGGACGTGGGAAATCTGCATCAGATGGTCGTCAACGATATTAGCAAAATTGTAAGTAGGATACCCGTCAGACTTAATCAATACATTGTCATGTAACTCACGGTTATCGACAGTTATTTCACCAAAAACCAGATCGTTAAACGTACTTGAGCCTTCGATCGGTACGTTTTGCCGGATGACGTATGGAATTCCTGCAGCAAGATTTCTATTGATTTCCTCTCTGCTTAAATGGAGGCAATGCTTATCATAACGGCGATTTCCCGATTCATCAGTCAAAGTTTCGAGTCTTTCTTTCGAGCAAAAGCAATAGTAGGCATTACCGCTTTCAATTAGTTGCTGGGCGTATTTGTAATAAATTTCCCTTCGTTCACTTTGAACGTATGGTCCGAACAATCCACCTGCATCAGGACCTTCATCGTGTTGCAAACCGGCAAGTTTCAGCGTATTATAAATCGTTTCGACGGCATTTTCTACAAGCCGTTCACGATCTGTATCTTCAATGCGGAGTACAAATTTCCCTCCATTCTTTTTGGCAAAAAGATACGCATAAAGCGCCGTACGTAAATTTCCGATGTGCATGAATCCCGTGGGACTTGGAGCAAAGCGTGTTCTGATTTCTTTCATAGACTATATTTTGCGGGCTGCAAAATTACATAAAATAATTGATAACGAAAATAATTTGGCGGTGAAATAAAAAAACACTACCTTTGCACCGTTTTTGTTGCGGCAGTGGTGTAATGGTAGCCACGCCAGCCTTAGGAGCTGGTGCTGAAAGGCGTGGGGGTTCGAGTCCCTTCTGCCGCACAATCAAACATTGATAAGTTGTAATTCTAAAGTAATTATAATATGTGTGGAATTGTAGGAATATTTGATATTAAGGAAAATGCCGACCGATTGAGAAAACAAGCTTTGGTAATGTCAAAGTGTATTCGTCACCGCGGACCGGACTGGTCGGGGATTTATTGCAGTAAAAACACTATACTGGCGCACGAACGCCTCGCGATTGTTGACCCGCAGTCGGGCCGGCAACCATTGTTTTCACCAGACGGAAAAGTCGTTCTCGCAGTGAACGGCGAAATATATAACCACTACGATATTCGTGAACGTCAAGGCAATACATACAAATTCAAAACCAAGTCGGACTGCGAAGTAATCCTTTCTCTTTACATAGAAAAAGGCGTTGATTTCCTCGAAGACCTGAATGGAATTTTTGCATTTGCCCTATATGACGAAGAGAAAGACGCTTACCTGATAGCACGCGACCATATTGGTATAATACCGCTTTATATAGGACGCGATGCGAACGGACTGTTATACGTAGCATCGGAACTTAAAGCCCTCGAAGGCTATTGTACTGAAATCGAATCTTTTCCTCCGGGACATTACCTGTATTCCGAACGCGGGAAAGGCGCCGGTGAAAAAGAATCTGCATCAGGTTTCAACTATGTGCAATGGTATAAACGGGACTGGATGGATTACAGTGCGGTGAAAGACCGTCCGTCGGCAGAAGACGATCCGGCTGTGATAGAACAACTCCGCGACGCGCTTGAAGCTGCTGTACGGCGTCAGTTGATGACGGATGTACCTTACGGAGTATTACTTTCCGGCGGACTTGATTCCTCAATAGTTTCCGCTGTTGCAAAAAAATACGCATCGCAACGCATTGAAGGTGACGGTTACGACAAAGCCTGGTGGCCCCGCCTGCACTCATTCGCAGTTGGTTTGGAGGGCTCGCCCGATCTTATTGCAGCGCAGAAAGTAGCCGACCATATCGGCACCGTTCACCACGAAGTACATTTCACGATTCAGGAAGGACTTGACGCCATCCACGACGTGATATATCATATCGAAACTTATGACGTTACTACCATCCGTGCATCCACCCCGATGTATCTTCTTGCACGTGTTATACGCTCAATGGGCATCAAGATGGTGCTTTCTGGCGAAGGTGCCGACGAGATTTTCGGCGGATACCTCTATTTCCATAAAGCTCCTAATGCGAAAGAACTGCATGAGGAAACAGTGCGTAAACTCGACAAACTGCATCTATACGATTGTCTTAGGGCTAACAAGTCGCTGGCGGCATGGGGTGTGGAAGGACGTGTACCTTTTCTCGACAAAGAATTTATGGACGTCGCGATGCGCCTGAATCCGGTTGATAAACTTAGCGGCTTGAAGAACCGTATGGAAAAATGGGTTTTGCGTAAGGCTTTTGAGAGTTTCCTGCCTGAGAGTGTAGCATGGAGGCAGAAAGAGCAGTTCTCTGATGGAGTAGGATACAGTTGGATTGACACTTTGCGCGACATAGCATCTTCGCAGGTTTCCGACGAACAGTTTGCCGCGGCGGCAGAGCGATTTCCTGTAAATCCACCGATGACTAAGGAGGAATATCATTATCGCACTGTTTTTGAAGAACTCTTCCCTTCGGAAGCGGCAGCAAAGACAGTACCTTCAGTGCCTTCGGTTGCATGCAGTACGCCAGCCGCTCTCGAATGGGACGAAACTTTTAAGAAAATGATCGATCCTTCGGGACGTGCAGTGAAGGCTGTGCATAACGATGCGTACTAAAAGGATAAAGACTTACTCCTGGTTAAAAAATTTCTCGATTTTCTTTACGGCATGATGGTATGAGGCTTTAAGGGAGCCGACCGAAGTGCCGAAAATTTCCGACATTTCATTGTAGGGCATATCTTCGTAATAGCGGGTATTGAAAACCATGCGTTGTTTTTGGGGCAGAGAAGCGATAGCCTCTTGAAATTTTATTTGAAGTTCATCGCCGTCAAAATACTCGTCACCTTCAAGCCGTTTCGCAAAGTAGGCATCTTCGGAATCAATAGAGACGGTATTTCTGGCATTCTCTTTGTTGAGGAAAGTAATTGTCTCGTTAAAGGCGATACGGTAGAGCCATGTAGAAAGTTTGGCATCGCCGCGGAAGAGATCGATATTGAGCCATGCTTTAATAAATGTATTTTGCAGGAGATCGTTGGTATCCTCGTGAGAGATAACCATTTTCCTAATTTGCCCGTACAGTTTTTTGCTGTAAAAAGAAACAACATCTTCAAACGCTGCTCTTTGCACATCGGCATTTCCACTGCGCAATTGCTTAAGTGTTTCTTCTTCGTTATAGAGTTTCATAGAAAAACTGTATCAAATAATATCGGTGACGATGACTAAAATTTTTTTCATACGGTGGCAAAGATACTACTCTTTCCTGAAATAGCAACATGTTTTGCGGAAATAAATTTGATTATTGGTAGTCTTTTATAAGATATTTAGTATTTTTCTTTACCTTTGCAGTCTTTTTTGAAAATATTTAAATAGAGTAAGATGAGGAAATGGAGGGTTGAAGATTCTGCGGAGTTGTATAACATACATGGTTGGGGTCTTGATTATTTTTCGATAAACGAGAAGGGTCATATTGTTGTGACTCCGAAGAAGAACGGGGCTCAGATTGACCTTAAGGAATTGATGGATGAGTTGGTTCTTCGTGATGTATCTGCACCTTTGCTGCTACGTTTTCCGGATATTCTTGACAACCGTATTGAGAAGATTTCTAATTGTTTCTCGGTAGCATCTGAGGAGTATAATTACGGGGGAAAAAATTTCATTATTTACCCGATAAAGGTTAACCAGATGCGCCAGGTTGTAGAGGAGATTGTCAGCCACGGTAAGAAGTTCAACATTGGTTTGGAGGCAGGTTCCAAGCCTGAGTTGCATGCTGTTTTGGCTATCAACACGAGTCCTGATTCGCTTATTATCTGCAACGGGTATAAGGATGAGGATTATATACAGTTAGCCTTGCTTGCTCAGAAGATGGGGAAGCGGATATTTATTGTTGTTGAGAAATTAAACGAGTTGCAGCTTGTTGCTGCTATTGCCAAGAAACTGAAAATCAGTCCCAATATTGGTATTCGTATTAAGCTTGCGAGTGCC
Source organism: Dysgonamonadaceae bacterium (assembly GCA_031269685.1). Classification (GTDB taxonomy): domain Bacteria; phylum Bacteroidota; class Bacteroidia; order Bacteroidales; family Azobacteroidaceae; genus Azobacteroides. The sequence continues at coordinate 21,928 of JAISYU010000052.1, read as the reverse complement.
GGCAGCGGTAAATGGGAGGAGTCAGGCGGAGATGTTAGCAAGTTTGGGCTTTCGTCGAGCGAGTTATTGGATGCATTGGACATCCTTGAGCGTCACAGGATGCAGGATTGCTTGAAGTTGATCCATTTCCACATTGGGAGTCAGGTTACAAAGATACGTAGGATAAAGAATGCGTTGCGGGAGGCGTCTCAGTTTTACGTACAGTTGCATAAAATGGGTTATGGGATAGAGTTTGTGGACATTGGCGGAGGTCTTGGCGTTGATTACGACGGTACGAGGTCATCTTCGCGTGAATCTAGCATGAATTACTCGATCCAGGAGTATGTAAACGACTCAATTTCGACATTGGTTGATGTATGTATAAAGAATAAGATACCTCAACCGAATATCATTACGGAGTCTGGGAGGTCATTGACGGCACATCATTCGGTTCTGGTTTTCCAGGTATTGGAGACAGCCGCCTCGCCGGAGTGGGGGGATGAGGAGGAGTTGCCGGAGGACGCCCACGAGTTGGTACGGGATTTGTATAAACTTTGGGATGAGATGAATAACCCGAACCTGATTGAGACATGGCACGACGCTCAGCAGATCCGCGAGGAATCTCTCGACCTTTTTAGCCTTGGTATGTTGGATCTGACGACCCGTGCGCAGGTTGAGAAGTTGTATTGGTCTATCGCCAGGGAAGTCCAGCAGATGGCTATGAACATGAAGCATGCTCCTGAGGAGTTGAGGAAGATAGCGAAGATGCTACCGGACAAATATTTCTGTAATTTCTCGCTTTTCCAGTCATTACCGGATTCATGGGCGATTGACCAGATATTCCCTATCGTTCCTGTTTCCCGTCTCGACGAAAAGCCCGACCGCACTGCTACTTTACAGGACATCACCTGCGACAGTGACGGCAAGATTTACAACTTTATAAACATGCAAAATTATACGTACCACCTTCCTGTGCATAAGTTTAACCGCCGCGAGCCGTATTACGTGGGTGTGTTCCTTGTAGGCGCCTACCAGGAGATTTTGGGCGACCTTCATAACCTTTTCGGGGATACGAACGCGGTTCACATCTCGGTCGGTAAGGATGGTTACCAGATCGAGCAAATCATTGACGGGGAGACTATTGCCGATGTATTGGAATATGTGCAGTACAATCCCAAGAAGTTAGTACGTACCGTAGAGACATGGGTTACTCAGTCCATGAAGGAAGGCAAGATTACGCTTGAGGAGGGTCGCGAGTTCCTATCCAACTATCGGTCGGGGCTTTACGGATATACCTATTTGGAATAATATGAAGATAATCTCATTCAACCTGAACGGCATCCGGTCAGCCACCGGCAAGGGTCTTTACGACTGGCTTTCCGGGGAATCTCCCGACGTCTTTTGCGTGCAGGAAACGAAAGCCCAGCCGGAGCAGATAGATACTTTGACGTTGGGAAGCATGGGTTATTCGCATCAAATAATCCACTCGGCGGTTAAGAAAGGATATAGCGGGACGGCAATATTTAGCTTGGAGAAGCCCGATTATTACCGGATTGGCATCGGCAACGAGGAGTACGACCGCGAAGGGAGAGTGATTCGCGCTGACTTTGGTGATGTGACGGTCGTATGCGTTTATGTTCCGAGTGGTACAACGGGAGATGTTCGCCAGGCGGTAAAGATGCGTTTCCTTGAAGTCTTTACGGAATACCTGCTTGAACTTCGCAAGACCCGTCCTAACCTTGTTATATGTGGTGACTATAATATTTGCCGACAGCCGATTGACATTAACCATCCGGAGCGACATGGGAACGTGTCGGGCTTCTTGCCTGAGGAGCGTGAATGGTTTTCCGGCTTCCTTTCTCACGGCTTTATTGACTCCTTCCGGGAATTTAACACATTACCCAACCTGTATAGTTGGTGGAGTTTCCGCGCCGGCTCACGCGAAAAGAATCTTGGCTGGCGAATTGATTATCATATCGTGACCGAGAGTCTCAGAGGGAGACTCAAATCGGCATCAATCTCCCCCGATGCCATATATTCCGACCATGCTCCGGTTACTGTGGAACTTTCTTAGTGCATTAGACACCTTCTTTCTTATGTGATTCTTACTTCCGGCAGCCGCCGGAAACGACTTTGACATGTGATTCTTACTTCCGGCGACGGTAGAAACCTACTTTCGTATGTGATTCCCGTTTTTACGGTTAACTGTGTCTCCCTAACTCTTTTTCAATTATCTTCGGTGATAGAAGGAGACTATCCTCGCATCATGTGCACGCACGCGCATCGAGTACGAGGAATTCTTGCCTATCGTGGCGGGCATATCTTCGCCGCTGAGAAGGTCTTGCGCGTATGAGAATGATATGTTATGCAGTTCGAAGTAATTAAACGCATTTTCCGGTATGAAGATATTAATCTCGACATCACGTGAATCAAAGTTCGCTACCAGCAGCAATAACTCTTCATCCGCACAGCGCATCCATGCAAACTGCCTGTGTGGATTGAAGTGCTCACCGGCAGGATTGATATACATAAGGTCAAAGAATTTCCCTTCCCTTATTGCGGGTGATTCGTTACAAAGGCGCATCACTTTTATATAAAAGTCGCGAATCGCTCGCTGCTCATCGCTTAGCAGTTCTTCGTTAACCTTACCGTCGTTGTACCAGTCTCTAATACTGTCCACAGACCAATAATCGAATATTGTTGTCCTGCCGTCGAGACCACTAAACCCTTCCATATTCATGCCACGCTCACCCAGTTCCTGCCCGGAATATACCATGACTGCGTTAGTGTTGATTGCGGACGCAACGACGAATGCGGGACGCGCCTTCAATGGGCATGATGCAAAGTATTCCGATGCGATACGCTGCTCATCGTGGTTCTCAAGGAAATTAAGCATGCGCGGCTGCAGTTCACCTAATGCCTGCCAGCAGTATGTTATATCGTTTGCCGAACGGTTATTACAAATTATGTCACGCAGTGTGTCGTATAACCCTACCTTGTCGTAGAGGTAGTCAAACTTGCCTCTGTGGAAATAATCGCGATAACGTTGCGGGTTATACACTTCGGCAATGAAGATAACATCAGGGTATGCCGCCTTAACTGCAGGTATAACCCACTGCCAGAACTCAACAGGCACCATCTCCGCCATGTCGCACCGGAAGCCGTCCACATGCTTTGACGCCCAGTATAGTAGTATGTTCTTCATCTTGTACCACGTATCCGGTACCGGGTTAAAATAACACCTGTTACCATTTACATAGTCTATGCCATAGTTAAGTTTTACCGTTTCATACCAGTCGTATCGCGAAGGATTGGCGGTAAAGCAATCGTTACCCGTTGCCTTCGCAGGGAACTCGTAATAGCAGCGCGTAGAATCCTGATTGCCGTCCGGTGGCGTGAATAACTGACCGGGTAGATAGTAAAAGTTGTTGTTAACGTCAAACGCGGAACTAGCCTTATCGTGCGCTCCTAAGTCAACGGAACCTTGCGGGTGACAGTCCGAATGGTAATGCCTTGCAACATGGTTCGGTATAAAGTCTATCAGCACCTTCAGCCCTGCCGCGCGGCATCTTCCCGTAAGGGCATCGAACTCATCCATGCGTGAAGGTACGCTATCGGCAATATCGGGGTCAATATCGTAATAGTCACGGATTGCATAAGGTGAACCTGCAATGCCTTTCACAACATCCGCATTGTCCGCCGCGATGCCATACTCATCGTAAGCAGTTTGCGAAGCGTGCTCAATAACGCCCGTAAACCAAATATGCGTAACGCCCATACTCCTTATCTCGTCAAGCACCTTAACGCTAAAGGCTGACATCTTGCCGCACCCGTTCTCAATGATACTCCCGTTACGGGCGTTGGTGGCATTAACATTGCCGAATAATCGCGGGAGAACCTGGTAAATCACAACTTTCATATTCATATAATGCCTGTTTATAAATGTAACTAATCTCGTAATGACGCGTAAATTTAATACATTTCCACGAATAAACAATAAAAATACTACCTTTGCACCGCTAAATAACCACCAAGTGATGAAAAAACCAAACATCAACACTACCTCTATCCGGCAGGAAATACAAGACCAGGCGATCATCATTGCAGGCTTAATGCTTTACGCTCTCGGCTGGACGGGATTCCTGCTGCCGAACGGATTAGTCACAGGAGGCGTGACGGGAATAGGCGCCATCGTGTTCTTCGCTACCGGTATGCCCGTTGCTGTGACTTATTTCACAATCAACCTTATACTGCTTGTCATATCCATCCGAGTATTCGGGTTCAAGTTCAGCGCTAAAACCGTCATATACGTGATAATATTAACCGTCCTCCTGTCAACGGCTCAAACAATCATTCGCGAGCCATTAGTTGCCGGTGAAGCGTTCATGAGCTGCATACTCGGTGGCGTGCTATGCGGTATGGGACTCGGTCTCGTGTTTAACTTCAAAGGTAGCACAGGCGGCACCGACATCATAGCGCTTATCATACACAAATACCGTAACATATCAATCGGTAAAGCACTCATTATCTGCGACCTGATGATAGTATGCTCCTCATACATCGTCTTCCAAAGCATCGAGAAGATAGTGTACGGGCTCGTAGTAATGGGCGTATCGTCTTACACTGTTGACCTCGTACTCAATGGCGCCAGGCAATCAGTCCAATTCTTTATCTTCTCGGATAAGTACGCCGAAATAGCCGATACGATAATTTCACAAGCACACCGAGGCTGTACAATAATCAACGGTACAGGCTGGTACTCAGGGAACACCGTTAAAATAGTCGTCGTAATGGCTAAGAAGAACGAGTCAGTCATGATCTTCCGTATCGTGAAGAACATTGACCCCAAAGCATTCATATCGCAAAGTTCGGTAATAGGTATCTATGGACAGGGATTCAATATCCTCAAAGACTGAACACAATGACCACCCGTCGTATCCGCCCTGCCGGGAATAACACACAGCAAGGCGGCGACGGGATCGCCAGGCACCTCAAGTGCAGATAAGGTAAAAGGGCGGATAAAGTAAAGATTAGGATGAACAGCATAAAAAGGAAGATATGCCGTTGTTGGTTCTGTGTATGCAAAGGTAATAAAAAAAGATGAGAGTTGAAAGTCAAGGGCAAAGATTCGAGGGTTGGCGGCAACAGGGGTCGATATAACGAATAACAGTATGTAAGGATACAACGACAATGTATGCTGGCATGCAACGACAATGTATGCTGGCATACAACGACAATGTATGCTGGCTTACAACGACAATGTATGCTGGCATGCAACGACAATGTATGCCTGCATACAACGACAATGTATGCCTGCATACAACGGCAATGTATGCCAGCATGCGGCAAGAAGACTAATTAAAGTATGCCGTTACGGTTTTAAAAGAAACCGGCTACCCTGACACGGGCAGCCGGTTCGCTTTACTGTTAACCTGTTATATTAAATGTCCCGTCGATAATCCGTCAAAATCCGGGATTTTGCGGGGTGATGTTCAATGCGGTAGATTTGTCATCCGCCGTGGCAGGTATCGGGAAGCGGTAGAACTTTCCCGTGACATTGTTAACCTTGGAATGAAGGTGCTTGTAGATCCGCGAATAAAACGCGAACCGCGAAGGATCGGCAGCAATACCATTGTACGAGTATGCGTCGAACAATGCCTTGTTGTTGTAAACATCCTTGTAGTATTCGTAGCCGGGAACATTATCCTTGACCGATGATACCAGCTTGCGCCATCTGATAAGGTTGGGCCAGTGTTTTTGCTCAAAGGCGAACTCGTTCTGCCATTCCTGATGAATCGCCGCCTCACTGACCGTCGAGAGCAATTCCAGGGTAGCCCTTTCCCGTACCTTATTTACCGCCGCAAGTCCTTTGTCTCCGCTGTTTGAGTAGTATTGAGCCTCCGCCTTGACAAGGTAGATCTCTGCCAGTCTGAAGTCTATCCGGTCAATGTTGTTCGGCTGGTTATCAAGGGTGTTAATAGTTCCCGTACCATCCCTGTGAATCCACTTTCCGGGACGTACAACGGACAGGGGCCACGTCAAAGTGTCGATATTCCCATCCGAAAACGATACGTATGTCGCGTAAGAATATAACTTACGGGTATCGCCGTCGGACAGTGCACTCTCAAAACTTATGTCTGCCCACTGGATATGCGGATCCGCCCGCTCATCCTTGGGCCACGTGTAACCGCAATGAGTCTGGTGGTTTCCCTGTGCGTCTATACCATCGCCGTCGTGGTGGATGGAAAAGATTACCTCTTCATTGTTTTCGTTACCGACGCCCCAAATAGTGTTGAAGTCGGGCTTGAGCGAATATTGCCCGCTGCTGATAACCTCGTCGGCAAAGGCAATAGCCTTCGCAAGCTTCGTGTTGTCGGGAGCCGGTTTCGCAGGATCATTCACAGAAGTCTTGATAGTCTCAACTTCCGACTGTGAAAGCGGATGCTGTCCCCAGGTGAGGTATATCTTCGAGAGAATAGCTTTCGCAGCAAGTGCGGAAGGTACCGACTTGTCGGAAGAGTACTGCGGAAGATTCGGGATAGCCTCCTCAAGGTCAGTCACTGCCTGAGTATAGACTTCGTCGATAGTCCTGCGTGTGGTTTTCTGCTCATCGGTAGGAGCAGGCTGATAAGAGGTAATGATCGGGACTTCGCCGAAGAACTGTACGAGCTGGAAATAATCGTAGCCGCGTATGAACTTCGCCCGTGCGATAAGGGTTTCTTTCTTGATCCCTGCCGCATAAGGGCTGTCCTGCGTGTCAACATTAGCGCTTTCCGCCTGCGAGATTTGGTCGATAGCAGTATTTGCTGCGTAAATACTGCTGTAAAGCCTGTTGAAGATTTTCGTCACATACCAGTTATTGTCATTGGTAAGGAACTCGCTGATCTGTGGTCCGTCAACTCCGTCAACGTCCTCAAAGCAGACCGTAGTCTCCGTAGCATTCTCCAAAAAGAACGAATAGGAGGAAGATAATGTCTGTAAAGGTCCGTAAACGGCATTGACGAGTGCAGCCGCCTGAGCGGGAGTCTCCGGAACCTTTACTACTTCGGTGGTAACTTCACCGGAATTGTCTTTGTCTTCGCAGGAGAAGAACACCTGCAATGTCAGCGCTACAAGCGCAAAGAATAGAATTTTCTTCATTGTTTTGTGGTTTTTGTGTTTGTTATTAACAAATATTGTATAAAATTCGGCTGCAAAGGTACGGCGATTCCAAAAGGTGTGAAATACCCTATTTAGGGTATTTTTAAAGAAAAGTGAACGGAGGGGGGGAATTAAGAGCGGGCAAAAAAGTGAAGCGCCGACTAAAATAGCCAACGCTTCGGGAAGGAAAATTATTGTTCAATTGTTATGTGTCAGAATACGTCCCTTCTTTTAATATCCAGGGTTCTGCGGACCGATCCCGTAATCTATCGCACTTAACTTTGGTATCGGGAAGCGGTAATGTTTCCCTCTTACGTTGTCGTATTTGGCATGAAGATGCTTGTAAGCCTTTGCATAGAATGGAGCGTTTACTGTTTCGGCATCGGTGAATCCACGCGAAGCTGCCGTCGCGATCACACTCTCTTCGTCCTTGTATCCTTCTTTAAAGTATTCGTACTTATTGACCGACCTGACAGTCTGCACTAATGTCCTCCATCGAACAAGGTTCGTCCAGCGTTTCTGTTCAAACCGTAATTCGAGGTCCCATTCGTTAAACAGCGCTTCTTTTGTCAACGAAGCAAGTGATGCAATTCCTGCGCGGGAACGTATCTGGTTTACGAGAGGCAATGCTTCGCCTGCTTTACCGAGCCAGAGTAATGCTTCGGCTTTTATCAGCAGTAATTCGGCATATCGGATTTCTATCCGGTTAATGTTGTTTGTCTGAGATGATGCGTTACCTCCCGCCCTTAATATTCCTGGCAATGTTTCCGGTGTCAAGTTATAGTTTGCGCGGTGAATCCACTTTCCATATATAGGGGAAGTTACAGGGAATGCCCAGTCATAGCGTTTATTACCATCGTCGGAATCGTAGAGGGTTGTTGCATATGTAATGGTACGTCTTTTATCGTTCGCTTCATATTGCGAGAGGAGTGTTTCATCTGCCGGTCCGATGTGGAAATCTGCGTAGATGTCTGTGTACCGGTTAGTAAACGTGCAATGCGTCTGGTGGTTTGACTGCCCGTTATTATTACCGTCAGTAGGATCTCCTTCGTGATGAATGGTGTATATATGTTCGTCTCCATTCTGTCCGGGTATTCCGAAATTGCGGTTAAAGTCTGTCAGGAGTTTATAATTACCTGAATTGATTACTTTGTCGGCATATTTTACAGCTTCTTCAAGTTTCTTTGTGTCCCATTGAGGTGAAGATGGATCAGACGCACTACTTGCTATCGCTGCAACTTCCGACTGTGTTAGCGGTTTACCTGCCCAAGATAAGTACACCCTTGAAAGAATGGCATTGGCAGCGCCTTTAGTAGGTGTCGCCTTGTTACTGTCATATTCCGGCAAGTACTCGAGGGCTTCGGTAAAGTCTTTCACTATCTGGTTATAAATCTCGTCGATTGAGTTACGTGTCTTGACGATTGAATCGGCTGATGTTAACCTCAGCGGTACTTCCCCGTAAAGTTGTACGAGGTAATGGTAACTCAATGCGCGTGTAAATTTCACTCTGGCAGCGACAAGATCTTTTGTTGTCTGTGAAAGAGTTTCCGTTACTCTTGACGAATCAAGTTTTTCGAGCGCCACGTTAGAGTTTCCAATACTTTCGTATAGTCTGCTGAATACTTTGTCGGGATAATCATGTGGCGTGTCGAATCCGGTCTTTGGAGCGTGTTCAAATCGACTTAAAACAGGAGCTCCGCGATCTTCCGGTCCTTCAAAACTGATAGTATTGTCCACCGGCAATTCTATCAGGAAAGAGAATGAAGAGCTCAGCCTCGTCAGGGGAGGGAAGACTGCATTACCGATAGCCAGGGCTTCGGCATTTGTTTTGATTACTTCTGTAGTGATACCTCCGCCATTGTTTACGTCGTCGTCATCGCTGCAGGAAAAGAATAGTGCGAAACTAATCAACACTAATGCATGGATTGAAATCCATGATTTTAGGAAAGAGATAAATTTGTTCATAAGAAAAAATTTTAATTGTTTATAATAAATAACTTATAATTTGAGACTGCAAAGGTACGACATAAAATATATGCTTGTCAATACCCTATTTAGGGTATTTTTAAAGAAAAATGAATGTGGAGGCATTAAGAACTAATAGAGATAACCACTATTATATAGTGTCTCGCTACGTTTACGGTCATCAATTATATGCCGATTCTGATTCCGGCTTGTATTGTCCTTGATGCAGGATAGGCTCCACGGTCTATTCCACGTGATATTTCAGGATCGTATCCTTTATATTTCGTAACAGTTAATAAATTAAGTGCGCTAATGAATAGCCGTATTGTATATTTTCCATGTTGATTGAAAGTGTATCCAAGTGTAATGTCTTTCAATCTCAAATATGATGCATCCTGCACATAGCGACTGTCGAGGTAACTGTAATAACGGTAATTTGAAAGTGTCGGCAATGTTTTTGATGGATTATCAGTTGTCCAGCTGTTAAGTAATTCTGATGATTTATTATAAGAATCGTCAGGTCGTTCGAGGTAAAATCCGAGGCTGTTATAAATTTTGTTTCCATGTGTTCCCTGAAATGATACGAAGAGGTCTAAACTGCGAAACTTTACATTTGTCTGGAAACCGTATATGAATGAAGGCTGAATGTCTCCTATGTATGTAATATCATTATAATCTATAACGTTGTCAGGTATTCCGTCAGGTCCGCTGATGTCCCTGAATTTGACATCGCCTGCACGTGGAGCGCCATATACTGTTGTTGGAAGTTGTGAAACATCATCTTCCTGCTGTACTATTCCATCAAATATTAAACCATAGAAAGCCCCAAGCGGCTCGCCGACCCTTAACTGCTCTTCGCCTCTTTTATCTCTGTTTATCTTTGTACTGCCTCCGAGCGAAAGTATATTATTTATGTTGCGTGAGAAATTAAAAGAAGTATTCCATCGTAGTATTTTATTATCAATTACGTTATAATTGAATGATAATTCGATTCCCTTGTTGGAGACGTTGCCGACATTCCTTAACTGTGTTCCTCCCCCCTGTGTCGGATCGAGTGGAACGGCAAGCAGCAGATCCGAAGTCTTCTTGTAATAAACGTCTGCTGCAAGCGATATTCGCCGGTTATACAGTTCGGCGTCAATTCCGGCGTTGTACATTGTTGTTGTTTCCCATTTCAGGTTATTATTACCGTTATTGGTTTTCGTATATACAGTTTGTCCATTGTAAGTGTATGCGTTAAAGAGTTCGCCGTATTCATAGTTGCCTATTTCCTGATTGCCTGCATTTCCACATGTCAGGCGTAACTTTAGATTAGACATTGCGTTCCATGAAATTCCTGCCGAAGGGAAATAACCCCATTTATTGTCCTTTGCAAATCTTGACGATCTGTCTCCACGAATTGTTACCGTCATATTATATCTCTTTGCGAAGGTGTAATTAATCCTCGCCAGCATTGAATATAGAGACGATTCGGGAGAAAGTGATATTGGCGTTTCAGATTTACGGGCTATTTCGAGTATCTTTATTCCGTATGTGTCTTCCGTGAAATCCGAAACGCGGTTGATAGTATAATTAACACCTGTATGTTGATACGTGTAGCCGGCAAGTATATTTGTATAATTATTTTCGTTAATCTGTCTTGAGTATGAAAGAGTGAATTCGGATTGAACTATCTCCGTGTCTTTTTTACCAATACCTCCCATTGCATTTACATTCATGCCGAGGGCAGTATAGGAAGGCGCAAAGAAATTTTGTGTAACATGACTGCTGTAAAGTCCGGCGTTTACTTTTGCAGTTAAACCGTTTATTATTTTATATTCGGAATTGAAGTTACCGATGAAAGATGAATTGATTGCTTCGCCGATACTGTTATTTAAATCAGAAACCGGATTCACTGCCTTGCCGTTCGAGACAAGGTATCCATATTCAAATGGATTACGATAATTATAGTCGCCATTCAAATCATAAACCGGAACTACCGGCGGTATAAACAGCGCATAAGTAAGTGAACTTGTTATGCCGGAAGAAAACGGTGAAGAACTCCAATCAACTTCCTGAAAGGCTGTAAGGCTATTCTGTATGTTTTTACCGGCAGTAGCCGTTACGCCGACAGTAAACTTGTCTGTTATATTGTGTTCAAAGTTAATTCGAGCGTTATATCTTCTAAATCCGGTATTAATTACTATTCCTTCCTGGTCAAGGTAATTGCCTGATACAAGATAACGCAATCCCGTACCGCTTCCGCCTATGGAAATATTGTGACTCTGTCTGATTCCGGTCTGTAAGACGGCATTTTGCCAGTCATACCCTTCACCGAGAAGATCTATCTCTTCATCCGTATATCTTCCTTTGTTCAAGAAATAGTCTTTCTGTATCCTCGCCCATTGTCCGGCATTGAGTAATTTCAATCTCTTTGCCGGCGTATCCCATCCGATCGAATATTGATAATTAATGTTGTTCTTTCCATGTTTACCTTTTCCTGTTGTAACGATAATCACTCCATTTGCACCGCGTGAGCCGTAGATTGCAGTTGCAGACACATCCTTCAAAACCTCTATCGATTCTATATCGGAAGGATTGATTGATGATAAAGGATTAAGATTTCCTTCCAAATAAACCATACCTGCCTTCGTAGAAGATCCTCCGCTGAAGAAAATGAATCCGTCGATGACATACAATGGTTCGTTACTTGCATCTATTGAATTGCCTCCTCTTATACGGACATCGACCGACTCTCCTGGCTGACCCGATCCCTGAGTTACATTCACTCCCGCAACCGCACCGCCGAGCATCCTGTCAAACGATACGTCAGGATGATCAATAACATGCTGCGAAAGCTTTACTATTGAGCCGGTCAATTCTTTACGGCTTTGCGTGCCATATCCGACCACTACCACTTCATCCATCAAACGACTGTCTTCTATCATAAAAACATCAAGTTCTAAATTAACGCCGCTGATAACCTCCAAAGTCTGATAACCGATAAAAGAAAATACTAAAATATCTTCCGGAGATGCTTCTAATTTAAAATATCCATTCCCGTCGGTAATCGTACCCGATGCCGATGATTTAATATGTACAGAGACTCCTGCAAGAATCTCTTTTGTCACGTTATCTTTTACAACACCTCTTATCTGCGCCGACAATGAGCCGCATACAAGTAGAATAAGTAATCCGCAAAACACTGTTTTAATCATGAAAAAATACTTTTGAATTAAGAATACAAATGTACTGTGATTCCAAAAGGTGTGAAATACCCTATTTATGGTATTTTTAAAGAAAAGTGAACGAGTGACAGTGGTTAACTAATAAAGATTAACCACTGTTTGGCAAAGCGCTGCGTTTAAAAGGTATAGCGCCGGCAAAATAACCCGCTGGAATCAGTCTAATTTGAGTACGGCAAGGAATGCCTTTTGAGGAACCTCTACATTACCTACTTGCTTCATACGCTTCTTTCCCTCTTTCTGTTTTTCAAGCAATTTGCGCTTGCGGGAAATGTCGCCGCCGTAACATTTGGCGGTAACGTCTTTGCGGACAGCCTTGATTGTTTCGCGGGCAATGATCTTAGCGCCAATCGCTGCCTGGATCGCTACGTCAAACTGCTGACGGGGGATCAGTTCCTTCAATTTCTCACACATACGCCGACCAAAATTGTTAGCGTTGTCGAAGTGTGTCAGCGTGGAAAGGGCGTCGACCGGCTCGCCGTTGAGGAGGATGTCAAGTTTGATAAGTCTTGCGGGGCGGTAGTCGTGGAAATGGTAGTCGAAAGAAGCGTAACCCTTGGAAATACTTTTAAGTTTATCGTAAAAGTCGATTACTATTTCGCCAAGCGGTATGTCGTATATGATCTCAACGCGGTCGCCGGAGATATAATCCTGCCGGACGAGTGTGCCGCGCTTACCGAGGCAGAGCGTCATGATAGGTCCGATGTAAGCAGTGCTCGTGATGACAGATGCACGGATAAACGGCTCGTCGATACGGTCAATGAGGGTCGGTTCGGGCAGTCCTGCGGGATTGTGCACCTCCTTGCAGTTGCCGTGCTTGTCATATACGTTGTATGAAACGTTCGGCACGGTAGTTATTACGTCCATATTGAACTCGCGGTCGAGCCTTTCCTGTACTATTTCCATGTGCAACAGTCCGAGAAAGCCGCAACGAAAGCCAAAACCCAAAGCGACCGATGATTCAGGCTGAAAAGTAAGAGAAGCGTCGTTTAACTGTAGTTTTTCGAGCGAAGAACGCAGATTTTCAAAGTCTTCCGTATCAATCGGATAGACGCCGGCAAAGACCATAGGTTTTACTTCCTCGAATCCTTCTATAGCCTTCTCGCAGGGACGGGCAATATGGGTGATGGTATCTCCGACGCGCACCTCTTTCGACACTTTTATTCCTGAAATAATATACCCGACGTTACCGCAGCCTACTTCTGCGGTCGGTTGCATGTCAAGTTTGAGGATACCTACTTCATCTGCGTCGTATTCTTTTTCAGAAGCGACAAATTTTACCTTATCTCCTTTGCGTATCGAACCGTTTACTACTTTGAAATAGGCAATAATTCCTCGGAAAGCATTGAATACGGAGTCGAAAATCAACGCCTGCAACGGTGCGTCGGGATTTCCAGAAGGTGACTTGATGCGTTCGACTACCGCGTTGAGGATGTCATATACTCCTTCGCCTGTTTTGCCGCTCGCCCTGATAATTTCCTCACGTTTACATCCTAAAAGTTCTACAATCTGGTCTTCAACTTCTTCTGGCATAGCCTGCGGGAGATCTATCTTATTGAGTACGGGAATTATTTCGAGATCGTTTTCGAGCGCCATATAAAGGTTGGAGATAGTCTGCGCCTGTATACCCTGTGCGGCGTCAACTATGAGCAGTGCACCTTCGCAGGCGGCGATTGAACGCGACACTTCGTAGGAGAAATCAACGTGCCCCGGAGTATCTATCAGGTTTAAGACGTATTGTTCGCCTTTGTATTCATACTTCATCTGTATTGCGTGACTTTTGATGGTAATTCCGCGTTCGCGTTCGAGATCCATGTCGTCGAGCACCTGAGCTTGCAGGTCTTTACCGGAAACGGTCTTTGTATATTCCAGGAGACGGTCTGCTAAAGTACTTTTACCGTGGTCTATATGCGCTATTATACAGAAGTTTCTGATATGTTTCATTAAGTAATTGGTTTGATTTTGGCGGCAAAGGTACTAAATTTTTTGTATTTTTGCATCTTAAAAGATAATCAATAAAGATAAAAACAATAAATATGACTGTTTACGAATTTTTTACAGGCGATCGTTATGCTGCTTTTTCGGGTGTAGAATTGCTTGAGGTGGAGCCTGGTCGCGCCAGAGCCCGCATGAAAATACGCGAGATGCACCTTAACGCCGGCAATGTGATACAGGGTGGGGCGGTGTTCACTCTTGCCGACCTTGCTTTTGCCGCAGCCGTAAATGCCTACGGTAATCTTGCGGTGTCGATTGAGACAAGTATACGTTATTTTAGGGGAGTTAGTGAAGGGATACTTTTTGCCGACGCCCGTATTGTGCACCTTCACGCGAAACTTGCGACCTTTGAGGTTACTGTTACCAATGAAAAGGAGGAATTGATCGCTCTCTTTACCGCTACTGCTTTCAGGAAAGAACTTACGCTGCCTTTTAAGCGTTAAGGTATTCCAATATCCCTATCGACATTGCTGCGATGATAAAGGTCAGGCAAAGGTATTGCCTGTAAGGGCTTTTTGTGTCGGTAAAGAGATAGGAAATTACGATTGACAGCGGAATATATAGAACAGTAACCCATTTTGGTTGCAGGAAAGACATTATTATCATAAACAGGGATGGAAAGTAAATTGATTGAAGTGAGAATATTGTACGGATATTTTCCGAAATCGCCGACACGTACAGGTTAAAGCCTGCATGAAGGTATATCGCCAGCGTCAGTCCGGTGAAAATCCATTCGGTAACTGACGGTTTGTGGTATTGAAGCATGAATATTTCTTTCGTCTCCGGCAAATATTGAACAAATCCCGCAATATTGCCACGGTACGCGCTCCACGCGAAAAGGACAAGGTAAACTCCTGCGTATCCTGCTATTGCGGCGGGAATAATTCGCCTGTTCCAGCTCTTCATACGGTAGAAACCGTACCACGTAAACGGGAAAAACAACATCAATGGCGTCCAAATCAGACTGCCTGTTGTGATAATTATAGATATATTCAGCGATTGCACTTCCGCTCTCTTGCTTTGGAATGAGGAGAGCATAAAAAAGTAAGACAGAGCGACGCAAAGTGCAGTCACACTGCCGTTAATATCATCGTACGGTTGTTTTTTTGCGCTGCATAGAAGGATATATATCACCACCGGCAATACTGTACGCGTACGTATTATATTAAACGCATTATTTATTTGAATCATAAACAGCGCTATTCCGGCATGGATAATGGTTGCAATAATTATTTCGCTGTCTTGCATATTACCGTTTAGCCGTGCGACAGAGAAAGCGGCAAGGGCGATTATCAGCACGTACTTGTTGGAAACTAACGCACTGTGTAGTTTTTTTATCTTCATCTCAAGTCGAATCCTATGTCCTTCCTGTATTGTTTTCCGTCGAAGTCGATTACGGCTGCGTTATAGTACGACAGTTGCAGCGCATCTTCCATTCTTTTTCCGTAAGCACTGACCGCGATCACCCTTCCTCCGTTTGTCAGGGTCAGTCCATTTTTGGTCTTTGTTCCGGCATGGAAAATTATGCACCCGTCTGTGTCGTCGAGTCCGTATATCACCTTTCCTTTTTGGTAACTTCCTGGATATCCTCCGGCTACCAGCATCACAGTTGAGGCGAACCTGCTATCTGTTTCGAGTGCTTTTTCTGCAAGGTTCTCACGTGCGACGCCTTCGAGCAGGTCTATTATATCTGATTTTATCCGAAGCATTACCACTTCGGTTTCCGGGTCACCCATTCGGCAGTTGTATTCAATTACTTTCGGATCTCCGTTTACATTTATCAATCCAATGAAAATGAATCCCTTGTATATGATACCTTCTTCTTTCAGTCCGTTTATTGTTGGGATAACTATCTCTTTTTCGACCTTACCCATGAATTTTTTACTGGCGAACTTGACAGGCGAAACGGCGCCCATGCCGCCTGTATTCGGACCTGTGTCACCTTCTCCGATTCTCTTGTAATCTTTTGCTTCGGGCAATATTTTGTATGATTTACCGTCCGTCATTACGAACACTGAACACTCGATACCTGTCAGGAACTCCTCTATCACTACCTTTTCACTCGCTTTTCCGAAACTTCCCTCCAGCATCATCGACAGTTCTTTTTCCGCTTCTTGCAGGTCATTTATTATCAGCACGCCTTTACCGGCTGCAAGTCCGTCTGCTTTGAGCACGTATGGGGGATTGAGGGATTTCAGGAACTCGATACCACAAGAAAGTGTCTCTCTTGTAATACTTTTATGCCTTGCGGTCGGTATTTCGTGCCGGTTCATGAAATTTTTTGCGAAATCTTTGCTTCCTTCAAGCATTGCGCCCTTCATCGAGGGACCGATAAGCGGAATATTTTTCAGGTCGCTGTCTGCTGTAAAGAAGTCATAGATTCCATTTACTAATGGTTCTTCGGGACCGACCACTACCATGTCAATATTATTCTCCAGCGTTGCTTTTTTGACCGCCTGAAAATCATTTATATTCACCGGTAAGTTTATACCGAGCATCGCAGTCCCGGCATTTCCCGGAGCGATGAACAGTTTATCGACTTTTTCGCTTTGTTTTATCTTCCACGCGAAGGCGTTTTCCCTGCCACCGCTTCCTAATAACAGTATATTCATTATTTATAATTTATATCTGGCTGCAAAATTACTAAAAAAAACAATATGAAATCATCGAAAACGATATAAAAAGCATAAAAAACAAACTTTTTAACATAAAATCCATCTAAAAATTTGGCAGTTCAATTTTTTTTTGTAATTTTGCAGCCGATATGAGGAGTAATATCATATATAATGCATCGGAAAATATGCCGTTCACAGGAAAGCGATCATCGATGACGGGCATTGCAGGTTCTAAGACAGGAATTGCATGTTCTAACTCAGGACATGGTTTATCTGCGTCAAACGCTTCCTTAACATGCGCACCCTTCTCATTTTCCTTTGTATCCTGCGCAAAATTACGGGCATACGTACAAAACAACCTTTCAGATGTAGACGCAAACTGCTGCAACGCATCTAAAGACTTTTCAGATGTATGCAAAAAAATCGCAGACGTCTGCAAAAAAATCGCAGACGTCTGCAAAAATCGCGCAGACGTCTGCAAAAAATTCGCAGACGTCTGCAAAAAAATCGCAGACGTATGCAAAAAATTCGCAGAGGTCTGCAAAAATCTCGCAGACGTATGCAAAAAAATGTATTTTAACTGTAAAATTTTAACTTATAAAAAAGAAAAAAATCATGGCGAGTAAAAAAGAGTATTATTTACCGAAAAAGTATCCGCTTCTGGTAGCGTGGTACATTAACTTTGTCGACAAACTTGCGCCCAATATCTCAAAATGGGGCGTGCCGGAAGATGAATTTGAGGAAATAAGGGTAACGGGAGACCGGTTCAACCTTGCACAAAGGAAGGCAGAACTGCCTAACGCAGGAAAGGCGGACAGAATCGACCGTAACGAGAAAGCCAACGCATTCAGGAAGGCTGTGCAATACGTCGTAAATGCGCATCTTCGCTACAACAAGGCTATAACAAACGAAGAACGGATAGCACTCGGAATACCGGTGATGGACACGACGAGAACGCCGATTGGTATCCCGACTACGATTATCCTGTTTATCCTTAGCGTTCTAAGTTTCCGTCAAATAAGGATTGATTTCCGCAGTGAGGGTAACGATTCAAAAGCATTGCCTTACGGCGATAACGGCGCGGTGATTGCATACGATATATGCGATACGCCTCCCGAGACACATAAGGAACTTACCCGCCGCGAGCTTGCTACAAGAACGCCTCATACCCTCAATTTTGAAGAAGGAGAGAGCGGAAAAAAGGCTTATGTTTCAATCGCAAGGCAAAACGAGAAAGGACAAACAGGACCATGGAGCCCAATTCAGTCGATTATTGTTCCGTAATTGGAACAGAACGCCATTAATGTCCTTAAGGTTTTTAAAGTTCTTAAAGCCCTTAAAGTCTTTAAAGACCTTAAAGTCCTTAAAGTCCTGTCAAGGACGAACATTAATAACCCCCAGTGAAGCGAAGCGACTGGGGGTGACGAAAGCAATCATACCTCTCCTGAAAGGACGTTAAGGACGTTCCGCCTTTCACCCCCAGTCGCTTCGCTTCACTGGGGGTTATGCAAATTCAGACCTCCGGTCTGTTGCTTTAACGTCCTTAAAGTCTTTAAAGCCCTTAGAGTCCTTAAAGTCATTAAAGCCCTTAAAGTCTTTAAAGACCTTAATGCCCTTTCTTTAAAAAGTACGCAGACGCATACACTTGGAAGGGTTTCAAAAAGATTAAGGCATACAAACATTGAAGGCAGGGAAGCGATAAAAATATTATCTATCCGCAACAAAAAAAGAAACAGGCTGTCCTTTCTGGAACAGCCTGTTTCTTTTCACGCTCTAAAACAGTCATATATATTATCGGAAAAACGCCGCGATAAAGCTAAACGCCCTTTCCCAATAACTTCAACCGTATCTGATTCAACTGACTCCTCACACTCGCATCCAACCGCCGGTCTTCAATTTGCAAAACAAACCCGCCAATAATCCCGCCGTCGGAACGTGCGTCAAAATCAACTTTCTCAATAGCCCTGTCGGTAATCAGACCAATAAGAGACTGCTCAATTTCACGGGAAGCCGGCTCAACGGTAGTCAAATCAACCCGCAATATTCGTTTTTCCCTGCGGTAAACCTTGTCGTACATCAACGCAACAGACGGCATATAACCGGCACGCCCATTGCCTACAACAAGTTGCAACGCCCGCCGGCAAGTGTCGCTGACGTCGCCACCGGAAGCAGTGAGCAGCAATATATGCTTCTCTTCGTTTGATACCGTTGGGTTCTCAAGCGCTTTCTTCAATTCCGGAAGTTTCTCGAACTGTGAAGTAAGAACTTTCATCTCGCCCGCAAGGCGGGACTCTTCTCCACAACTTACAGCAAACCGGTATATCGCCTTTGCATAGCGAGTAGAAATTTTTCCCGAATCCATCGTCGATTAATTTATTCGCGCCTCATTGATTAACTGCTCAACAAGTTCCCGCTGTACCGATTGATCCGACAAGTTGCGACGAAGTACCTTCTCTGCAATACCAAGCGAAAGCATAGCAATCTCATTCCGAACATCGCGTAATGCCGTTTCCTTTTCTTTCTGAATAGCTATCCGCGCTTCGGAAATAAGTTTACCTGCCTCGACTCCCGCCTGCTGTTTCGCTTCGGCAATGACCTTCAGACGCATCTCGTCAGCTTCCTTCAGTATCTGCAATTCCTTTTCATGCGCTTCCTTCAGGATTTTTTCGCTTTCTTCTACAATACATGTAAGCCGAGCGTTCGCTTCCTTTGCTGATTCAAGCGACATGTCAATGAACGCCTTGCGCTCTTCTACCATCTTGATAATCACAGGAAAACCAAACTTGGCAAGAACAAAGAAAACTACCCCGAATGCAAAAAGCATCCAGAACAACAGACCCAAATCCGGTGTCAGTAAACTCATAGCCCTAGAGTATAAATCCGCAAACTACAACGGAAAACAAAGCAACACCCTCAACTAAAGCAGCTGCGATAATCATATTCATACGAATATCTCCCGTCGCTTCAGGTTGACGGGCAATGCCATCCATTGCCGACTGACCTATTTTTCCAATACCAAGACCCGCGCCAATCACGGTCAACCCAGCGCCAAGTCCAGCGCCTAATTTTGCTAATCCCGCTCCGGTAGTTAATCCGGCAGCAGCCTGTAATAAAATTGATAATAACATAATTTTTTTAATTATAATTTTTAGTTCTTAATTTTCTCGTGATGTGATTCTGCCTGCGACAGTCCGATAAAAACTGCCGATAACATGGTGAAAACGTATGCCTGAATAAATGCAACCAGCAGCTCAACAAAATCAATAAAAATTGTCATAACGACTGACAGGACGCTCATCCCCACATTCATCGCGGTTCCAAGACTGACGGTAATAAAAATCACACTCGTCAAGCCCAAAACTATTGAGTGTCCCGCCAAAATGTTGGCAAAGAGACGAATCATCAGCGCAAACGGTTTTGTAAAAACCCCAACCAACTCAATGGCAGGCATAATCGGAATAGGTACCTTAAGCCACATCGGTACTTCAGGCCAGAATACTTCCTTCCAGTATTCCTTAGTGCCAAAAGTATTTACAACGATAAATGTAAATATTGCCAAAACGCTCGTAACGGCTATATTTCCCGTTACATTCGCTCCTCCGGGAAAGAAAGGTATGATCCCCATCAAGTTATTGAAAAAGATAAAGAAAAACACCGTCAGCAGGTAAGGTGAATAACGATGGTAATTCTTCCCTATACAAGGTTTTATTACGTCATTCACGATACTCATTATCAGCATTTCAATCATTCCGACAAAACCTTTAGGCGATACGTCTTCTGCTTTTCTTTTCTTGTACCACAAGGCGCATGACATGATCAAGAATATCAGGATTATGCTACTTAGTAACAGAGAACAAGCGTTTTTAGTCAGAGAAAAGTCCCATGTGCGTATTTCTTCGCCGGTTATTGCGTCTTTTTCTACTATTTTGCCCTTGTATTTACCTTCTTGAGCAATCGAAAACCCCCGATATTCAGCGTGCCCATGTTCTAATCGCGATGAAGAAAACAAGTGCCATTTCCCATCCTGCCCACATAGAATTACAGGTAAAGGAATCGAAATATGGTGTCCGTTGATGGTTGTTATATGCCAATCATAAGCGTCACCCACATGATCGAGAATCATTTCGGTCACGTTAAGTTTTCCACCGGCTTCTTCGTGATGTCCGGCATTATATTCCTGTGTTTTTGCGTCTGTTACGGCAAAAATCAACAGACAGATACACAATATTTTATTTATCTGTATGGGTTTCATTCTTCTTAATTTGTTTTTTCGCCTTTCTTTCACGGCTGATGATAAACAGTGTATCAAATACTAAAAATATCAGGTATATTGTTAGAAACACAAGCATGAATCGCTTTGTTTCCAATTTAACCACTGCAAGGTAACTTATTACAAAAAAGCCGGAAAATAAAATTCTCCCTATTTTTAATCCCATCAACAGGTTGATTGATTGCCGGGGCGAAACGGATTTATATTTTTTATCTATTATGAAAACAACCGCAAGTTCGTAAAAAGTCAAGAACAGAATCCCTGCCTGACACCACCAATATGGTTCCGAATTTGCAAACAATTCATCTCTGAAGTTGTTCAACAGCAAACCTAAAACAAGTATCAATGATCCTAAAAAATATTCTATCCTCATCTTTAAAAAATTCATTCTACACAAACTGTTACAATATTTTTCTTTGTTTCAACGAATCCGCTATTTATTTCCATCGTTTTTTCGTTATCTCTGACCCTGTAAGTCAACGCACCTTTCTTCAAAATCGAAATAATAGGAGCATGAAGATTTAGAATAGAGAACGAACCCATTACACCGGGCAAAGTAACGGAATCCGCTTCGCCGCTGTAAATAATTTTTTCAGGAGATATTATTTCGATTTTCATTTCTTTTCACTTCAATTTTTACTTTGTCTATTCCGCCAAGTCCCTGTTTGTCAATTACTTTGACGGCTACTTTATGCTCGCCTTCCGTAAATTTCTTTTCTTGCATCCCTTCTTTATCCATA
>JAISYU010000090.1 GCA_031269685.1 Dysgonamonadaceae bacterium | reverse complement strand
TGTCGCTGAACTGGAAGTTCAGCGTGTCGCTGAACTGGAAGCCTACTTAAACGCTACCGGATTGACCGATTACACTTTGACCGAAGACGAACAAAAGGCGCTGGAAAGGTTTGAAAATGGAAAAGTGGAATTTGAAGGGTTTAAAATTGGGGGGTTGTTTGAGATAAATCCAACGAAATGGCTTAAATATTCTAATGACGAATTACTAAAAGGTAATGGTAAAATTCCACTTGTATCTAATTCTTCCACTGAAAATGGGATTATGGGATATAGCGAATTTGCAGCAAATAATAAAGGTAATACCTTAACTTGTTCCGACACTACGATGGGGGCTGATACTATGTTTTATCAAAAAGATGATTTCATAGGTTATTCTCATATACAAAATTTAGTGCCAAAATTTGATGGTTTTAATAAATATGTTGCAATGCAAATCATTACAAGTTCAAGAATTGCGACTATGGGGAAATTTAATTATGGCGCAAAATTTAATCGCGAAGCGATGAAAAAAACGAAAATATTTTTACCCATAACCACAAACAACCAAATAGATTTTGCTTTTATGCAGACCTTAATTTCGGCGGTTCAGAAATTGGTAATCGCCGATGTAGTGCGGTATGCCGACAGAAAGATAGCGGCGACGAAGATGGTGACAAATCCGAAAAAGTGAAGTAATACCAAACAAAATTTATACCGGGAAAGAAACATTGATAGTAGAAACCGGTATCCTACGGACTACAATAATAAAATAAACATCTTATATTACTTATTGCAAATCATCAGTAACGAGAAATGCTGTAAGGGCTCTCAGTGCTACCGGCGACTGAAAAATCCCATTTGCGCAGAGTTGTGCAAACGACTTTTGGATAAATTCTCGCTGTCGCTCGCAAGCGACAGCAAGAAATCATTTGTAAACATACCGTCGCTCGCAAGCGACAGCATGAAATCATTTGTAAACATACCGTCGCTCGTAAGCGACAGCATGAAATCATTTGTAAACAGACCGTCGCTCGCAAGCGACAGTAAGAAATCATTTGTAAACAGACCGTCGCTCGCGAGCGACAGCAAGAAATCATTTGAAAACATACAGTCGCTCGCAAGCGACAACAACTTTTTGGAAAAAGTTCTTCCATCGTATGCTTTGAATTTTTTCTATTTCAAGAAACGGGAATAAAGGCATTAGCCCAACAAGAGTACAAAGTTTATTCTTTGCATCAAAGAAACTGCGATAATTATCCGCCATCAGTTGATCAATAGAAATAATTACATTATGGCGGTAAAAGAGTGGAGAAACAATATAAATTAAATGCGTTTACCATGATTTATGTTATTCATAGTGGATACTATTCAAAAAAAATGTATCTTTGCGTAGTTAAATTTTCCAAAAACAAATTTATAAACAAAAAATAAGCAGAAAATGGAACAAGAAAAAAACAAAATCAGCAGACGTTCATTTTTGAAAAACTCTGCAATGGCAGGCGCTGTCTGCACCGCAGGCGTCGGTAACGCCGCACTCTTTACTTCGTGTAAAAACAACGGGAACAAAATCGTTCCGCTCCGCGAACAAGGAAGTTATTACATCCCTAATTTGCCTGACCTTGCTACCGATGGACGGGAATTGAAAGCCGGAATTATCGGCTGTGGCGGACGCGGTTCAGGTGCAGCGATTAACTTCCTCGAATCTGCTAACGGCGTTACTGTTACCGCTCTCGGCGACGTATTCGGCGAACGGGTAGAAGATCTCGCAAAAAGCCTCAAAGAGAAGAAAGGCATCGACATCGCGGCAGACAAGAGATTTGTCGGACTGGATGCTTACCGGAAAGTCATCGACAGTGGAGTTGATGTCATCATTACTGCCACGCCTCCTGCGTTTCGCCCCGAAATTTTCAAATATGCGGTGGAAAAAGGCAAACATTCTTTCCTCGAAAAACCAATCTGCGTTGATGCGGCTGGATACCGTACTATTATTGCTACCGCTAAACAGGCGCAGGCAAAAGGTTTAGCAGTCGTCACCGGCACACAGCGCCATCATGAGCGTGGATATGTCGAGTCATACAAGAAAATTATGGAAGGCTATATCGGCGAGATTACCGGTGGATGCGTCTACTGGAATGGCGGCGAACTCTGGTCAAAATTCCGCCAAAAAGGTTGGGACGACTTACAGTGGATGATTCGTGACTGGGTGAACTGGACATGGCTCTCTGGCGACCATATCGTCGAGCAGCATGTCCACAACATTGATGTTTTTACCTGGTTTTCGGGGCTTAAACCCGTAAGTGCATGCGGATTCGGCTCCCGCCAGCGCCGTCAGACAGGCAACCAGTATGACAACTTCAGCATTGACTTTGAGTTTGAAAACGGCATACACCTCCACAGTATGAGCCGCCAAATCAACGGATGTTCAAACAATGTCAGCGAATTTATACAGGGAACAAAAGGCGCCTGGTATTCCGAAGGTTCCATCGAGAAAGACGAAAACGGACAGCCTTTCAGAGGCAAAATTATCAAAGACCTCAAGGGCAATGTTCTCTGGAAATTCAACCGTGAAGAAGAAAAAGCGACCTTCAAACAGCGCGACCCCTATACCCTCGAACACGTGAACTGGATCAATCATATCCGCGCCGGTAAACCTATAGAGCAGGCTTCGGAGACGGCTGTCTCCAACCTTGCTGCAATCATGGGTCGCGAATCTGCATACACCGGCAAACTCATAACATGGGAGGCAATGAGCGCCGCCGAACAGAACCTTATTCCCGCAGACCTCGCTTTCGGTAAAAATCTGGATGTTAAAGGATACGGTGAGACATCGTTCCATTTGCCCGAATTTATACCCATCCCAGGCATTCCTCAGGGAAACCAGACGAGGTGATCATATAGAATCAACCGTTTAAGAAGCCATTTCACATCACGGAATAAAGGTGATGATTAATAAGGGAGTACACTGTGTGTTCCCTTATTTGTGTACAAAGGGAAAGATCTTGCTTTTACTGTAACTACCGTTTCTTCGTGTTATATCTTTGCAAGTTTGCCGTATTTCTTTCCCAGAACACGCCGTCGGTGTAACCTTGAATTGTTTTATCAGAGTCTGCCTGTGCAAGGCGTTTCTCGGCAAGGCAGCAATATAGTTCGCTGGTTTCGATACCAATATAATGTCGTCCGAGTTTCTTTGCCACGACGGAAGTTGTACCGGATCCGAGGAAGGGATCGAACACAATACCGTCAGGCGGGCATGAAGCGAGGATTAGTTTAGCAAGCAGTTTTTCGGGTTTTTGGGTTGGGTGGTCGGTATTTTCCGGCATTGACCAGTAAGGGATACTTATGTCATCCCAGAGGTTGGAAGGGTATGTCAGTCTGTATTTGCCGTTGTCGGAAGTTATCCAGTCTTTCGGCGCACCGTCTTTGCGGTATGGAGCGATGACCCGTCGTTTTTGTTTGACGGCATCAGTATTGAAATAATACTCCTTTTCGTTGTTCACTCCGAACCAGATGTCTTCCATTGCGTTTTTCCAGTTTCGCAGAGCGCCGCGCCCTTTTTCCCGTTGCCATGTGATACGGTTTATCACAGTCAGATTTTCCCGCATTACTGTTTGGAGTGCCGAAGTGGATCTCCAGTCACCGCAGATGTATAGCGAGCCGTTTGGTTTGAGGCAGGCTACGACCTTTGGAAACCAGAATCTGAGGTAAGCAATGTATTCCTCTTCCGACGAAGATCGGAACTTCATTCCGTTGAAGTTGCGGGTCAGGTTGTAAGGCGGGTCGATGAATATTAGGTCGGCGAATGTTGCCGGCAATCGCGGCAGAAGTTCTGTCATGTCGCCGTGCAGGGTTCGGTCAATAATATCTTCCACCTGCACGCACCTGCCATCGCTGAGCGTTACCAGCCTTTCCCCGAACATACTTAGTTCGATGTCCGAGATAGTAACTGTCTTATTTCGTCCGGCGCGATGTTTGTCTGTGTTGTCCATTGTTTTAAGGGTCGGGGGAAAAGTTCTTATCTCTACCCAGTCCTTCTATAAGTATCTT
This sequence comes from Dysgonamonadaceae bacterium, assembly GCA_031269685.1. GTDB lineage: Bacteria > Bacteroidota > Bacteroidia > Bacteroidales > Azobacteroidaceae > Azobacteroides. Next base: position 20,294 of record JAISYU010000090.1, on the reverse strand, counting down.
TGCTTTTTTCTCCCCGATTAATTCCGATATTCCTTCCGGCGAGGCGTCTTTGATACGCTGTACGCTGCCGTACTTTTGCAGGAGGCGGGTTTTCAGAATTTTGCCGATGCCTTTAATGGCGTCCAATTCGGATATTACCTGCTGCTTGCTTCGTTTGTCGCGATGAAAGGTTATACCAAACCGGTGGGCTTCATCCCGTATGCGCTGGATGAGCTTCATGCTTTCGGAACTTTTGTCGAGGTATAAAGGGATGGGGTCTTCGGGGAAATATATCTCTTCAAGCCGCTTGGCGATGCCGATAATGGCTATTTGACCGTATAAATCCAGTGATTTGAGGGCGGTGACCGCAGCGGTTAACTGTCCCTTGCCACCGTCGATTATAATGAGTTGCGGTATCTTCTGTCCTTCTTCAATCAGCCTGCTGTAACGGCGGAAAATGGTTTCCCGCATCGAAGCGTAGTCGTCGGGTCCCGTTACCGTCTTGATGTTGAAGTGGCGGTAGTCTCGTTTTGCAGGTTTTGCCATGCGGAATACTACACAGGATGAAACGGGGTTCGCACCCTGTATATTAGAGTTGTCAAAACACTCGATATGGACGGGCATTTCTTTCAGGTGAAGGTTGTCTTGCAAGTTCTTAAGGACTCTTATGATGCGCTGGTCAGGACTGAGCTGCTCGATGTATTTAACCCGCTTGAGGCAATATTGTATGGCATTTTTTTCCGAAAGATCAAGCAGTTTGCGCCGCTCACCGCTTCTGGGTATGGTGAATTTAACGGAGTTTAATTCTATGTTCGGCAAGAATGGTACGATAATCTCGGTTAAGGCGCTCTCGAAACGTAAACGCAATTCAACTATGCCCATGCCGAGTATTTTCTCGCGGGGTTCGTCCAACGGTAAGCGGTATTCAAGTGTAAAACCCTGTATTATAGCCCCGTTCACGATGTGCATGTAGTTGATATATACCGCTTGCCCTTCCCCATGAAAAGAGAATACATCTACGTTGATCCTGTTGGATACGATCACCGACCGGGTAGAATAGTTCTGAAGAGTCATATAATGCTCTTTGAGCCGCGCGGCTTCTTCATAGCGCATCTCGGCGGAACATTTCATCATGCTCTTGTAAATCCGACGGCTAATGAGGTTGACATTGCCCTTCAAGATTTCTTCTATCGCACGGATATTTTCATTGTAATCGGATTCGGTTTGCAGACCGGTACATGGCGCAAGGCAACGCTTGATATGATATTGCAGGCAAACGCGGATCTTTTTATTCTCAATCTTGCTCGCCGTCATAACATGGCTGCAATTTCTTACCGGATAGATAGTAGTAAGCAGATGAAGCATGCTTTTGACGTTTTGAACGACGGTGTAGGGACCATAGTACCGCGACTTGTCGTCAATCTTCCGACGGGTGAGGAATATTCGCGGGAACTGCTCGTTTTTGACGACTATCCAGGGGTATGTCTTGTCGTCCTTGAGGAGGATGTTGTATTTCGGCTGATGCTGTTTGATAAGATTGTTTTCGAGAATAAGGGCTTCTTCCTCCGATCCTACGATCATGTAACGTATGTTACGGATCTTCTGAAGCATGACCTTCGTCTTCAGGTTTTCAATAGTCTTATTGAAATAGGAGTTAACCCGCTTCTTCAAGTTCTTCGCCTTACCGACATAGATTATCGTTTCATTTTCATCAAGATAAAAGTAGCAACCCGGAACCTCCGGTATTGTGGACAGGATTATGGATAATTCTTCGCTAGATAACATAAATTAAAGCAGATTGGTTAATTCTATAAATGCTTCAACCGATAACTGTTCAGGTCGTCTGTCGAAAACAGGTAATGCGGCAATGTCTTTCTTATTCTCCAGCATGGATTTTAATGAATTGCGCAAGGTTTTTCTGCGCTGGTTGAAAGCGGTTTTGACCACGTTCCGAAAAGCGTTCTCATCGCAACCAAGCGACTGCCGGCTGTTACGGGTCATGCGGATAACGGCGGATCGTACTTTTGGCGGAGGATCGAACACTTCCGGCTCTACCGTGAAAAGATACTCAATGTCGTACCACGCCTGCAACAAAACACTGATTATCCCGTAAGACTTTTTGCCCGCTCCCGAAGCCAGACGCTCCGCAACCTCTTTCTGCACCATTCCCGAACAGACCGGAATAATATCTCTGTGCTCCAAGACTTTGAAGAAGATTTGACTGGAAATATTGTACGGATAATTCCCAATAACCATAAACATGGATTCAAACAGTCGGCGTAAATCCAATTGCATAAAATCATCTTCTATTATCTTGCCCTTTAATTCTGGAAACCTTTTGGTAAGGCAGGCTACAGACTCACGATCAAGTTCCACAACCTTCAAATCCTGTGTTTTGAGCAGAAATTGTGTCAATATACCGGTGCCCGGACCGACTTCAAGTGTTGGCAATCCCGTACCGGCAGGCAATGTACTTGCAATTTTTTCCGCTACAGAGAAATCTTTCAGGAAATGTTGTCCGAGTGACTTTTTAGGCTTGACATAGCGATGATACATGAGATAAGTAATGAATAATCCTTTGATGATTTTATTTTCTGCAAAGGTAATAATTTTTTAGTAACTTCGCACTACAAATAAGAACTATGAGCAAATTTATTGGTATCATTCCGGCGCGGTATGAATCGACGCGCTTCCCGGGCAAACCCCTGGCTAACATTGCCGGTAAGCCGATGATTCAGCGTGTTTATGAGCAGGTTTCCAACTCGCTGGAGAGTGTGATTGTTGCTACCGATGATGAACGTATCTTTGAGACGGTAATAAGTTTCGGAGGGCGTGTTGTTATGACATCACGGGATCATCGGAGCGGCACAGATAGATGTTATGAGGCATATCTCAAAGCATGTGGCAGTGAGGATGTTGTAATCAATATACAGGGTGATGAACCTTTTATCAAGCCTTCCCAAATTGAGATATTAAAGACCTGCTTTGAATCCACCGGTACACAAATTGCGACGCTTGTAAAAGCATTTTCTGGCGATACGGATTTTGAAACGCTGTTTAATCCTAATACCCCGAAAGTTGTACTCAATGGCAATAACGAGGCTATCTACTTCAGTCGCTCTGTCATTCCTTATATCATGGGAAAACACCATTCCGAATGGTTGCAGGCGGCTGTTTTCTACAAGCATATTGGTATTTATGCTTATCGTGCAGATGTTCTTGCAAAAATAACTTCTTTGCCTAACTCTGCACTTGAAAAAGCGGAATCGCTTGAACAATTACGCTGGATAGAGAATGGTTACAGGATTAAAGCGGGTATCACCTGTGATGAGACAATAGGTATAGACACACCGGAGGATCTTGTGAGGGCTGTAAATCATTATTTGAGTGAAGTGCAAATAGGGAAGAGTGAAGGGCAAAGAGGGAAGAGTGAATAGGATTAAGGGAGTTAAGAGTTATTGACGGGTATTCTTGTCATGTCTTATTAGAATTGCCAGGTGTGGCTCTCTTTATGGCATTTGTGAAATACTGATTCCGGGAATTGTATTTAGATACGTTTGTCAAAGAAATTGATTATCTTTGCAGCCGTATTATGGGCATAATTAAGTGTTATAAGTTCTTAGTCATTCTTCTGCTTGTTTCATGTGCGAGCATAGGTAATCCGGAGGGCGGTGAGTACGACGTTACTGCTCCTGTGATGTTGAGGAGTAATCCTGCGCAGGATGCTATTAACTATACGAAGCCTCGTGTTGAGTTTTTGTTCGACGAGTATATCAGCATAGAAAAGCCTCTTGAAAAGGTGATTGTGACGCCTCCTCAGAGGAAGCAGCCGGTTATACGTGCGATCGGTAAAAGGATTATTGTGGAGTTGAAAGATACTCTTATGGAGAACACTACTTACACTCTTGATTTCACTAACAGTATTACGGATAATAATGAGAGGAATACCATTGAGGGGTTTGCGTTTGCGTTTTCGACCGGTGATGTTCTGGATACGCTGGTTGTTGCCGGGTGTTTGTTGGACGCCCGCACCCTTGAGCCATTGCCGAATATAGTTGTCGGACTTCATAATAACCTTTCGGACAGTGCCTTTACGGAGTTACCGTTTTGCCGCACGTCTGTGACTAATGACAGGGGGAGGTTTCAGATTCGCAATGTATCTCCGGGGAGTTACCGTCTCTTTGCGTTAAAGGATGAGAACAAGAACTACATTTACGACCCGCCTGCGGAAAATATTGCTTTCCATGACTCACTTGTGGTTCCCTTTTTTGAACCTGCTGTCAGGTGGGACACTGTTTATGTTGCCGGCGACAGTACTCGGATTGACACCGTACGGGAAGTGCATTATACTCGCTTTCTGCCGGATAACATTGTGTTACGTGCTTTTCAGCAGCAGTTTGATAACCGTTACCTTTCTAAGCATGAGCGTCCGCAGGATAATAAGATTGTTCTGCATTTCAGTGCCGGTAGCAGGAGTCCGGTAAATGTTACGATGTTTAACGGAGACAGTACTCTGTATGAGGGTGATGAGTGGTACGTCGGCGAATCTGACGCTGACAGGCGGGAAATTACATACTGGTTGCGGGACAGCGCCCACATAATGCGTGACACCCTGTTTATGGAGATAGAATATATGATGACGGATTCGCTGTACATGCTTTCCCAGCAGCGGGATACGCTTCGGTTTACCTTCCGTCACAAGACGGTTAAGCCAAAGAAAGAGAAGAGGTCCGACAAGACAAAGAAGGGTAAGCAGGAGAATGTCACGAAGCAGGAATTTGTGACGATAGAAACGGGCGTTAAATCTCCAATGGAGGTAACGGATACTCTGAGGATTACATTCGGCGAACCGTTGCAGGACTTTGACAGTCGGAGTATAACTTTCAGCCAGAAGGTTGACACTGTTTGGGAACAGCGTACGTTGCCCATCGTTGGGGATTCGTTAAATCCGCGTGCGTATTTCGTTGACTACATTTGGGATTACGGGGAGGAATACAGGTTGCGGATAGATTCGGGTGCGGTTCGCAGTATCTATGGTAAGTGTAATGATTCTCTGGTTCAGGTTTTTAAGTTTAGGAAAGAGGAAGAGTACGCGCACTTTTATGTAAGGCTTGACGGCAGCGCCGTCGGCGGGTTCGGTGAACTGCTTGACCGGTCGGACAATCCCGTCCGCAAGGTTGCGTTATCGGACGGTGAACTTGCTTTTGAGAATATCCTTCCCGGAACTTATTTCCTTCGTTTTACGGAAGATACCAACGGAAACGGCGAATGGGACGCAGGGGATTACTCTACCCTTCGCCAGCCCGAAAAGGTGTATTACTACCCCCGCAAATTGGAGTTCAGGAAGTATTTCACCCTCAACCAGACCTGGAATTTGCACGAGCAACCTTTTGACAGGCAGAAGCCTCTTGAAGTGACACAGAACAAGCCTCAGGAAAAGAGAAAGAGGACTGTCAATAACGACGACCGTAACAGCCGAAGGAGATGAAAAGACTGATACTGCTAATTTTACAATGTATATTCCTCTTGCCGGTCACTGCGCAGGTGACGCCATCTCGGGAGATTGGAGTCGTACGTTATACGCTCCGATATAAATACGGTCCGGTGATGTTGAAGGCAGGCACGGCGCGTTTTTCGACGCGGAATGTCCTGCTCGACAAATCGCCGGCGGTAGAGACGACTGTCACGGTCAGGACTAACTCGTTCTTCGACAAGGTTTACAGGATGCGAGACACATTACAGTCTTACACAGTGGCAGGGTGGAGTGAGGAGTCGGGAGATACGGGTTATGAGTGGGGGATTACGGGTGAAAAGTCGGAAAATACGAGTTATGGGGAAGGAAATACGGCTTACGACTGGGTATGGTCGGATTATAATTGGGAAAATCTGCTTTCCAAACTGTCATTTGCATCTTTAAAATCCCTGTTTATGTCATGGAAAACCGTGAATCCAAGTCAGAAAACCGTGAATGCAAGTCAGAAAACCGTGAATCCAACTTGGAATGACGGGAATATAACTTGGAATGACGGGAATATAACCTGCCCATCCCGAAATACAACTCTCATTTCGGGAAATACAACACGCATTTCGGGAAATACAACACGCATTTCAGGAAATCCAACTCGCATTTCAGGAAATACAACTTGTATTTCGGGAAATCCAACTCGCATTTCAGGGTGGGCAGGTTGTATTTCAGGGTGGACAGGTTGTATTTCAGGATGGGCAAGTTGTATTCTGGGATGTAACTCTTATATTTCGGGAAATACAACTTACAGGGTCGGAAACACAACCCAAATCTCGGGAAAGTCGCACCAGATGACAACGCTCGGTGACTGTAAAGCATCGTATATAAGTTATATTTCGGGAAACGAAAGCCGGCAATACGAATCAATAAAGCCGCTATACCATGTCAGAAAATTGCACGAGGGAAATTACGAATACATAGAGGAAATATTCTATCTCGCTTACGGAAAAGACTGTTCAAAAGTTAGAGTCATACGTTCAAACGAGGAAGGTATAAGATTCGACAAGGTACTGACAACCGACAATTATGGACTCGATATACTCACAATCCTAATCTTTACCCAAAATCTCGATTTTCCAAATATGCAAGACGGACAGGTAATTCATATAACTAATTTCTTCGGTAAGGAAAAGATAAATGTATCTGCAAAACTCAATGGACGAGAATACGTAGAGGATGAACGAAACAATAAACACCTCGCTTACAAACTCAACATCGATGTTTCGGATAAGGCATTCAGAAATACAAAGAACGCAATGGAAATCTGGATAAGCGCAGACAGTAATCGATTGCCCCTCAAACTAAAGGCAAAACTGAAAATCGGCGCAGCAGAAGCCCTGATCGTATCTTACAATAAGCAAAACATACTATAATTTTACAAATACAAAGAAGAATGAAAATAATACGAATCAATGAAGAATACAGCCCCGTAGATGAACCGGTGGCTGCTACTGTCGGGTTCTTCGATGGCGTCCACGCAGGACATCGCTATCTAATCAAGCAACTGAAAGATGCCGCTAAAGCAAAAAACCTGCCCACCGCAATAGTAACATTCACCATGCACCCGCAACTCGTACTCAATCCCAGACTAAACCTGCCTCTGCTGACAGCACTCGATGAAAAAATGAGGCTGCTCGCAGATAACGGCATAGATAAATGCTTCCTTGCTACGTTCACACAAGAATTCTCCTGCACAGACGCGGAAAGTTTCATAAAAAACTTCCTCGCCGAAACACTAAACGTGAAACTGCTCGCAGTAGGATATGATCACAGGTTCGGAAAACACAGGCACGCCGGATATGATGAGTACGTCAAGTTCGGAGCAGAGTGCGGCATGGATGTAATACGCGCCGCCGAACTACCCGGTGGGCACATCAGTTCAACCGTCATACGCAAAACATTAGAAGCAGGGTGCGTCGAAGAAGCCGCTAAGATGCTCGAACAGGATTATCAGATTACCGGCGAAGTAATCCAGGGTAGCCTGCAGGGAAGAACAATCGGTTTCCCAACCGCTAATCTACGCCTCGTAGAAGAAGATAAACTTATCCCCGGAACAGGTGTGTATGAAGTAGATGTACTCCTCCGCAACGAACAACTCCAAGGTATGGCGTACATAGGAACGAGACCTACATTAGTAGACCAGGGCGAACTGAGAATAGAAGTGAATATCTTCAACTTTAACCAGGATATTTACGGAGAAACCCTGACCCTCAAGTTCAAACACTTCATCAGAGAAGACCGCGCCTTCAACAGCGTAGAAGATCTCCAAATACAACTCGTAAAAGATAAAAATTATATCTTATCAAAGGATGGCAGCAAGTAAGTTAGACTTCCAGCCGGTAATGCTATCCGATCGAGATACTTTGCAATCCTTCTTCGCAAATGCCCCGTTTAGAAACTGCGACTTCTCATTCGCAAATATATTCTGCTGGAAGCATGTTTACAATACTACATTCGCAGTGGAAAATCATACACTCTATATTCGATTCCAAGTAGAGGAAGGAACACCCGGATACCTCTTCCCATTAGGCTGGGAAAACCTTCAACAGGCTCTCCAAAGGGTAGCAGCAGATGCCGAAGCAAGAAATATGCCGGTCAAACTGTATGCAGTAACCCGCGAAATGTTTAATCTGATAGAAGAAACAGCACCGGGAATATACTCCTACCACCCAAACAGAGCATGGTCCGAATACATATACCGCGCAGACAGTCTTATATCTCTCGCAGGGAAAAAACTGCAGGCAAAAAGAAATCACGTAAACCGATTCTCCAGAACTTACAAATGGGAATACATGCCAATAACCCGCAAAATTATACCGGATTGCCTCAAATTATACCGGCGATGGTGCGCAGAGAATGGAGGATGTGACACAGACGAGTCATTAGTAGAAGAATGTAAAGCAACACATTCCGCTTTCCAAAACTTTGAACAACTACACCTGACAGGAGGTGCGATAAGCATAAACGGAGAAGTAATAGCCTATTCGTACGGTCAACCGCTCGGAAAAGACACTTTCGGAATCCATGCAGAGAAAAGCCTGTACGAAATAGAAGGTGGCTTCTCCATGATAAACCGGCAATTCGCCGAACATAACTGTAAACAATACACATATATAAACCGGGAAGAAGACCTCGGACTTGAATCACTCAGAAAAGCAAAACTGTCGTACCTGCCGGAAATTCTCTTAGAGAAAGGTACGGTACAACAAACCCCAAAAGCATGACAAAAACAGGAGACAAAATAGTATTCGGCTGGAAACATTACATGCCCGCACAAAAAGACATGTGGAAACAATGCTTTCCCGATGACGAAGATGAATTTGTCGAGTTCTATTTCCGTGAGGTGTACAGCAGAAATAATACGCTCGTTTACCTGAAAGGGAAAGAACCTGTCGCCGCCCTGCAAATGATACCATTCACACTCAACAGCAACGGAAAAACATATACCGCATCTTACCTGTCAGGTGTCATGACCAGACCCGACTCCCGCAGAAAAGGATACATCAGCAAATTAATCCTCCGCTCCCTGAAAATCATGAGCCGTAGAGGGTGCGCTTATTCAATCCTCATGCCACAGGAACTGTGGCTCTTTGATTTCTATAAACAATTCGGATTCAAAACCTGCGAAGATGTAGAATCCAATACCGTCCTCAATATAACCGACAAATACCTCTGGATAGTGCAGGATGATTTCCTGGGTATAACAGATACAACATGGACCGGCATGATAAAAAGAATAGACGACAACGCTCCCGAAGTAAATGCTATGCAGATAAACATAATATCCAAGAAACACATCTAAAAATTGAAAACATCAATGAAGAAAATCGCCATACTCGGATCAACAGGATCAATCGGTACACAAGCGCTCGATGTAATAAGAAGTAATCCCGAACTGTTCAAAGTGTATGCCCTGACGGCAAACAGGAACGCTAAACTGCTCGTAGAACAAGTGAGGGAGTTTAATCCCAAAATAGCAGTAATAGCAGATAAATCCAAGTACGGCGAACTGAAATCAGCCTTGTCCGGTATCCCCGTGGAAATATGGGCGGGAGAAGATGCCATACCGGAAGCAGCAAGTCAAGCAGCGGTAGATATTGTCCTGACTGCCATGGTAGGATATGCGGGACTGAAACCTACACTAAGCGCAATAGAAGCAGGAAAGACAATAGCGCTCGCAAACAAGGAAACACTCGTAGTGGCAGGCGAAATAGTCATGGAAGCGGCAAAGAAACACGGTACAGCCATCCTGCCGGTCGATTCGGAACATTCGGCAATATTCCAGTGCCTTGCAGGAGAAAAAGGGAATACTGTGGAGAAAATCCTGCTGACAGCGTCCGGCGGACCGTTCCGTAAACATTCCAAAGAGATGCTTGCAACAGTAAACAAGAGAGACGCTCTCAATCATCCTAATTGGTCGATGGGGGAAAAGATAACGATAGATTCGGCTACGATGATGAACAAAGGCTTTGAGATGATTGAAGCAAAATGGCTGTTTGGCGTAACCACCGCACAGATCAAAATCCTCGTGCATCCGCAATCCATCGTACATTCTATGGTGCAGTTCGTAGATAACTCGGTAAAAGCACAGATGGGACTACCCGACATGCGCCTGCCTATACTCTACGCACTGGCTTACCCTAACCGAATACCGGCTAACTTCAAATCCACCGACTTTACACAACTTCCTCCGTTGACCTTTGAAGAACCCGACATGCAACGCTTTCCTTGCCTGGCGCTCACCTATGAAGCCATCGGACAGGGAGGGAACATGCCGTGCATACTCAACGCCGCCAACGAAGCGGCAGTAGCAGCCTTCCTCGAAGACCGCATAAGTTTTACCGCAATAGGTACGGTGATAGAAAAGACAATGAGGAGAGCGACATTCATACCGACGCCTACGCTCGGCGACTACATACTCACCGACGGCGAAGCGAGGACAATATCAGAAGAAATCATTCGTCAAGTTCAGGCTCTTCCGGGTCAGCAACGTCCCTGTTAAGGATCGACCGGTGTTCCTCAATCTTCTGGAAGAAGTTCTTCACGAAGAGTGTTTTCTTCTCGTCGAAAGGTGTTCCCTTTTCGCGGTAGCTGTTATACATCTGGTTAATGTAATCCAGGTGAAGTTCGTCATACAGCACTTCTTTGAGCGCGGGGATCCGGTTAACATCGACCTCGTAAAAGAAACTCAGTTTATCCATGCCGAGATATTTAATGTCTTCTTCGGAGAGTTTCAGCCTTTCGTAGAGCACTCGTCCTTCCGGTACGTCCCGGCTAAGTAGCGGTAGCAGGGTAAGGACAAGCAGTTTATTACCGTCGATGGTGAAGGTGAAATATCCGACGGTCTTAGTTTCGCTACTGCTGATTGGCGTTATGCAGGCAATAAGATGGGTTCCTTCGGGACCTGTGACTAATTGTTGCATCGCCATTAGCGACAGGATAAAGAAATCATTTTTCATGACAGGGTGTACGGTATCGAGGCGTTCCTTGAAGCGATGGATAGCGTGCGACTGTATATAAATATCTAAGTTTCTGTCCTGTTTGATATTTGGATAAATCTTTTTTATTGGTATTGTAGCCCCTCTGTAAGGATCTGTAAGGTATTGCCCCATTGCTATCAGGAATGCTTTTCGTTCTCTGTTCCTGTAATTGAATTTGTAGGAGACGCTTTCGTGTGTTACTATCTTTATTGATTCGAACATTGAGGTTTTGTTGGATGCTATTTTGCAGTCGTTTCTTACCTGCCCGTATATACGGAAGTTTGGTTGGGAAAGCAGGAGTAGGGATCCTCTTACATACTTTGCTATTTCCAGTTGAATATTTCCATAGATGCTCATATTTATTAGTTTCATGTTCCACTGGTCTATGATTTCCTGTTGTTGTGGAGCAAGTTGCTTGCGAAATTTTTCCGTTCCGAAAACCATAATCAAAGTGATTCCGATAGTAGCCATATCCATCCAGGTAACGTTATTTTCTTGAGAGAAGTATTCACGTTTTAGGAATATCAGCAGTTGTTCCTGGATATATTTTAGGAAATGTCTTGGTACCATATGTCCTTCTGCAGCCATAACTCGAGGCGGAATAAATGTGACACAGAAGATGTCTTGCCTCTGGCGTTTTGTAAACAGGTCGAACTTTGATTCATCTTCGCCGAGCGACTTCATGATACGCTTGGCAGTTGCTATACAAGCATCGACGTGATGTTTGGAGAGGCTTGCATTGATGGATTTCCTCATGCTTACTTCGGTATGTTTCTTCCTTTTCTTGTTCTTTGCCATTTTTGGTAAAAAAATTTACGGTGAATAGAATATTTACTTCTAAAGAGCGCCCAAAATTACTGTTTTTTTTCTATTCCTGCAACTTTCCTCATTTCAAACGCAATAAGGGACACGATGTAAACTAAATAAGCAAGGGAAATAAAGGAGGTTTCCTTAAAATACCATTATCACTCCTATTCCGAGACCGTTTTTACCTATCAGAGGATTAATCGCTAATTGCCTGTTCTTGATGCCGAAACTGTTAACTTTGAGTATTTTATTATATACCGGCAGCATCATGTAAGCAAGTTCAACACTCATTATACCAATTCCGGCGCCGGCAAGCACATCGCTGAGCCAATGTTTACGGTTCATTATTCGCAGTATACCTGTCGTCATCGCAAAACCGTAGCCCGTAATACCTATCCAGGGCGCAGAGTTTCTATATTCCCTGAACGAAATATGTGCCCCAAGGAACGCAGTTGCCGTATGCCCCGAAGGAAAAGAGTGATGATTTGACCCGTCGGGACGTGTGATTCCGGTTAATCTTTTGGAAATCTGCACGGAACTCGTACAAATCATCAAGGAAGCGCCGAGTACAAGGGTCTTGTCTATCAGGTTATGCTCCGATTTTATGCCGAACAGTCCGGGCACATAAATACCGGCGTAAGGTACATATTGAATGTAATCGTCCACAGGATACTTTCGACCGATATTGCGTAAAACTTGGTAATCAACCCTTTGATCGAGGTGCAATAAAGCAGGTGAAACCCGTGTCGCTATCCCGTAAGAAACAAGAGCCGGCGGAACTATCAACATCCATAGCGGAACCTTGCCGGAGCCTCCGGTAATTCTTGCCGTATCATTCCTTGCAAAAGAAATGCCGGGAATAAAAAGCAAAATAAAAATTAATACTTTTGACATATTCATTATACTTGTCTTTTGTGTCAAAAAAGACATAAAAAAAGCGTGGATCTTACTTATCCACACTTGAGGTCCTGAGAATTACCCTATAACAAGATAAGCAAGCCCACGCATAGCGCGAGCGCTAACATGCTTATTCTCTGTTATTCTTTGAAATTTCTCAGGTTTCAAGTGTAAGAATAAAGCGTTAAACGCTATTAAATATGTCTTCTCCGCGTGCATTTTCTACACGGCGACAAAGTTACATCAATTTTCGGAGATATACAAATGCACGCTGTTTGGAAACCTGTGACATTTGCGGGATGTTTTCAGAATATAAAGAAATATAAGGGAGGATGTTATCAATATCAGGTATTATATCTTGTAGAATAAGAAGAAGAGTTGATTGATTTTCTAATTGTGTGGGCAATTAGTTTGATATTGATTATTTTTATTAATTTCGCACCGAAATTTTTACATAATGGAAATACTTGATACTACATTGCGCGACGGAGAACAGACTTCCGGCGTATCTTTTGCCTCGGCGGAGAAATTGCATATCACTCGGTTACTGCTTGAGGAGTTGAAGGTGGATCGTGTGGAACTTGCGTCGGCGAAAGTTTCCGAAGGTGAGTTTGAAACGGTACGGAAGGTCATGCAATGGGCGGAGTCGAAGAGCCTTGCAGACAGGATAGAGATACTTGGTTTCGTTGATGGCGAGGCGTCGCTCAACTGGTTGAGTCGTGCCGGATGCTGTGTGATGAATCTTCTCTGCAAGGGTTCGCAGAAGCACTGTACGGAGCAACTGCGCAAGTCGCGAGAGGAACATCTTGCCGACGTGATTTCGGTTGTAAACAAGGCGAAGGATAGGAATATCGCCGTAAACGTATATCTTGAAGACTGGTCGAACGGGATGCTCCAATCGCCCGATTATGTGTTCTTTATGATTGATAATCTTAAGCAGTCGCACATACGGAGATTCATGTTGCCGGATACTCTTGGCATCCTTAACCCTGAAAATACGGCGAAGTTTTGCCGTGAAATGCGCAAGTGTTATCCTGATCTGCACTTTGATTTCCATGCGCACAACGATTACGACCTTGCGGTAGGCAATTCTTTTGCTGCTGCCTCGGCGGGTTTTAACGGTATCCATACTACGGTTAACGGTCTTGGAGAGAGGGCGGGGAATGCTCCGTTGACGAGTGTTATTGCCATGCTGCACGACCAGATGAAGGTGAAGACATGTGTTGTGGAAAAGAAATTGAACCGTGTTAGCCGTGTTGTGGAGTCATATTCGGGAATAAGGATACCGAATAACAAGCCGGTGATTGGTGATAATGTCTTTACGCAATGTGCTGGCGTTCATGCCGATGGGGATATGAAGAACAGGTTGTATTATAATGACCTGTTGCCGGAACGTTTTGGCAGGGAGCGTGAATATGCCCTCGGTAAGATGTCGGGAAAATCCAATATCAAGAAAAATCTCGAGTCGTTGGGGATTACCCTTGACAGTGAGGCGATGAAGAAAGTGACGGCGAGGATTATTGAACTCGGTGACCGGAAAGAAATAGTGACGCAGGACGATCTTCCGTACATTATTGCGGATGTTATGCGGACCGGGACGTCGGATAAGGTTAAGATGGTTAATTTTTCACTTTCGCTTGCGCGAGGATTGCGCCCTGTTGCGACGGTCATGATAAGGATTGACGGACAGGACTATGAGGAGACGATGCCGGGTGAAGGACAGTACAATGCTTTCTCGAAGGCGCTGTGGAAAATCTATACGCGGCTTGGCAAGCCAAAGCCGATGTTGACGGATTACAACGTGACGATACCGGCGGGCGGACGTACCGACGCTCTTGTACAGACGACTATCTCGTGGAACTTTAATGGCAAGGAATTTAAGACGAGGGGGTTGGATGTAGACCAGACTCTGGCGGCGATTAAGGCGACGATGAGGATGTTGAACATGATTGAGAATATGTAAACCGCCAAGGGGAACAGATAACTATGAGTAACGTAATACATTTACTGTCCGACGCGATTGCCAATCAGATTGCTGCCGGGGAAGTCATCCAGAGACCGGCTTCTGTGGTCAAGGAGTTGATGGAAAACTCTCTTGACGCCGGAGCAAACAACATACACCTGGTAGTTAAGGATGCCGGCAGGACTCTTATCCAGGTCATTGACGACGGGAAAGGCATTTCCGAAGATGATGCGGTGATGGCTTTTGAGAGACACGCAACGTCCAAGATCAGCACTGCCGATGATTTGTTTGCTTTGTCCACGATGGGTTTCAGGGGCGAAGCGCTTGCTTCAATTGCCGCCGTTGCCCAGGTTGAACTCAAGACTGCCTGTAGCAATGACTCAGCCGGCACTTTGTTGCGCATCGCTGCTTCGCGGATTGAATCACAGGAATCTGTTGCCTGCATGAGGGGCAGTATTTTTTCCGTCAAGAATTTGTTTTTCAATGTCCCCGCCAGGCGAAAATTCTTGAAGGCGAATGAAACCGAACTAAGGAATATTATTACCGAGTTTGAGCGTATAGTACTTGTCAACCCGCAAATTGCTTTTACCATGAAGCATAATGATGTTGAGATAATGAATTTGCCTGTTTCCAATCTAAAGCAGCGAATCATCAACGTGTTTGGTAAGAGGTTGAACGCGCGGTTATTAACCGTCAACGCGGAGACGTCTTTTGTTAACGTGACCGGTTTTATAGGCACACCCGATTCAAGCCGTAAGCGAAGTAACATGCAATTTTTCTTTGCCAACAATCGTTACATGCGTCATCCTTATTTCCATAAGGCGGTTGTGAATGCTTTTGAGCCGTTTATTTCCGCCGGAGAGATACCTAACTATTTTATATACATCTCTATCGATCCTGCTTCCTTAGATGTTAATATTCATCCGACAAAGACCGAAATAAAATTTGAAAATGAGCAGTCAATATGGATGGTGATTTCCGGTGCTGTGAAAGAGGCTATCGGTAAATCTTCCGCCTTGCCCGGTTTGGACTTCAACCGTGAAGTAAGTATTGAAATGCCTGTTTACGATCGCAGCCGCGCCGGTAATAATTCACCGGGCATCAGGCTAAATCCGGGATATAATCCTTTCGGAAGCGGACAAAGAGCGTATAATTCCCCTTCCCATGCTTATGATTGGGAAAAGTTATACGACAAAAACAATACATCCGGTGCAGATACCGGCAATCAGGCGGAAATTACACAACCTTTTCCTGAAAATCTTTCCGAAGAGCATAGAAATATGCTTACATATCACGGTAAATACCTTTTAACGCCTATCAAATCGGGTTTGTGCGTTATTTATCAGCGAAGGGCTCATATCCGCGTCTTATTTGACGATTATATGCAGCGGATTGTCGGGAAAGAGGGCGTTTCACAGGGTGTTCTTTTCCCGGAGGTCATAACTTTTACCCACAAGGAGGCTGCCGTATTGCCTGTATTGCTTGATGATCTTGCATATATTGGTTTTGATCTTGCCGATCTTGGCAATAATTCATATTCTGTTAATGGCATCCCCGCAGGATTGGAGAATATTAACACCGTAGAGGCATTAAAAGACATTCTCGACAAAGTCATAGAGACCGGCTGCGAGATAAAAGAAGAAATTACTGAGGCTCTTGCACTTGCGCTCGCCCGTAAGACTGCAATTCCTCACTGTAAATACCTTACCGACGAAGAGGCTGCATCCCTTACCGCCTCTCTTTTCTCATCCTCTTCGCCTAATTATACTCCTGACGGTAAGATTATTATCGTAACCTTGACCGATGATGAGATTGACAGGCGATTTAAGTAAATTAATTTTATATATATACTTTTGTGTGGGCATAATTAAATATCTTTTATGGCAAAAAAACGAAATTTATTAAGAATTACCTTCTTCAACTCGCGTTTAACGGCAATCGTAAGTGTTTCCTTAGTACTGTTTTTGCTCGGAATACTAATATTGTTGAGTATTTTCGCCGCAAAACTTTCGACTCACGTCAGTGAAAGCATTTCTTTTGACATTGTGCTTGCCGATGACATAACCGAGCCTCAAATTAACCAATTAATGACCCGTTTGAACAGGGCTTCCTTCGTAAAAACGGCAAAGTTCATTTCTAAGGATGACGCAATCAAGGAAATTGAGCGTGAAATAGGTCAGGATCCGAGCGAATTTCTTGGATTTAACCCCTTGCCTGCCATGATTGTCGTAAACCTTAAAGCGCAATACGCACGTACCGACAGTTTACCGGCGGTTGAGCGGTATGTCCGCAGTTATTCCGCGAGTATAAGTAAGTTCCAGCACAGAAAAGAGTTGCTACAACTCACCAATGAGAACCTTGCGCGTGCATGGCTTGTATTCTTCGGTCTGGCTTCCGTTCTGTTTATGATTTCTTTGGCATTGATTGGCAATACTGTACGCCTTTCTGTTTATTCCAAGCGATTTTTGATTCATACCATGAAACTTGTTGGCGCTACCGCCGGCTTTATTCGTCAGCCTTTCATCAAGTCCTTTATTGTTTCGGGAATAGTTGCCGCATTGATTACCAATATTTTCCTCACCTGGCTATTGGTTTATTTCGCCGGCAGCCTTGACCGTATTACCGAGTTATTTGCCGTTCACGAATTACTTCTTGTCTATGCCGGCGTGGTTGCGCTCGGCATCATTATCTCCGCCGTCTCGACATATTTCGCTGTCAATCGTTATCTTTCGATGAAGGGCGATGAAATGTACCTTGTCTGAGTTAACTTTTACAATAGCGCCCGGTGAATTGTGGTTAGCCATTAGTGATTAACGGTTAATTACGATCGTATTTTGCTATGCTTTGGAGTGAATTGTCAAGTGGGCGGAGGAAATTAGCGAGTGGGCGGAGGAAATTATCAAGTGGGCGGAGGAAATTATTAAGTGGGCGGAGTGAATTGTCGAGTGGGCGGAGGAAATTATTAAGTGGGCGAAGTGAATTGTCGAGTGGGCGGAGAGAATTAGCGAGTGGGCGGAGAGAATTGTCGAGTGGGCGGAGAGAATTAGCGAGTGGGCGGAGGAAATTAGCGAGTGGGCGGAGGAAATTATTAAGTGGGCGGAGTGAATTGTCGAGTGGGCGGAGGAAATTGTCGAGTGGGCGGAGAGAATTAGCGAGTGGGCGGAGAGAATTGTCGAGTGGGCGGAGAGAATTGTCAAGTTGGCGGAGGAAATTTGCAAGTGGGCGGAGAGAATTAGCGAGTGGGCGATACTTTTTCCAAAAATGTCATTAATAACCTTAAAGGTTTTAAGAATATTAAGGACGATTTTGTTATCAGTTCCTTACCCTTCACCCTTAACTCGCTATATTTTTTTGTTTTCAAACTTGATATGCGACACTTCTTTGTAGTAGTGACTTTTAGCGCCGAAGATTGATTTCACATATTCCTTGACCGCGATCGCAGTGTCCATCATGCCCGTTTCGGGAGCGTAGAGTAAGATGTTTCTTGCATTGCGGGCGACGACAAGAGGTCTCTCTGCGGCGATAACGGCTTTGTTAACTGTCCATAACTCATCAAGATAGACGTTAAGGGCATCGACTTTGAGGTCGGCTTCCTCCGGTATGTATTCAGGTTGACCGGCAACGAGTTTGACGATCTGGGAAAAGTGCTCAATTTGCTCGGCAAAACTGAGTTGCGCAACGGATATATGCTTTTTGGGCTCGCCATTTGAATTATTATATTCGGACTTGAGGGTGTGTTTCCTCTTGCCGCGTATCTTACGGACGATTTCTTCGATATGTACGACGACCGATTCCGGTAATTTAAGGGTGATGGCGGCAGCACGGATGCGCGTCGCTAAAGGTTTGAGGCGCGCAAATACTTCTTGACGGGCGCCTTTTGCAACTGTCAAGGGCGGCATGGCATGATCTACGTCATTGATGACATTCCTGACCTGTGCGAGGAGTTCTTTTAAGGCTTCGATTGTCAATCTCTGCACCGCAGGATTGTATAAGTCGCCAAATGATGAACATACCACGATTAACCGCACAAGATTGTTAACGTAGGTGTTAATCCCTGACTCTGTTGTCGATTTCATAGGAAATTATTTCTTATTTATTAAAAAATTTTCGACAGCAAAAGTAATGGATTTTTCCGAAACCACAAACTCAGGTAAATTTTTAATACCTTTGCAGAGATTATAAAAAATCATCAGAAAATGGACAACGCCGGACTCGTCAGAGAATACAAGACCTTTCTCAAATTGGAAAAGTCCCTCTCCAGCAACACAGTAGAAGCGTATATCGACGACCTCGACAAACTGCTTAACCATCTCAACACGGTGGGAATACAACCCGTCGACACAACCCTGCAAGACCTTCAGGAAATGGTCGGCGGATTGCATGAACTCGGCATCAATCCCCGTTCCCAAGCGCGAATCGTCTCCGGTATCAAGTCATTTTACCGCTTCCTTTTAATCGAGAAATACATCAACAAAGACCCCACCGAACTGCTTGAGTCTCCCAAGATTGGGCTAAAACTGCCGACTTTCCTTTCCGTCGACGAAATTAATCGAATTATCGGCGCGATTGACCTTTCCCAAAAAGAAGGACAACGTAACAGGGCAATCCTCGAAACGCTTTACAGTTGCGGATTGCGAGTCTCCGAACTTATCAATATCAAATTCCCGGACCTCTATCTCGATGAAGGATTTATCCGCGTCGAAGGCAAAGGCAAAAAACAAAGATTAGTACCCGTTTCCCCTGTCGCAATAAAAGAAATAAATTTCTATCTCGATGACAGACAAAGAATTGAAGTCAAACATGGATACGAAGACGTCCTATTCCTCAATCGCCGAGGCGCCGCTCTTACCCGCGTAATGATATTCTACATAATCCGACAACACTGCGCAATCGCCGGAATTCACAAAACCGTCAGCCCTCATACTTTTCGCCATTCATTCGCTACTCATCTCCTCGAAGGTGGCGCCAATCTGAGAGCAATTCAACAAATGCTCGGACACGAAAAAATCACTACCACAGAGATATATACACATCTCGATCGCGATTTTATCCGTGCCGAAATACTCCAACATCACCCAAGAAACCAAGATCTCTAAAAATGAAAAGTTCAAAACTCAAAATTATACCGTGATCAAAACAAAAAAACCCATCAATTTTAACAGGTTTGCAAATAAATTTCTCCGTATTCAGTTGTTTTATGTATTATATTTTTGCAGATATGAAAAATTGTTGTACCTTTGCGGCTCGAAAATATATGGTGGGTGTAGCTCAGTAGGTTAGAGCATCAGATTGTGGTTCTGAGGGTCGTGGGTTCGAATCCCATCTTCCACCCCCCGCATGTGAGAAGAACAGTTTCCATAAAGAATTTTGTTATTCACAAAAAAACAATTACCTTTGCAGCCCTAAATAAACCGTTGCCCGGATGGTGGAATGGTAGACACGCAAGACTTAAAATCTTGTAACCATAACGGTTGTGCGGGTTCAAGTCCCGCTCCGGGTACATAAAAGCAAGCCCTTGGTTAATTGCATTGAAAAGGAAAATATCAAATTCAGGTCGAACAATGGCAGGCAAAATTATATCCTGCAAGGAGGCAAACTTGCTAATGTAAGTATTTCTATTACACAGAGAATTAAGAAAGAATTT
>JAISYU010000093.1 GCA_031269685.1 Dysgonamonadaceae bacterium | reverse complement strand
ATGAAATAGAAATCATATCATGTGAAATAGCCGCCGTTTTTTTCAAGTTTGGCATAGATTCAAGTAAAAAATTATCTGAAACACTCCCTTTCTTAGGAAATATTTCTGAACTTTCTTGTGTATGAAATATTTTTTTATTATCTCGCGTGCCTGCGCGCCTGCGTAATATATAAGGTATGAATAGGTGCGAGTGTGTGTGTGTGTGTGTGTGTGTGTGTTAACAAAATATTTGACATATCCAAATCATGCTCCGATTTAGAACCGACAATGCCTGACGTTATAAAGTACTTTTCCGTATTCGGCATCCTCCTTGCGATACTGTATATGACTTTTGTCTTCATATTGGCAACAAAATTACATAAAGTTTTTTAATAACCAAATTTTTAGATGATTTTCTTGAAAAAAGTTTGTTTTTTTTTGCTTTTATTAAAGTTTGATTCTTTTTACTCGCAATGTATCAAGTTTTTGCGTGCCAAGTTTTAACTGTTCGCCAATGGCAATGTGACGAACCTCACTGAGATCCATTTGCTGCACCTGGTTGAAAAGCCCAACAGATGCGGTGTCAACGGCAACAATATCCGGAGATGCAATAAGCGCTTTCAAAGTCCCTACATCGGAAACAGAACGACCCTGAGGTCCATTACGAAGCATACAACGGTACGCATCAACTATGTTTAACACAGGCTTTTTCCTAAAAAGGCAAACATCGGCTATACATTGCTGCAGATTGTTTGAATGGAAATAACCACGATCCCAAACAATGCCCATATAATTTTTCATAGCGATAGACATCTTTGCTCCTCCGTGATTCTTAAGTACCGGTACATTAAACCAAACGTCGGATTCCAACAAAGAACGATGTATCTTAACGTCCTTTAACTGAACCGCTCCATCTATATGCACATCCTCGTAATATGACTCGTCATTGCCGGTCACAACAGTCGCGCCTTCTGCCTCCGCTGCATTTTTTATGCCAGAAGAAGCATAACATTTTTGCCAATTATCACACGTGTGGTCAAACACAGTTACTTTTTTTGCACCGGCAGCAAAACATTGTTTCACAAGAGCGCCAATAAGCGCAGGATTTGTATTAGAAGCCATCTCAGGAGTCTTGTCCCAGCCAATATTAGGCTTTATTACTACACTCTGACCGCGCTTTACGTACTCCCCTACCCCGCCTAACGCATTTAATGCTACTCCAAGCATCTCTTCCGGCTCTCCACCCATAACCGCAACAAGATCAGGTGCAGCCTCAACTTCAATCTTACCGGATGCAAGCGCAGCCTGTAACTTGTTAAATGTTAATGACGCAACACCAACTGCCGCAGTCGCTTTCAAAAATTCACGCCTTTTCATACTAAATAAAATTTTGTTATAATTAAATATATTTATTCGCATACAAAGTTATATATTTTTTTGTTATGTCAAAAATTTATTCATACCTTTGCAGCGTTTTATTAAATTATTTACTGAAAATACATACATATATGTTAAAAAATCACCCAAAAGGTCTTATCCCAGCCGCACTAAGCAACATGGGGGAACGGTTCGGATATTATATAATGAATGCCGTGTTGCTGCTGTTCCTGTGCTCAAAATTCGGGCTTAGCGAAGAAACAGGAGGGATTATTTATTCCTTCTTCTACGCCGGTATTTACATCCTTAGCCTCGTGGGAGGACTCATCGCAGACCGCCTGCAAAACTACAAAGGTACAATAATGACCGGACTGGTTATTATGGCTGCCGGATATGTTATCCTTTCAGTACCAATACTTTCTACTGTAGGAAATATCAACTGGCTGCTGCCGATGACGTGCTTCGCACTGTTCCTTATAGCATTCGGAAACGGTCTTTTCAAAGGAAACCTGCAAGCAATAGTCGGGCAAATGTACGATAACCTCGAAAAAGAAGCCGCGCAAAAAGGCGAAAAAGAACTTAAAATAGCAAAATCAAGAAGAGACTCTGGTTTTCAGATATTTTACGTCTTTATAAACATCGGAGGGCTCGTTGCGCCATTCGTCGCACCTCTGCTGAGAAGTTGGTGGCTGGGGAAACATTCCATGTCATACAATGCAGACCTTCCTGCATTATGCCACCAGTATATTCAAAAAGGTGTCACAATGAGTACCGAACAACTCAATAATTTAACGGAACTGACTGCAAAAGTAGGCGGTAACGTATTCTCTAACCTGACAGATTTCTGCACAAAATACCTTGATGTGTTCAATACAGGAGTTCACTTCTCGTTTATTGCGTCAGTAACCGCAATGATAATATCTCTTGTGATATTTATTTTAAGTCAAAAACTGCTTCCAACGCCAGATAAAAAAGAAAAACAAGAAACCGTAACATATTCTGCTGCAGAAAAAGCAAAAATGGCAAATGAAATACGGCAAAGAATATATGCCCTGTTCGCAGTTCTCGGTATTGCAGTATTCTTCTGGTTTTCATTCCACCAAAACGGGACTTCACTGTCGCTCTTTGCACGTGATTTCGTAGTGACAACAACCGTTCCACCGGAAATATGGCAAGCCATAAACCCATTCTTCGTAATAGTACTGACTCCACTGATTGTACTGATATTCGGTGCGTTAAGTAAGCGCGGAAAAGAAATTTCAACGCCAAGGAAAATAGCATACGGTATGGGAATAGCGGGTCTCGCTTTCCTTTTTATGGCAACCGTTTCATACATTAACAATTATCCTTCAGCAACTGAATTTAAATATCTGGCGGAAGGCGCAAAGGAAGGCTTAAAATCGGGTCCGTGGGTACTGATTGTGCTATATTTCTTTCTTACAGTGGCTGAACTGTTTATCTCACCGCTCGGTCTGTCCTTCGTTTCAAAGGTTGCGCCTAAAAACCTGCAAGGATTATGCCAGGGATTGTGGCTCGCCGCAACTGCTGTGGGTAACGGTCTGCTGTGGATAGGACCATGGCTCTATAACAAATACCCGATTTGGAGTTGCTGGGCGTTGTTCGTAATCCTTTGCGGCATCTCAATGATTGTGATGCTATCAATGGTCAAATGGATAGAAAAAGTGGCAAAATAAACGGATGCAGATGGCTAAATTGTAGTTAATTTGCGTCAACTCATCCTTGATTTGTAGTCTTCATAACAAAACCTGCGCAAAATTTCCAACTTGCCGCTTGTACGAAGTAAACAAATGTCAGGATGATGAATACCATTGAACATTGTTGTCTTTACTGTGGTATAATGAATCATATCCGAGAAAATAAGCCTGCTACCAACATGCAACTCCTCGTCAAATGACCAGTCACCTATAAAATCCCCGCTCAGGCAGGAATTTCCTCCCAGACGATAAACTGCTTTCCCTGCAACCGCTTCCTGATATGCCCCAATAATCACGGGTTTGTATGGCATTTCCAGGCAATCTGGAGTATGACACGAGAAAGATATATCAAGAATTGCTGTTCTAATATCATTATTTTCAACAATATCAACCACCGATGCAACTAATACGCCAGTCTGCCAGACAAAAGCCGCACCAGGTTCAAGAATGATACTGAGATTCGGATAACGTTTTCTAAAATTTAGAAGTAAGGAGATAAGATGTTCAACATCGTAATCCTCCCGTGTCATTAGGTGCCCTCCTCCCATGTTTAACCACTTCACTTTATGCAATAAGTCTCCAAAATGTTCCTCTACATGCCGAAGAGTGTTCTCTAATGCGTAAGATGATGACTCGCATAAAGTATGAAAATGCAATCCCTCAATGCCTTTCGGCAAAAATTCACCCAATGATCGGCGAGTCATGCCAAGACGCGAGCCCGGCATAGCAGGATTATAGATCGCTGTTTCTACTTCAGAGTATTCGGGATTAATGCGCAATCCACATGATATTTCTTTTGGATATTGCTTTACCACAGAATAAAACCTACGGTATTGCGAAAGCGAGTTGAATGTTATATGAGAACTGCATGAAAGTATTTCCTCAAAATCCCTCTCCGTATAAGCGGGCGAATATGTATGCGCACGCGCTCCCATTTCATTCATTGCAAGTCGTGCTTCCCATAATGAACTTGCTGTAGAAGAACTAATGTATTCCCTGATTATCGGAAAAACTTTCCAAGCCGCAAAAGCCTTAAAAGCAAGGATAATTTCTACTCCCGCCCTCTCACTGACCGATCGAATAAGCGAAAGGTTGCGCCGTAGCAGTGATTCATCAATAACGTAAGCAGGTGAAGCAATTTGTGAAAGATCCGCCATCAGTTCCTTTTGAATTTGATGTAACGCGGTTGTGTTGGAATATAATCATCATTGTCCCAGAGAGAACTTGTAATCATAAGATCGGCGCTGTAACGGTTACAGGCGATAGGCACGTTATGAATTCTACACTGACGTAAAAGCATTTGTATATCAGCCTCGTGTGGTTGAGGATTCAGATCGTCGATAAGAAATATGGCAAGTTGAATTTCATGACGAACTACCATCGCCGCAATCTCAGCATCGCCTCCAAGCGGACCGGAATTCATACATATAATTTCTGCATTGATATTACGTTCCCCTAATGCTTTTCTTATCAACTTCCCTGTTGTACCGGTACAGACAAGCTTATGGTGCGATAGCGTTTCGGCATTAAATACAGCCCAGTCAACCATATCCGCTTTCCGATGATCATGCGCGACAAGTGCAATAGTTAATCTTTTATTCATAAATTTTGGAATAAATGGTTTAATAATTTACTGCAAAATTAGATGAAATTTCAATAATACCCAAATATACTTTTATATCTCATTTTAAAGTAGTAATTTTGCGCCTCTTAAAAGGATTTATCTTAATGCTTACAGTAGAAAAAATAGGCGGCACTTCGATGTCGAAATTCGGTGACTGCCTCAACAACGTGATCCGTGGAAAGCGCTCTCCCGATGAATTATACAACCGTATCTTCGTCGTTTCTGCGTACAGCAACGTAACTAACTGGCTTCTCGAACACAAAAAAACAGGAGAGCCCGGTATTTATACCAAGTTCCTCCACAATGAAGACTATGAAGCTGCCTTTGATACGCTTTGCAATCGTTTGCTTGAGATTAACGCACGGTTTGAATCCATAGGACTTGATCTTAATGAGGCTGAACGCTTCATCACTTTCCGTATCAAGCAGGCAAAGAACTATCTCTCGTCAATGTATCGCGTACTTGCTTCCGGTTATGTGGAAAAGAGCAATATATTGCTTGCGGCGCGCGAAATACTTGCATCTCTCGGCGAGGCTCATTCTGCATGGAATACTATAAATATATTAAACAACAACGGAATAAACGCTACCTTCATTGACCTTTGCGGATTCAACGACAGTGAACCGCTGACTATTGACGAAAGGATACACAAAGCATTTGATAATATAGACTTCTCTAAGACACTTTGCATTGCTACCGGTTACACCAAGGGCACGGAAGGTATTATGCGGGCTTTTGACAGGGGTTATTCCGAAGTTACTTTCAGCAAAATCACTATTGAGGTAAAGGCTGAGGAAGCAATTATCCACAAAGAGTTTCATCTTTCGAGTGCAGACCCTAACATTGTCGGACTTAAGAAATCCATTCCCGTAGGAAAGACTAATTACATCATTGCCGACCAGTTGGCGGACGTCGGCATGGAAGCAATCCACCCCAAAGCCGCAAAGCCGCTTGAACTTGCAGGAGTGAAGATACGTATCAAGAACACCTTCGAGCCTGAACACCCCGGCACTGTTATTTCCCGCGAATATGTTTCTCCCGAACCCAAAGTGGAAATCGTTTCCGGCACGGACAAGGTCATTGCTTTTGAGGTACACGACCCTTTAATGGTAGGAGAAGTCGGTTATGATTTAAAGATTCTCGAACAAATGAAGCGCCACAATGTTAGTTACATACTCAAATCCACTAATGCTAATAGCATTACTATGATTGTCTGGGACAAGCCGTATGTCCACCGTATGCTTGAAGAACTTAACCTTCATGTTTACCAGTTAACCGTCAAGCCGGTAGCCATTGTCTGCGCGATGGGCAGTAACATTGCCTTGCCTGGCTTCCTTGCGCGAGCGTCTAAGGCTTTAGCGGAAAAAGGTATTAATATTGAGTGTTTTGGGCAATCTCTTAAGCAAGTCAACATGCAATTTGTGATAGCGAGAGAGTGTTATGCCGACGCGGTTATTGCCTTAAACGACGAGTTATGCCTTCAAAATCCTACCCGTGGTCATCTTTACGATAGCGCCGAGCAATAAGCAACCGATGATTGGTAAAGATGCGATGTCAATCGTTTGAGGAATCCAGTGCCAGGCGATAATAAACACGGATAAGGCTATAATATTCAGTATAAAGAATAAATCAAACAGTAAGTGTTTCTTTTTGTTGCAGGCAAAACCGGCGCAACCTATGAAATGCAGAGGGTTTAACCAAACGATATTCCAGTTAGGCGACACGCAGGGATGGGAGGAAAACATCATCAGGAATATAACGATACATCCTGCGCATCCGGTGATAAAGAACAGGATTGCAAATGGTATCTGTACATTTATATCCTTGAAGACTTTAAGTATAGTTATCACCAGGAATATTATAAACATCAGGATTCCTATGTTCAGGGGGTTCAGGCTGATTATTGCTGCGTTTGACTTGTTTATGACTGCGTCATTGCCTGTTATATATTTTTTGGACAATACTACGGGAAGTTCTCGTCCATCTTTCATTCGGATTACGGATTTATCGAGTGTCTCGCTGAGTTTTTGGGGAAGAAACAGTTCTGTACGACGGGAAACAAGTGAATCTGCACCGTTACCGATAACAATATCTATGCCAAACTTCATCCACGGGTATTGATTTGTGCAATCATGGACAAGATCTCGCAATGTCACTTCATTAGGTTGGGGATATACTACGGTACCGCCTGAATATTTTTCGATAAGGTTTCGGGGTCGAAGTGTACAGTTGTCAAAGAAGTAATTATATCGGTATTGTGCATTGTGTGGGCGGAGGTTTTCGTAAATTTCTTCGAGCATACTAACCTTCATGTTGTCCGGTATATTTATCTCCTGTTCAATTATTTGCGCGCCGTCAGCGATATAGATTTTTTCAAAGAGATTATAAGATTCTACGCTCATAAAATAGTCAGTTTCGCCGCGCACGAAATGGTATACGAAGTTTTTTCTATTGGAATCGAAGGTTCCCCAGTTGATAACGATGTCTAATTTACCGGATTGGATGCGCATTGCGGTGTGTCCATAGACGGTATAGATTGCTTTGTCGCGAGGGGCGACTGTCAGCAGGCTTATGTTGATCTTTTCGGTGGAATTTGGAAAAGCGTCGGAGACGGTTATAGAAAGCAGGATGATTATCAATAAGTTTCTCATCACGTTATTGGATTGGACTTTATCTTTTCTGCGATCCACCTTCCCACTTCTGACGTTTTGTATGCAATCTTATCGGATGCGATGTCTTCGGTGACGATACCTTCGGCGATTGCGTCATTTACTGCTGTTCTTATTGCCTCACTTTCTTTTTTCAAGTTGAATGAATATTCAAACATTAGTGCGGCGGAGAGAATTGTTGCGATGGGGTTTGCAATATCCTTGCCTGCCGCCTGGGGATAAGAGCCGTGAATCGGTTCAAAGACGGAGGTATGCGTTCCTATAGACGCGGAGGGCAACATTCCGAGTGAGCCTGTTATGACGGACGCTTCATCGGTCAGTATATCACCGAACATATTCTCGGTTACTATCACGTCGAACCTTTTCGGGCATTGAATTATCTGCATTGCAGCGTTGTCGACGAATAAATATTCGGTGTTGACGCTGGGATATTCTTTTTCGAGGCTTTGTGTAACTTCGCGCCAGAGTCTTGATGTCGCGAGGACGTTTGCTTTATCGACGACGGTCAGTTTTTTGTTCCGGTTGAGGGCATATTTGTAAGCGAGCCTGACTATTCTTTCGATTTCCTTGACGGTGTAGACGCATGTATCGTAAGCGGTTAATCCGTCTTCGCTTCTTCCCTGCGGTTTCCCGAAATATATACCGCCGGTCAGTTCTCTTATGCACATAAAATCTGTTTTTGCGACGAGTTCTTCTTTCAGGGGTGACTTGTGGATCAGCGAATCGAACGTTGTCACGGGTCTTATATTCGCGTATAAGCCGAGTTTCTTCCTCATCTCGAGCAATCCTTGTTCGGGGCGCACTTTTGCGGCGGGGTTCTGGTCATATTTGGGAGAACCTATTGCTCCGAAAAGGACAGCGTCTGCGTTTAGGCAAAGTTCGTGAGTTTCCTGTGGATAAGGGTTTCCGGTTTTATCAATAGCGCATGCGCCGACGAGTGCTTTTTTGTATTCGAGTTCATGACCGAATTTTTCACAGACTGCATCTACTGCATTGATAGCCTGATCTACGATTTCGGGACCTATTCCGTCTCCTGGGAGAACAGCGAGTTTGATTTTCATACTTTTAATTTATATGTTTTGGGCTGCAAAGGTAATTAAAAATAGTTATTCTCGATTAATTTGCCGAAGTTTTGCTTTGTTATGGCGCACAATTTTTCAATTTCAACAAGTACCTTTATTCATTCTTAATATATTTTTAACAGGATTGTCTCATTTTTGTAATATCTCTCCGGTACTTTTGTCATCGTATTAATCACTTAAAGTTTTATTATAATGAAAAGTAAAAAGATTTGTTTTATCGTTGCATTTTTGATGATGACAGTTACTTTATTGTCACAGGAGGGGAAAAGTACATTGCAGGGTTTTGTTTTTGACGAGTCGGGCGCGGTTCCTGGCGTCCAGTTGGTGTTAAAGGGAACTCATACGGGCGCTGTTTCGGCGACCGACGGGTCATTTATTGTCTCGAGCGTGCCTTTTGGGAAGTGTATTTTGGTTGTCAGTTTCGTAGGGTATAGAAAGCAGGAGATTGAGGTTGACATTAAGGCGGGGTTGAACGTTATTCCAACGATCATCCTTTCGTCTTCGGACGAGATCTTGCAGGAAGTGATTGTTACGGGGGAGATGGCGCCGTCGCAGATGAAGGCTTACAACATGAAGAAGCTTTCTCACGGCATTGTCGACTTCATTGCCTCGGATGCGATTGGAAAATTACCTGACAGGAACGCTGCGGAAGCCGTGCAGAGGATTTCCAGTGTCGCGGTGTCTCGGTATCACGGCGAAGCCGACCGCGCTACGGTCAGGGGCGCGCCTTTTACGTGGACGTCCACTTTGATGAACGGCACGCGGTTGCCGAGTTCTGACGTTGGCGCCGGACGTTCAACCGTGTTGGACGTCGTTCCATCCGAGTTGATTGAATATTGCGAAGTCTCCAAGGCAATTACACCCGACATGGAATCCGATGCGATCGGTGGGTCGATTAATTTTATCACCAGGACTGCACCTGTCAAGCGTACTTTGGCTATCAGTGGCGCGGGGGGTTTTAATGACATCACGGGGAAGGAGATTTACAACTTTTCCGCGGTTTATGGTAACAGGTTCTTTGATAAGAAATTCGGGATAATGCTTGCTGCCTCCACGTGGAAGCGAAATTGGGGAACGGACGAGTACACTGTTGACTTTAACACGGATAATACAGACCCGTTCTTGCATCGTTCGATCAAGAGTGTGATGTTAAAGCGTTATATGGGGACACGTACAACCAATGGATTGAACATTGCGATGGAGTACAACTTTAATCCTTTGAATAAGATTTACGTTCGCGGGTTGATCGACAATTTTGTTGACGACAGGCCTGTTTTTGAGTCCTATTTCTTGTACAATACGAACCAGTACCAGTATAATTACCGCGAGTCGAAGTATAATACCTGGCTGTACGGCGGAGAGTTTGGCGGCAAGCATCAATTAAGTGCCGGGACGAAGTTTAACTGGTCACTGTCCGACTATTATGGTTCGTATAAGATCAATTCTTTGCCCGACAATATTGATATTAATTACAGGGGCTTGCCGATTATCACTTTTATTCAGGGCAATGCCGGGTTTGGCGGCTTGTATACGCACACGGACGGTAAAGGTTACAAGTTCAGTTCGTTGGATATGCCGGATGGGAGCGGCGATTCGCCCGACAACTTGATGCCTCACGCCACGAACTCGATAAATGACCGGCAACTCATGCTTTCCCGGCTTGTGTTGATGCGAATTATCAACATTGAGGAGGATCGTACGGCGCAGGCGAACATATCTTTCGACCTGAGCGAGCGTTTAACGGTGAAAGCCGGTGGAAAGTTCAGGAACAAGCAGAAAGATTACAGGATGTTGAACCGTATTTACATGCCGAACGCGGCGATAGGCATCCCGAACTCGCCTGCTTTGACGGCGCTCGCGGATTTTCCGCGCGGTACATTTCCCAATCAGGGCAATTTCTTTAACGCTATCGGCGCGAATTACGCATCTTACGCCATCGACCCGGTATCTTCGGCAACCATGAAAAGCATTGTTGCCGAAGCCGTTGGAAAAAACAACTGGTACGACGCTTCACAGGTCTCGGACTCGACAAATATGTACGATGGATATGAAAACGCAGTCGCGGGATATGTCATGGCAGAGTGGAATGTCACACATAACATGCAACTTTACGGCGGTATAAGAAATGAATATACAAAAGCCGTCCTGAACGGCAAAAAATTCGACAAAGCATCTAACATATTGTCAAAAACGACCGTCGAAAACTCTTACAACTCTCTTCTTCCGATGTTGCTTGCAAGATATTCGGTCGATGACTTCACAAATATCCGCGCTGCTTACACAAAGACATTCATACGCCCGCTTTTCAGTGACTTTACCCCGGGACAAAGCGTCGACGTGACGGGATCTGTAAAGACCATCACGCGCGGCAACCCCGATATTAAGCCAACGTACGCCAACAACTTCGATTTAACAGCCGAACACTTCTTCGGTAACATCGGGATTGTCTCTGCCGGCATCTTTTACAAGGATTTGGACAACCTCATCTTCAGCAGTCGCGACAATGAGACGATAGATAACGAGAATTACTACGTTATCCAGTCCCGCAACATCTCAAATGCGTCACTGTTGGGCTTTGAAATTGCCGGCAACAGGCGATTTGACATGCTGCCCGGCTTATTTAAAGGCATTGGCTTGGAAGCAAATTACACGTTCATCAAATCTGACGCCGAGGTGCCGGTTTATATCAACGGTGAGGAGAAAATTGTTAAAACGCCCCTTCAAAATCAGTCGAAGCACTTGTTTAATACCATACTGTACTACGAGATGAACGGAATAACGGTCAAGATTGCAGGCAATTACAGGGGAGAATCACTCGAAACGATCAGTTCTTCCTTACCGCCCGACCTTTGGGTGTGGACGGACAGGAATTTTACCGTCGACCTCGCGGCATCTTACGCCATCAACAGGCAACTTCGCATCTTTGCCGAGGTACAAAACATCACAAACGAGCCGGTTCGCATGTATCTCGGCGATAAATCACGGACGAAAGACCTTGAATGGTCTTCGGTCAGGGGACAAATAGGAATAAGATACAGTATCTTTTAAAAAATCGTGAATAATATTTTATGTTATATGAAAAATAATAAAGCAATCACATTAACAATCGCATTATTCATTGCGATAATCGCATCATTTGTTGCAATAACGGTCATGTTTTGCGTTTCCTGCAACGACAACAGGAAATTACCGGAAAGAACCGGCATAATTACTGGCGCACCCAATTTCAGGGACATCGGGGGCTATCCCACAATAGACGGGAAGCATACAACATGGAGGAAAATCTTTCGTTCTCAGACCCTCTCCTACCTTACCGACGACGACACGGCGACAATAAAGGCGCTGGGCATCAAAACGGTAATAGATTTCAGGGGTGATGACGAGGTAAGGAACGCTCCTTCAAAGTTACCGAAGGGCGTATACACGGTACGCATACCGATTACCGTCGAGACCGGCAACGATACGACAAATATCATGCAATTACTGATGTCGGGCGCATTAGATAGCGCGCAGTGCGTATCATTTATGGAGCACACCAACCGTGATTTTGTAAATACCTTTCAATATCAGTACAAAACCTTCTTTAATATACTCCTCAACTCGGAAAATTACCCGTTAATCTTCCATTGTACAGCCGGCAAAGACCGTACAGGCTTCGCGGCGGCGATACTTCTTTCCGCGCTCGACGTTGAATGGGACACAATCATGGAAGATTACATGCTGACCAACAATCATCTTAACATGCAATCTCTTATATCGAACATTCCGGCGGAATCATTGCCCGCGTTCCGTCAAATGTTGATCGTGAAGCCGAATTATTTAAACGCGGCGAAAGACGAGATTACAAAGCGCTACGGAATTATCGACAATTACCTGCTTATAGAGATGGGTATCGGCAAATCTGAGAAAGAAATATTGAAAAAAATATTAACTACAAAAGATTAAGTATTGTTTCATAGAGAAAATACAAAAAGAATTTTGTGTATAGGTGTAATGAACGCAGTGATGCGTTCATTACTTTTATGAAATTTATAAAAATCGTTAAGAGTTCATAACGAATAGTTCATAAATCACATCTCCCCTACCCTCAATCTCATTAAAATCTTTAAAATTATGACCGATACCTTGCCAATTCTCATCGAGAACTTGCTAATTCTCATCGAGAACTTGCTAATTCTCATCGAGAACTCGCCAATTCTCATCGAGAACTTGCCAATTCTCATCGAGAACTCGCCAATTCTCATCGAGAACTCGCCAATTCTCATCGATACTTCGCAAATTCTCACTCGTACCGTGCAAAATATAACTCGTACCGCGCAAAATATAACTCGTACCGCGCAAAATATAACTCGTACCGCGCAAAATATAACTCGTACCGCGCAAAATATAACTCGTACCGCGCAAAATATAACT
>JAISYU010000085.1 GCA_031269685.1 Dysgonamonadaceae bacterium | reverse complement strand
GTATTTGAACCGACCGTTTGCGATTCGGATTCCAGCGGAAGCCATTTATAGCCGTCCCATTCGTAAAGTCCTTCCGAAATTCCGTTGCCTGTCCCGATGTTATATACAAGCAAGCCGGTGAGGTCTATTTTCTTGTCGCTTGATGACGATTCCGGTATAACAGTTACCTTATTCAGGTCAGTTAATACTATGCGCGGAAGCAGTAAACCCCCACTCACGGAAGTTGTGTCGCCCTGGTTCTTCGCAACATAATCCCCAAGTTGCAGCAGCGCTGCCGGTTCAATCGGCGACAGAGTGCCGATGGATACCTGTGCCCGCGCAGCGAAAGGCAACGCTAAAAGGCACATAATGATGATTCTTATATATGTTTTCATTTTCAAAAGGTTATTTAATTAACAATCTCGTATTCCTTCGCTATTATTGCATAAAAGTTAGGAGTTCCTTGCACGTGCATTATTATAAACTGTACATTGTACATCTTTAGATTATTGGGATCGGGATCTGCCAGCCATATCTCATTTCTTTCATGCGAATTGGACATGGTGTTGAGGCTAATCCAGCCGTTTGTCAGCGATCTTGAAAATGAATCGAAGGAATAACCTGCATTTTCAGCGCCATCATGCCAATAGCGGTTCAGATGTAAAAAGTACTTTTGAGAAGATTGCCCTGCAGCCAACCTTATCTGGGGATATGCCCCCGATAGCCTGAACTCGAATTTCCCGATGGAGATGATTCTCGTTTCATCTGCCGACGTGCTCTGGTAGATGATTTTCTTTGTGAATGGAACTTGCTTTGCGGGCGGCGAAGTCGTTGTGATTTTCCGCAAAATTTCCCACTCTGTCCCGGTCCAGAGATAGATTCCTTTTTCGAGGTTTTTGCCTTGGTCCACATTTATATTGTAGACCAGCATACCCGTTTTGTTCGGCAGGTTATCGGTTTGCCCCGAGAGGGAAAATTGGTCGATGCTGTTCAGTTCTACCCTTGGCAGCAGCAATCCGCCGTTTGTTGCCGTAGCGTTTTTTGTATTTGCCGCCGGTTCCACGTCTTTTAGTTGCAGAAGCGCGGCGTTTTCAGGCGATGTCGCCAAGCCTATTGATACCTGTGCATGTAACCTTAACCCGAGACAGGAAACAGACAGTAAAATACATAAGGCTTTAGTAATTAAAGATAATCTGTTCATAAAATATAAGTAAAAAATAGTTAATTTGCTCTTTTCATTCATTTAGATTTCTATTTTGTGCTTTACAGTGATAGAAATCTTCAGCGCAAAGTTATTTAATCGCAAATAGTCATACAATAGTAAAGCGCTGTTTTTGTCTATATTAGGCAATAATAATTTGCCGGCGGCACAAATCGCAAGATGGCTATATCCATTACCCATAAATATGACATAAAAGACGCAAAACGCCCGTGCCTGCTGCTTTTCAGCGTGGCACGGGCTGTTTAGTTAATCCGGCTGTCTAAATAAAGTTTCCCTTTGCCGGAGGAAGTGATTACCACATCATTTTAATCACGAAATCGTAGTCAAATTCCGGTCTGAGGATATGGTCTGAGGTCTTGAAAATGAACGTAACCTCGCCCTGTTTAAATTCGCAGGTGACCTGTTCTGTGTACTTGTAACCGCTTTCTTCCATCCTGAAATCTTCATACGGCAGCGGTGTAAGGTTACCGTTGATTATCATGAATGCGGTCACGATACCCTTGTTGACAACGGTATTTGTCATCGCCGGCTCGTCGAAAGTGTAGTACAGGTAAGGCATTACATTATCATTACCTTCGTGCCAGTCGGAACTTTTCACCGTATAGGTGATTGTCTTCGATTCAAAGTTGTACTCGTAGTACTCATTCTTGTCGCTGCATCCGCCTGACATAACCAGCAGTGTGAGAACTGCAATAAACATAAATTTTTTCATATTGATAACTATTGGTTTGTTACTTTTTTTCGGAAATTTGTCTCCCGTTTCGGAGAATTTGAAGCCCGTCTGGGGAAATTTGAAGCCCGTTTGAGAGAATTTGAAGCCCGTCTGGGAAAAATTGAAGCCCGTCTCGGAGAATTTGAAGCCCGTCTGAGAGAATTTGAAGCCCGTCTCGGAGAATTTGAAGCCCGTCTCGGAGAATTTGAAGCCCGTTTGGGAAGATTTGATATTATATACTCTCATTCCGTAGTGGATTGCCCGTGAAAGTGTTTGTGCATAGCCGCCGCTGCTTTCCGTCCGTCACCCATGGCAAGGATAACCGTCGCACCGCCCCTTACAATATCGCCTCCGGCAAACACATCCCGGAGGTCTGTTTGAAGAGTGTCCGCGTTTACGATAATTGTCCCGCGATTGCTAACCGATAAGCCCTTAAATGTATTCGGGACAAGTGGATTAGGCGAAACGCCTATCGCAACTATGGCAAGGTCGATTGCTATCGTTTCCGTTTCCCCGGGTATCTCTACCGGACGCCGCCTGCCGGACGCATCAGGTTCGCCGAGGCGCATCTTTTGCAATGTAACGCTTTTCACCATCCCCCTTTCGTTGCCGCCGTACCGGATGGGATTATAGAGATTCATAAATATTACCCCCTCCTCCTTCGCGTGGTGTATTTCCTCGATCCTGGCAGGCATCTCCTCCTCCGACCTGCGGTAAATAATCATCGCCTTTTCCGCCCCAAGCCGCAAGGCAGTCCTTACAGCATCCATAGCCGTATTCCCGCCACCGATGACAGCAACATTTTTGCCGTATATCACCGGAGTATCCGTGTCATTACGGTTAGCACCCATCAGGTTGATCCTCGTAAGATACTCGTTCGCAGACATAACACCGGACAAATTTTCCCCATCTATGTCCATAAAATTCGGAAGACCGGCGCCGGTCGCAATAAATATACCCCTGAAACCCTGTTCCTGCAATTCCTCGCGCGAAACAGTCCTGCCAACAATGCAGTTCGTGACAAACTTCACCCCAGCCTTGCAAAGGCTCGCAATCTCGCGGTCGACTGTCGCGTTTGGTAGCCGGAACTCCGGTATACCGTATTTCAATACCCCCCCAATCTCGTGCAATGCCTCAAAAACAGTCACATCATAGCCACGCCTTGCCATGTCGCCGGCAAATGACAGTCCGGCAGGACCGGATCCGGCAACGGCAACGGCAATATTGAGCGGAGTAACTACCTCGACAATATCATCACCTGCATTATCGGCGGCGAATCGTTCGAGGTATCCGATAGCAACCGCCTCTTTTTTCATTTTAAGATGTATGCACTTGCTTTCACACTGCTTTTCCTGCGGGCAAACCCTTCCACATACCGCAGGCAACGCGGAAGTTTCCTTCAGTGTCCGCGCGGCTTCAGCAATATCGCCCCGCTCTATGTTTTTGATAAAACGCGGAATATCTATTCCTACCGGACATCCGGCAATACATTGCGGATCTACGCAATCAAGGCACCTCTTTGATTCCTCAAACGCCTGTTCGGCGGACAATCCGCAATTTACCTCACCGTATGACCTGCTACGGGAGACGGCGTCAATCTCCGGCATCTTCACACGCCTGATAGAAACCCTTTCCTTCGCCTTTATACTTCGCCGGAGCGCCTCACGCCACGGCTCATTCCGCTTGTTTATATCTTCCATCGGGTATTTTTTGAAAGCGCAAAGGTAAAAAAAATAATTGATAATCAAAACCTGTTACCGGCTTTTCCTGTAACTCGCAACCGCCCAAATATTAAACACAACAGCAAACCCGCTGATAGCCAGGAATTGCTGTACAAGTTCATTAGTCCCGCTACCTTTGAGATAAATCGAGCGCATTACGTCCATAAAATACTGCAGCGGATTGAAGTATGTAATTATTTGCGCCCACCGAGGCATACTGCTTACAGGTGTGAAAAGTCCGCTTAGCAAAATGATTATAAGCAGAAAAAAGAACATCACAAACATAGCCTGCTGCATGGTATCGGAATAGTTGGAAATGACAATGCCCAACCCGGAAACAAAAAGAATATAAACAGTGGCGTAAATGTAAATTACGGCAAGGCTTCCCGCCGGAAACAGGTCGTATATCAGCGCGGCAACAATAATTCCTGCCGAAAGCACAAAGAAACCGATAATCCAAAACGGTATAAGTTTGCCGAGAATGAAAATACTTTTCGACATCGG
>JAISYU010000067.1 GCA_031269685.1 Dysgonamonadaceae bacterium | reverse complement strand
CCGTATCATTTATCATTAAAAGAGTATGAGGAGTGAAGATCTAAATCACCCCCAATCGCTGCGCTTCATTGGGGGTTATTTATATTCAGACCTTCGGTCTGTTGCTTTAAAGGCTTTAAAGGCTTTAAGGTCCTTAACGTCTTTAAAGTCCTTAATGTCTTTAACGTCCTGTAAAGGACGAACATTAATAACCCCCAGTGAAGCGAAGCGACTGGGGGTGAAAAAGAGAAAAAAGAAATAAGAAAATTTTTTACAAATAACATTAATTTATTCAAGAATATGAGAAGAAGTATTTTAACAATGACCGCGCTCTTCATGTTGAGCGCAGGCGTCGTAAAGGCGCAAGTAACAATCGGGGCGACAACCGATCCACATTCGTTTTCTATCCTCGAACTCGTCAGCGGCGGCGAGCGTGGTCTCAGGCTGCCGCAGATGACAACCGAAGAGCGTGATGCGCTTACCGCTACCCTGACAGGCAACAGCAAGGCGCAGGGGTTGAGAATCTTTAATACCACCACGAAATGCGTCGAAACGTGGAACGGTACGAAGTGGATTCAGAGTTGCGCACCAACAGAAGGAGAAGATGGCGAAGAACCCGTCCCATACGATCCTGCTAACGATTCCCCATGCGTTCAGATTTTCCCACCCACGTGCGGCAACGATTGTACTTTGCCTGGCGGCTCCCTCTGCTTTATGAATTATAACCTGGGCGCCAATCCGCTATATGATACTCCCAAGAAGCAGATGAGATACCTTGCGGAAACGGAGTACGACGACTCTGATCAACGTGGACGCGACGCCCGCATTAACGGCGGTTTATACCAATGGGGACGCAGAGGTCATCTATACGCGCTAAACGCTGCAAATTATACCCGTTACGCATCTTACGAGAATGTTGTAGACGGTTTCACGACTGATTATCCCAATGCTTATGATGTAATTTTTTATGCCGGACATAATAAGTGGTATGAACCCGATTATGATGCTCTTGAAGACCCTCAAGACCCTGCACCCAATGATCTTTGGGGTAACGGTTTTTCTTTTCTACATAGTTTTGGGAATGTTAATAATGGCGGCGTTTATTATGATAATGAATTGCCTGGTAATGATCCTGAACACAGATCCGGTTATTTTCAAAACACCAACCGGATATATCCCGATTACGATCCCTGTCCTACAGGATTCCGCTTGCCGACGCAGGATGAGTGGGAACGAATCTGTAATTATGACTGTAACCCCAGTGAGCCTGGCCTTTATTATATTGAGACAAATCCTGGCGGTCATGATCCTATCAATAGCGGTTTGATATGGATTCCTGTTGTTTGCGGTAATAATAAATGCGTTCCAAGTCTTGAGTGGGAAGAAGCTGTAGTACTTAATGTACCAGAAGAAGATAAAGAGGAAGAGAAACAGCATCTACCGCCCG
This sequence comes from Dysgonamonadaceae bacterium, assembly GCA_031269685.1. Classification (GTDB taxonomy): domain Bacteria; phylum Bacteroidota; class Bacteroidia; order Bacteroidales; family Azobacteroidaceae; genus Azobacteroides. Next base: position 25,563 of record JAISYU010000067.1, on the reverse strand, counting down.
TGAATGTTTCTTCCGGCTACGCTGTTTACGAAGAATCCGTATGGAACGACGCAATAACTACCGGTGTTTATAAAGATTGGGGTGGCGGGGGAGAGAGAACTGCCGAAAACTTTCCTGCCGGTCAATCCCTTCACTATATCAACGCTCCCAATCCGCTCCTGTTTCTTCCTGCTGCAGGGGTACGCGGTAACGATAGAGGGGGTATAGGTGGGGTAGGCATTATGGGTAAATACTGGAGTAGTAGTATCGGAGACGAGGAAGGAGCGGCTAGTATTTTCTGTGGCTTCTATGGGGGGACTTATGGGGGGACTGTAGAAGCAGGGAGTAGCGACATGCCCAATAATGGCATGAGTATTCGCTGCGTAGCCACATCAGCCACACCGTAAGAAGAGTAATAATATAAACCGTAATCTTTGTTTAAACAACCTGTATAAAAAAGGAGGGCTGAAATTCAGTCCTCCTTTTTCGTTACCTTTCCTAAGGTTTTAATTGACCGGATATTCTTCAAAAGCGTAAAGTACGGTCGAGAGGTATCTTTCTCCCGTATCAGGCAAGATAGCGACAATGATTTTGCCCTCGTTGCCTTCGCGCTGGGATACCTGAGCGGCAGCATAGACAGCGGCGCCGGAAGAGATTCCTACAAGCAGCCCTTCCTGTTGAGCAAGTTCGCGGCTGGTGCGGATCGCATTGTCACTGCTGACCGTCAGAACTTCGTCCACTACTTCGGGGTTGAATGTTTGCGGCTGGAAGCCGGCGCCGATACCCTGTATCTTGTGAGGACCAGGCGTTCCGCCGGAAAGTACGGGCGATTCTGCCGGCTCTACGGCGATAATCTGGATTCCCGGATTGCGTTTCTTGAGGATTTCTCCTACTCCGCTCACCGTGCCACCGGTTCCTACTCCCGAAATGAAGATGTCAATCTTTCCGTCGGTGTCTTTCCAAATCTCCTCTGCTGTTGTCCGCTTGTGGATGTCGGGATTGGCAGGGTTTTCAAATTGCTGGAGGATGATCGCGTCAGGGTTTGCCGCTTGCAGTTCCTTAGCCTTTGCAATAGCGCCTTTCATACCTTCCGCACCGGGAGTCAATACAAGGTTTGCCCCAAGCGCTTTCAACAGGTTGCGCCGTTCAATACTCATCGTCTCAGGCATCGTGAGCGTCAGTTTGTAGCCTTTCGATGCACTGACGAAAGCCAAGCCTACGCCGGTGTTTCCACTGGTCGGCTCAATAAGTTCAGTGCCGGATTTGAGTAAACCTTTCTTCTCGGCATCTTCAATCATCGCCAATGCGATGCGGTCTTTCACGCTTGAGGCAGGGTTAAAAGCCTCGATCTTGCCGATGACCCGCGCCTTCAAGCCGTGTTTCCTGTTGAAATTGGAAAATTCCAACAAAGGGGTGTTTCCGATTAACTCGGTCAGGTTTTTTACTATTCGTCCCATGTTTATATAAAATTTATGATTAATAAATTAATTAATTTCGCGCTGCAAAGGTACGGGGTTTAAAATTTCTGTGCAATACCCTATTTAGGGTATTTTTTATTAAAAAAAATCGCCGTACCTTTGCACCTCAATTATGAATATGCAGATTTATATACTTGCAGATAATCAGGACATAAGTAAAGCCGGTATACGCTACCTGCTGAAAGATACCGGTTTCGACGGTTATGTGTACGAGGCTTCGACGAAGAAAGACCTTATTAAACTCCTTGCCGAAAATGGAAGGGCGGTAGTCGTTTTGGATTATACCAACTTCGATTTCACGCATATAGAAGATTTACTGGTCGTAGCAAGCCGGTATTATTTGGTGTCATGGTTGCTTTTTTCGGAAGAATTAAGTTTGCCGTTTTTGAAAAGGATCGCCATAGAAAATTCTTTCAGTATACTTCTCAAAAGTTCAAGCAACGAAGAAATATCTACCGCCCTTACAATGGCACAGAACGGAGAACGGTATATCTGCCCGCGCATCGGGCATTATATCAATTCGCATGATGCCAAAAACGTGGAAAAACAAATTCTTACGTCAACCGAACAGGAAGTACTGCGGCAAATTGCCATCGGCAGGTCGGCGAGAGATATTGCCGAAGAACGCAACCTGAGCATACACACGGTACAGACTCACAAGAAAAACATTTTCCGCAAGTTAGATGTCAATAATATCTTCGAAGCAAGGAAATACGCACTACGTTCGGGGCTTGTTGATGCAATGGACTATTATATATGAATAATTCCAGATACTGTAACTGGGGAATCTTTGGACCGGGGCGTATTGCCCGCAAATTTGCCGAAGGACTTAAATCATTGCCTGATGCGCGTCTGTATGCTGTTTCTTCGCGCTCGGAAAAACGTGCGGAGGCGTTCCGCAGGGAATTTGGCTTTGAAAAAGCGTACGGTTCATACGACCAAATGCTTGCCGACCCTCTGTTAGATGTGGTTTACATAGCGACGACCAATAACCTGCACTTTGAACATACTATTATGTGCCTTGAAGCAGGTAAAGCCGTCCTCTGCGAAAAGCCTTTCGCTTTGAACTGCGCACAGGTGGAGCAGATGATAGCCCTTGCCCAAAGGAAAAAGGTTTTCCTTATGGAAGCGCTTTGCAGCCGGTTTATGCCATCGATGCTCGCCTTGAAATCGCAAATTGACGGGGATATAATCGGGAAACCGGTAATGTTGCAATGTGACTTTGGTTTTGTGTCGCCTTTTGATCCGCAGAATCGAGTATATTCACCGGAACTTGGAGGCGGCTCTGTGCCTGACATCGGTATTTATCCGGTTTTCACGGCTCTTTATTTGTTTGGTTATCCGGTCGAAATCCACGTCGCGTCAATTCCCTGTCCTACCGGAACAGATTGGACGACGGCAGTAATCTTTAAGCATACCGACGGAGAAATAAGCATGTTATCGTCATCCTTCCAGGCATTGCTTAACAACGAGGCGCGGGTTTACGGCGAGAAAGGATGTTTGAAACTTCATCGCCTGTTCTCAAAAACCGACCGCCTTTCATTTATAGACAATCAAGACCGGCAGACTTTACTGACATCGGAAATGACCGGTAACGGCTATAATTATGAGGCTGCCGAAGTTATGCGCTGCCTTAATCTGGGTCTGACGGAAAGTCCTGCAATGAGTCACAGGTTCTCAATGGATTTGATTTTATTGATAGATATAATCACGAAAAAGGCTTTTAAATAATTTTCTCAAAATATACGATATTTCAAAAAAATATATTATCTTTGCCGCCGATATGGAGACAAAAGTCATATACAGTATCACAAACAGGATGCCGAATACGGAAAAGTACTTTATAACGTCAGGCATTGTCGGTTCTAAATCAGAGCATGATTTGGATATGTCAAATATTTTGTTAACACACACCTATTCATACCTTATATATTCGCGCACGTACGCAGGCAGGCGCGAGATAATAAAAAAAATTTTCATACGCAAGAAAAAGTTCAGAAATATTTCCTAAGAGCAGGGAGTATTGCCGAGACTTTTTCAAAATATTTTTATTTCTTCCCGAAGACGTCGAAATGTTTCCCAAACGTTTGGATTTGCACTTTCAGCCGGAAAATCGCTTTCGCAACGTTTTTATTTCGACTTTCAGTCGGAAAATCATTTCCCAAACGTTTGGAGATCTTCTACAAATACAACTTGCCCACCCTGAAATACAAGTTGCCCATCCCGAAATCCAAGTTGTATTTCCAGATGTAGAAGTTATATTTCCCGATACATAAGTTGTATTTCGGGATATATAAGTTGTATTTCCTGATAAAAAACTTGTATCTCCAGAAATACAACCCGTATGCCCCAAATGACAGGTCATATTAACCGATGGATAAGTTATATGCCCTGATATACAAGTCATATTCCCAGAAATACAAGTCTTATGCGACGAAACATATTTCGCGTTCGCAGATTCCGCAGTGAACTTTCCTGTCTTCTGCGGTATATTTACGGAGTAATATGTGACATTTCTTATCATATACAGCGGCAAAAGTAATACTTATTTTTTATACCACCAAATATTATTCCCATTTTCCCATAAAAAAGATTCATTTATTTAAAGAAATATCGAATAATTTGATTTAAAATGTTTGCAGTATGAGAAAAATATTGTATCTTTGCAGCGTCGTATTTGAAAATAAATCTACAATGAGAGAAAAAAAACATATATCAGTGGACGATATGGTTCACAGGCTCGCAAGGTGGTGCAGTAAAGCAGAACATTGTACTTTCGACGTGAGACAAAAGCTGGCTGCAGTAAATATGCCGGAAAGCGACAAGGAAGAAGTAATTCGTATCCTCGTAAGAGAAAAATTCATCAACGATGAACGGTTCTGCAAAGCATTCGTCAATGACAGATCCAAGTATTACCACTGGGGAATGTGGAAACTCCGATACGCGCTGCAAAAAAAAGAGATTCCGGAACAAATGATAGACGCCGCGATAGATGCTATCCCTAAAGAAGATAACATAAAACGACTTTCCATAACTCTGTTCCGAAAACGCAAGATTATAAAGGACAAAGAAAAAGCGGAAATACATCTCAGACTCACGAAATTCGCAGAATCCAAAGGATTTACACGGGACGAAATAGAACAAGCCCTAAAAATCATGGAAGATTCCCTATAATACAACAATGGGATACATAAAATTCGATAAGACACAACTAATTAACCTCGAAGAATCCCTGCCGAGAGAAGTCCTGCGGACAAACAGAAGCGGCGCATACCACTCAACGACAATCATAGACTGTAATACAAGGAAATACCACGGGTTACTTGTATTGCCGATCCCAGAGATGGGTAACGATAACCATGTCATACTTTCGTCGCTCGATGAGACGGTTATTCAACATGGAGCAGAATTTAACCTCGGTATACACCAATACGACAATAATACATTCAGCCCAAACGGACACAAATACATAAGAGAATACATTGTAGAAAATATCCCGAAAACCCTGTTCAGAGTTGGCGGAGTGATGATGACAAAAGAGAAATTATTCACAGCATTTGAAAACCGTATCCTTATAAAATACACACTCACAGATGCACACTCCAAAACCCTCCTCAGATTCAAGCCGTTCATGGCGTTCCGTAACGTAAACATGCTGACAAAAGAAAATTCCGAAGTAAACAAAGACTTTTCCGAAATAGAAAACGGGATAAAGACGTCGATGTATGACGGTTACCCAGACCTGTTTATGCAATTCTCAAAGCCGGTCCGGTTCATCTTTAATCCAACCTGGTACAAGAACATAGAATATTCCAAAGAGAAAGAACGAGGCTACCAATACAAAGAAGACCTCTATGTACCAGGATATTTCGAGGTGGAAATAGAAAAAGGAGAATCAATATACTTCTCAGGAAGCGACACAGAAATAGACACAAATACTATTCCCCAAAGATTCTCAGAAGAAATAGAACTGAGACCCCCAAGAATCGACTTTTTCAGTTGCCTGAACAATGCAGCACAACAACTATACTATTGTCCAACAGAAGAAGAAGCATACATAATAGCCGGTTACCCGTGGTTCAAAGTAAGAGCCAGAGACCTCTTCATCGCACTCCCAGGGATAATGCTTACAACAGGAAACATAAGTCGGTTCGAGAGAATCGCAAATACAGCAATAAAACCACTCAAACAATTCATGGAGACCGGAAAACATGACGACATAATAAAAGGAATAGAAACCCCAGATACACTACTCTGGGCAGTGTGGACATTTCAACAGTACCATCTAACAACACAAAAAAAGGGAGCAACAGATAATATATGCAATAACCTGATACCCGAAATCATAAACTACATCTGCGAAAACAAACACCCAAACCTAAAACTCGATGACAACGGACTGCTATACGCAGACGGACACCAGGAACCTATAACGTGGATGAACTCAACGGTAAACGGACGACCCGCAGTGCCACGCAGCGGGTATATAGTGGAATTTAACCTGCTTTGGTACAATGCACTGAAATTCGCAGCAGGAATAAACAAAGGAAAACACTCGTCCGCAACAGATGCACTCGCAGAAAAAACAGGCCAAGCCTTCCGTGAGAAATTCATAAACCAACACGGATACCTCTTCGACTACATTGACGGACAATACCCCAACTGGCACGTCCGACCAAACATGCTGCTCGCAACCTGCCTCGAACATTCACCCCTCGACAATAGACAACAAAGAACAGTAATGAATATCGTAACCCGCGAACTCCTAACACCAAAAGGAATACGCTCACTTAGCCCAAAAAGCGAGGGTTACAAACCTTACAACGACGGAACACAATATCAACGAGACCTATCCGCACACCAAGGAGCCGCTTACCCATGGTTGCTAGGCTTCTACCTGGAAGGATACATCAAACTGTACGGTCAACAAGGAATACCATTCGCAGAAAGAATGCTGATAGGACTAGAAGACGAGATAAAACGACACTGCATAGGTACACTCTCAGAACTGTACGACGGAAACCCACCTTTCCAAAGCCATGGCGCTATATCTTTCGCCATAAACGTGGCTGCTATACTTAGAATACTAAAATTGCTGGAGGTAGCCAAAAACCAAGAACCCAAAACAAACAACTAATACTGGAGAATGATAAACTAAAAGATGTGATTTACAGTAATCATTTGCATAATCCAATTATTGTTAGTAATTTTGCACCCTCAATCTTCGGTATATGTTAAGAATAGCAATACAAGCCAAAGGACGCCTCTCCGAAAAGTGCATCACCCTTTTAGAAGAAGTAGGTATCAAAATATGCGCATCAAAACGTACTCTGCTCGCAACATCTACAACTTTCCCCGCAGAAATACTATTCCTGCGCGACGACGATATTCCTCAAGCAGTTGCCGACGGTGTTGCAAACGTGGGAATCGTAGGTGAAAACGAATTCATCGAAAAAAGACAAAACGCAACCATAATTAAACGTCTCGGATTCAGTCGTTGCCGCCTATCACTCGCTATTCCAAAAGAAGAAGAATATAATACCATTAACTGGTTCGCAAATAAAAAAATTGCAACCTCTTATCCCTCTATACTTACCGAATTTCTGAAGAAAAATAACATCAAATCAGATATTCACGTCATTAACGGATCCGTCGAAATCGCTCCCGGAATCGGTCTCGCTGACGCTATATTCGATATAGTAAGCTCCGGTAGTACACTCGTCAATAATCACCTTAAAGAAGTCGAAATCGTTATGCAATCAGAAGCAATTCTTATCGCAAACAATAAACTTCTGAAAAACCAGACGGAAATACTAGACGAACTCGTCTTCCGTATCAATGCAGTACAAACAGCAGAGAATAAGAAATATATACTTCTAAACGCACCTGACAATAAACTTGAAGAAATATTCAACATCCTGCCCGGCATGAAAAGCCCTACCGTTATGCCACTCGCACAAGAAGGCTGGAGCTCTGTACATTCCGTTATCGAAGAGAAAAGTTTCTGGGAAGTAATCGGACAGTTAAAAACCGCTGGCGCAGAAGGGATATTAATAATTCCAATAGAGAAAATGATTCTGTAAATTAAAAAGATATTAAACAACCACTGTATGGACGAATTTAGAAAATATGCAACAAAACACATGGGGATAAGTGCGATGGGACTTCACCGTTATACTTCAATCCTCAATAACTACGTTTCTCCTACTATCATAGAGGAACGTCAACTCAACGTAGCGCAGATGGACGTCTTTTCCCGCCTGATGATGGACCGTATAATCTTTCTCGGTACGCAAATAGACGATTATACTGCGAACGTGATCCAGGCACAACTGCTATACCTCGATTCCTCCGACCGAGGGAAAGATATATATTTATATATCAATTCTCCTGGAGGATCCGTCTATGCGGGTTACGGCATTTATGATACAATGCAGTATATCGGTAGCGAAATCCATACCGCCTGCACCGGAATTGCCGCTTCAATGGCTGCCGTATTGCTTGTCTCAGGTACGAAAGGTAAACGTACCGCTCTGACACATTCCCGCGTGATGATTCATCAACCTCTGGGCGGCGCACATGGACAAGCATCGGATATAGAAATCACGGCTCGTGAGATAATGAAGATTAAACAGGAAATTTATACAATCATTTCCAATCATTCGGGGCAGGAATATGAAAAAGTCGTCAAAGACGGCGACCGCGACTTCTGGATGACCGCACAAGAAGCAAAAGAATATGGAATGATTGACGAAGTTTTGATAAAGAAAACCAATGGCTAAAGAAAATCGCTGTAGCTTCTGCGGACGCGGACAAAACGAAGTAAACATCCTTATAACCGGTATAGATGCTTTTATCTGTGGCGACTGTACGCATAAAGCAAGTGACATCGTTGCCGAAACGGAAAGGCTCGCTCCTCCACAAAAGAAGTACAAAATTTTCAAGAAAGACATACCGGCTCCCAAAGAAATAAAGAAATTCCTTGACCAGTACGTCATCGGACAGGATGATGCCAAGCGATACCTGTCCGTTTTGGTCTATAACCACTACAAACGCCTCTCACAAAGCACAGCCGACGAGGTGGAAATAGAAAAGTCAAACATTATAATGGTCGGTGCGACCGGCACGGGAAAAACTCTACTGGCAAAGACAATAGCCCGTCTGCTTAAGGTGCCTTTCGCGATAGTCGATGCAACCGTGCTGACGGAAGCAGGGTACGTAGGGGAAGACATTGAAAGCATCCTGACGCGGCTGCTACAGGTGGCGGACTACGATGTGAACCGCGCCGAATGTGGCATCGTGTTTATTGACGAAATAGACAAAATAGCCCGCAAGAGCGACAATCCGTCTATTACGCGCGACGTAAGCGGCGAAGGAGTGCAGCAGGGATTACTTAAACTGCTCGAAGGCTCAGTCGTGAACGTACCCCCGCAGGGTGGACGGAAGCACCCCGAACAGAAACTTGTAGCCGTCGATACCAAAAACATCCTTTTTATCTGTGGAGGCGCTTTTGACGGTATCGAAAAACGCATTTCCCAGAGGATGAACATGCAGGTGGTCGGCTATACTGCAATACAGAAAACAGCGCACATTGACCGCACTAACCTGCTGCAATACATACAGCCGCAAGACCTGAAATCATTTGGGCTTATCCCTGAAATCATAGGTCGCTTGCCAATCCTGACCTACCTCAACCCGCTTGATCGAGAGACGCTCCGCAAAATCCTTTCGGAACCTAAAAACTCTATAATCAAACAATACAAAAAGAGTTTTGAGATGGACGGTATCGCGTTGACCATTGACGATGATGTGCTGGACTATATCGTCGACAAGGCGATCGAGTACAGGCTCGGCGCTCGCGGACTGCGCTCAATCGCGGAGGACATAATGATTGACGCAATGTATGAATATCCATCCTCAAAAGATAAATCCCTGCATATCGACATGGATTACGCCCGTACGAAATTGGAGAAGTCCAGGAGTTCCTTTCTCGCAGCAGGATAAAATCCTTATTTAGTTAAGAGTTAACACACGCTTGTACGTATAACATATAGTTGTGTATTCTATTATTTTGTGAACCTTTGCCTTAAAATTTTTTCACAAATGATTTTGTTTTAGTTAATAGAATAATGGACAAGGGACACATTTATGTGTCCCTTGTTGTATTTAACTGTCAATTACCTTTATTTATTGCAGCATGTTACATATCTCACGGTTGATTTTTTTCAGGCGGTCTGCGTCAAGTTTTATCATCTTGCGGTCGTATGACATGATGCCATTGGCTTCGATTTCCACATCGGTAATCTGTGTATAGACCGCTCCGCAGAAGCCTTTCCTGATTAGTTTTTTCAACATGTCTGCGTATTCCTCGTATTTATCGGTGGCTTCCTTCGGGGTCTTAAATTCGATGTATCCGAAGTTGTTGTCATCCTGCCAGAGATGTCCGCGGGCTACATAACATATACCGCCAAACTCGCCGATGAGGTTGGGGCGGGTCGGGTCAAAGAGGATCGCTTTCGGTTCGGGGTAGGTGTGCATGTCAAGCACATCGCCGTCTCTCGAGAAATTTCCGCCGGTAGCAGTGTTAAGGATGCGCGAAGGATCGTACTGCTTCGTGAAATCAGACACCTCTTTCGTGCGGAACTGACCCCAGCCTTCGTTAAACGGTATCCACATAACAATAGAAGGGTACGAATAAAGATAATCAATAATCTCTTTCCATTCCTTAAAGAAATTTTCCTGCGCAGGATTAGGTTTATGTTCGATATTCGTGTCAATGTACGGACTTCGTTCCCTGTCGCCGCGCCAGTTATTGTCACCGCTCGGCATGTCTTGCCATACTAACATGCCAAGCCTGTCACACCATGTGTACCACCTTGCAGGCTCGGTCTTGATGTGTTTGCGGAGCATGTTGTATCCCAATTCCTTCGCTTTCTCAATGTCAAACTTCAACGCCTCGTCGGTCGGTGCGGTATAAAGCCCGTCGGGCCAGTAGCCCTGGTCAAGCAGTCCGTATTGTACGATGTCCCTGTTGTTGAGTTGTATGCGCATGTAGCCGTTTTCTTTGTCGCTGCGAATAGAAATCTTACGCATTGCAAAATAACTTTTCACCATGTCCGTCTGCCGTCCGTCACTGTATAACGTGATTTCCATGTCATATAAGTGAGGACTGTCCGGCGACCATAGTTTGGCGTCGGCAACTGGTATAGTGAGCGGTTCACTGATAATTGACCTGGTTGTGGAGAGGAGCTTCTTCCCGTCATATATTTTAACCTCGGCATAGTCACTGGCGCCTGCTGACGGTGTGTTGACGCCGACGGTAACCGATACGACGCTTTTATCTACATCGGGTAATGTTTTCAGCGACACAATGTGCCTGCTTCCGACAGGTTCGAGCCATACTGTCTGCCAGATGCCTGAGATGGGCGTATAAACAATGTTTGCCGGCTCATTGACCTGTTTACCGCGCGGCTGGAAGTATTTGTCGGTAGGGTCCCAGATTTTCACCGTTAACGTCTGTTCTCCCCTGACAAGGAATGGAGTGATGTTTATACCGAACGGGGTGTAACCGCCCGTATGTGTGCATATCTTGATGCCGTTGATAAATACTTCGGTCTTCCAGTCGGCAGCACCGAAATTGAGGATTACGTCGTGGTTTTTCCATGCGGCGGGGATGGTAAACGTACGACGATACCACAGCGCATGTTTGTCGTCAATTCTTTTGGCTAATCCTGAGAGGCTCGATTCGACGGGGAAAGGAACAAGTATCCTGTCTTCATATTCGTTCGGTTCACCTTGCTCTACGGGACGGATTGACAGGTCCCAAAGTCCGTTGAGGTTCAGCCATTCCTTTCTCTCAAGGATCGGGCGCGGGTATTCCGGTAATACATTATTGGGATCAAGATTCTCACCCCAAACAGTTTTAATCCTATCACCCGCAGGTTTCCACTGGGAATACAAACTGCTGCCGGTGACAAATAAAAAATAAAAGAAAAACAGTGAATGTTTCATAAATATGATAATGATTTTTGTTACGGGCGGCAAAGTTACGTTATTTTTTTGATTTATTAAAATACAACGGCAACGAACAGGGATTTTTTGTCTGATACAATAAATAAATGTTTACGCCGTTTTATTGATTGAGTGATTTTTCAGAACCTCAAATATGACAAGACTGTTCACCATAATACTGATCATTTGTGCATCGTTATGCCGCGCTTCTGCGGTCAATGACGGAAGCCGCTATGCGGAATCATCGGTGCTCTCGTCAGGCAATATTGTCAAAATAAAAGTCACCGATAATGCCGTATACAAACTGACTTATGAAGACCTGAAAAAGTTTGGCTTCAATGACCCGTCAAAAGTAAAAGTCTACGGATACGGCGGCTGGATTTTGGACGAAGATTTCTCTAAACCTTACGTCGATGACCTGCCCGAAGTGCCGGTCTATGCAGATAAAGGCGCCGACGGTGTATTCGGTGCAGGAGATTTCCTGCTGTTCTACGGTCGGGGGACGGTCAAATGGTCGTACAATGTTCAACAGTCCGCCTTCGAACATGAAAATAATCCTTATTCCATAGCCGGATACTATTTTCTGAAAGAAGATGTTGCCGGAGCAAAAGAAATGAATACTGTGACATCTAACGCTTCCGCAAACACTACAATAACAGTCTTCGATGATTATGCAGTTCACGAACGGGACCTGAGATCAATAGCAAATACGGGACGCGAACTGTTCGGTGAAAACTTCACCGGTAGCTCTGTCTCGCAACAGTTCACTTTCTCTTTCCCCGGTATCACAACTGATAATGGACGAGTGAAACTGTCTTTTGCCGCCGCTCCGAAATCACTATTACCCGTCGTATTGTCAACAGGCAATGAAAAGTTAATAGAATTTAATATCTCCGCCGTTGTTGGTGATAACAGGAAAGCAAACTTGCAGGAGCAGAGTAAACCCTGGACTGGTGAAAAAGCCGAACAAACAATGTTCACTGTCTCCTGTTCACCGTCGATCGCTCCTGTTGCCTGCCTGAACTATATCGCACTCAACGTGCGCCGCAAACTGCAATTCTATCCTGCCGGATATACCTTTTTCCGCAACAAACAAAGTACCACTAGCGACGTCAAGTATTCCATCGGTAACGCTACGGCAAACTGCCAGGTATGGGACATAACCGATAATCATAATGCTTTCCGCGTGGAAGCAACCCTCGACGGATCAACACTCTCTTTTTCTACCGCCTCAGACGCTAAACTCCATGAATATGTAATGGTCGATCCCTCACAAAACTTCCCCGTGCCACAACTCGTTGGGAAAGTTGAGAATCAAAACCTGCACGCCCTTCCGCAAATAGATATGATCATCATCGCCCCAACTCCATACATGCCCTACGCAGAGAAACTTGCCGAAAGACACCGCGAAGAATCACTCAAAGTAGAAGTAGTTGAAGAAAAACTTGTTTTCAATGAATTTTCGTCGGGCACACCCGACGCTACGGCTTATCGGCGGTTTATGAAAATGTTCTACGACCGTGCGGCATCGCCGGACGAAAAGCCTCGCTACCTTCTGCTTTACGGCGATGGTGTATTCGATAATCGCCACCTGACCCCGGATGTGGCAAAACTAAGCCAACAAAATTTTCTGCTGACTTTTCAGGTGAAAGAGTCTCTGAACGACATAAGTTCGTATGGTACGGACGACTATTTCGGTTTCCTCGACGATAGCGAAGGACGCAGTAATTCTTCCGACGCTCTCGATATAGGTATAGGCAGGCTGCCTGTCAGCAGTATAAATCAGGCAAGCGACGCCATGAACAAAATACTGAAATACATGGACAACAATCAGCACGGTAATTGGAAAAGCAAAATCATCTTCACCGCTGACAATACCGACTCCTACTATTCGGGTGACTTTTGCACTTTCGCCACACAATCGGATTCTCTGTCGCGCTATATAGAAGCCAACCATCCCGAATATATGCTTTATAAATACTTTATGGACGCTTATAAACCCGTCAACACTAACGGAAGTGTCACCTTTCCTAACGCCAAAAAAGAATTTCTCAATACTCTCGCTGAAGGATGTTTACTGTTAAACTATACAGGTCACGGCAGTAAACAGGCATGGTCATCGGAAGATATGCTCAATATTACGGACATACGTCAAATGAATTACGAAAACTTGCCGCTTTGGATTACCTCTACCTGCGATTTCGGTTGGTTTGACGATGTACAGGTCTCGGCAGGGGAAGAAGCATTCCTTTGCCCCAGCGGCGCAATAGCCCTCTATACAACATCGCGAGTGGTATTCTCCCAAAACAATTTCAATATCCATAACAAACTGATAAAATATCTCTTCAGTAAAGATGAAGATGGTAATTATCCTCGTTTGGGTGACGTGATGAGGCAAAGTAAAGTAGATATGAAATCAGATGGCAACAAACTGAATTACGTCCTGCTTGGAGACCCCGCTCTGAGACTGAATTATCCCCAATGGAAAGTCAACGTGGAAACCGTCAACGATGAACCGGTAAGCAATGAAATTCTGTCTTTTCGCGCACTTGATAATATATCCGTAAAGGGTACGATTACAGATGACGCAGGTGTTAAAGCAGAAAACTTCTCAGGAAACCTCGAATCTCTCGTTTTCGACAGTAAACAGAAAACAGAATCAACCGTAACGGACGAAGAAGGTAACAGGTTTTCTTATACATCTTATCCTAATAAGATCTTCCTCGGTTCTTCCAAGGTCGAGAACGGCGAATTTGAATTTTCATTTACCGTGCCTCTTGATATTTCCTATACAAACAACACAGGGAAAATGATCTTCTACTCTTCGGATAACGGACAGCACGACGCTTTCGGTTTCTTTGACCGCTATAGCCTATCAGGAACAAAAGAAGATGTGGAAAACAACAGCAAAGGACCTGAAATACTCACAATGTATCTTAATTCGGAATCGTTCAGCGACGGCGACGAGGTAAATACAACGCCTTTCTTCTATGCGTCGGTGTTTGACGAAGACGGTATAAACTTTTCCGGTGCGGGAATCGGACATGCTATCATGATCAGTATCGACAACAATCCGCGCTGGACCCACGATAACCTGAACGACTTCTACACGACAACGGATAACCGCGAAGGCAGTATTGGCTTCTCGATACCGGAACTACCGGCAGGCGATCATGTACTCTTGTTCCGTGTCTGGGACATCATGAATAATTTTTCGGAAGATTCGTTGCATTTCACTGTCGTGAAAGGTTATAAACCGGAAATAATCTCACTGACGGCTTCTAATAATCCCGTTAATACGGAAACCCGCTTTATATTTGGCTACAACCTGCCGGAAACAACTCTCGACGTAACAATTAATGTCTATGATCTTACCGGACATCTGGTTTGGTCGCGCTCGCAAAAAGCAGTGTCAGGTTACGGCAAAGACCTTTCGTTTGATTGGGATTTGATGGGTACAAATGGGAATCGTGTGCGGGAAGGAATGTATATTTACCGTGCAATGGTACGTACTGCCGACAGTGCAGAAATAAGCAAGGCAAAGAAAATAATTGTATTGAAATAATAATAATAAAAATAAAAACAAATATAAATTTAGTTTAACAGAACTATGAATAAAAAGATTTTAACAGCATTAGTTTTGCTGACAGGCTTTACGACAATCGTAAATGCTCAAGACACTAAGGATTACTTCAATCCACTATCTTTCGGCGTACCAACGCTGACCATCGCTCCTGACGCCCGCTCTGGCGCTATGGGAGATGTCGGTGCGGCTACCGAACCGGACGTCTATTCCCAGCACTGGAATCCTGCTAAATACGCCTTTATGTACAGTAAAGCAGGTATTGGCGTTACTTATACTCCATGGCTTAAGAAGATTATAGATGACATTTATCAACTCTATATTTCAGGTTTCTATAAGCTTGGAACGGAAGACAGGCATGCTATCAGTGCATCGTTTCGTTATTTTTCTATCGGTAGAATCGACCTGACAGACGACAATGGAAATGTCTATAGCGATGTAAGTCCGTATGAAATGGCAGCTGACGTCGCATATTCGTTGAAACTGACCGAAACATTTTCTATGGCAGCCGCACTGAGGTTTATATATTCCGACCTCGGCGTGGTAGGCTACGACATCTACCCTGGCTCTGCCTTTGCGGGTGATGTATCAGGCTATTACAACAATTATGTAATGCTTGGAAACAGTGAATGTATGGTTGGTTTAGGTTTCAATGTCGCCAATATCGGCAGTAAGATTTCATACGACAACGGGATAACCAATAATTTCCTGCCGACTACTCTTCGTCTTGGCGGTTCTCTCCTTATGCCTCTCGACAACTACAATACTCTTTCGCTAAATCTTGACGTTAATAAATATATGATACCTACTCCGCCTGATACCAGAACCATGACTCCTGACGAAAAAGATGCGGCGATGCGTGATTTTTACGCTATTTCGCCGGTCAGCGGTATCTTTAAATCATTCAGCGATGCTCCTGGCGGATTCAAGGAAGAGTTGCAGGAGATTCGTTATGGGTTGGGTCTTGAGTATGGTTATGACAATAAATTCTTTGTTCGCGGCGGATACTTCTATGAGAATCCGAACAAGGGCAACTTCCGTTATTTTACTCTTGGAGCAGGATTCAACATGCAGGTACTGAGGTTGGACGTTGCCTACCTTATTTCGACCGTACCTTCCAATCCTCTTGACCAGACGCTCCGTTTCTCGCTCAGTTTCGATATGGACGGACTGAAGGGCTTGATGCGATGAGTAAATTTCGCGTTGGTTTCGGATATGATGTGCATTGTTTTGCCGAAGGCAGGAAACTTTGGTTGGGTGGCATAGAGATTGGGCATACTCATGGACTTTTGGGACATTCCGACGCCGATGTAGTTATTCACGCTCTTTGTGACGCTTTACTTGGCGCTGCCGCTTTGGGTGACATTGGCTGTCATTTTCCCGACACTTCAGATATTTATGAAAACATTGACAGTAAGATTCTGTTGCGGAAAACAATTGAATTGCTTGTCGGGAAAGGTTATGTTATCGGCAATGTTGATATTACGATATGTGCCGAACTCCCTAAACTTAGTCCTCATATCCTGCAAATGCGGTCATGCCTTGCTGAGGTAATGAACGTCAGCGCTGATGATATTTCCATAAAGGCTACGACTAATGAGAGGATGGGATTCATTGGTCGGGAAGAGGGGATTGCAGCGTACTGCACGGCGCTTATTACTTCTGATACCTGACGTAAAATGGGGCATACAATGTATACTCCCATCAATCATTCTCTGTTTCCTCTAATCCACCACACATCTCACGCTATGTCCGTATGCGCGGGGGGATTGTGTGTTTTGTGCAACACCTTTTGAATAGAAGAACAAGTGATAGACCTTCACGACGTGAATCGTACTGCTCCAATAGTAGCCTTGTAAACCGTTATTGTTCATTTTACCGGTGCCGTTGCTGCGATTCCCTGCGGCGGGAAGGAATAAGAGAGGCTCTGGGGCGTCGGCGTCGTGAAGTGATTTACCGGAAGGAAAGTTATTGGTAGTTTTTGTAGTCCATTCGGAATAAACTCCACCGGAAGAGACAGCGGCAGTCCATACTTCTTCTTTGTAAACGGCGAAACCGGCAGCAGTATTGTCTTTTTCCCAAACATTATCAGGAACGCATTTACCTGAGTTACCCCTGTTACAAACAACGGGAATCCATGTCAAACCGCTACTGATGGGATTACTAATGAGAGCATTGTCTTTAAATTCAACATCAGCGTCATTGACTTGATTAGAGTGGGGTTTACAGTCATAATCGCAAATTCTTTCCCATTCATCCTGTGTAGGGATACGGAATCCGTAAGGGCAGGGATTATTGGCTGGAATATCCCAGTCGGTATTTTGGCAATATTCACCTTGATAAAGAATACCGCCGTTATAATCATCCTGTTTTCTTTCGCTTTCACCGTTACTCCAAAGGTTATCCTGCTGAGTGGAACGCCAGTCACATTTATAGGGATCGCCGTTGTATGGCGTCAAGCCATTCTTGATAAACTTGCCTTTGCCGTAATTATCATCCTTTATCTGACCGTTAGCATCCAAATTAGCGCCATCAGTACCGTCATTATTAGCGGGGAGATCTTCAGCGGTATTGTCATTAGTCGGGTAATTTCCGCTGCTACGTTTCTCATGCCCGTCATTTACGCGCCCCCATTGATAGAGGTCGCCGCAAATATTTGCAACAAAATCGTTAAAAGAATGAGTTGCCATATACTCCATCTGCTTTTTGGGGGTATCTAAATCGGGATTTGCGCCGAGGTTATATTTCATAAACCGCGCAGTAGGGACGCACATGCCACAATTTATCTCCGTCATTTCGATATAATCGGGATTTGGCACGCCCTTTTGAATCCACTTCTTACCGTTCCACGTTTCGACGCATTTTGTGGCGGTATTGAATATCTGAAGTCCCTCTGCGGCATCTTTTTCCGCCTTTGTTGGAAGACTTTCCAGGCGTTCGGTAAGGGCTTTTTGTTGACAGAAATCAAACTGCGGCAATCTTAGCCCCTTCTTGCCTTGACTGATTAGTTCTACTACGGAAAACTGTTGAGGTTCAACGGTTGAGCCGATTGTTACTTGCGCATTTACTTCCTTTGTCGCGCTCAAAATGATGATTGCGATCATTGTTAAGGTAAATTTTCTCATTATTTAGTAATTAAATATTAATATGGTTATTAATTGATTTTTCTTTCCCCTTAAATTTGAAGACATCAACTCAAACTTCGCAGATGTCATTCAAAACCATAGAGATGTCTTTCAAAATCGTACAGATATTAACTCAAACTGTACAGATATTTTCCCAAATCGTTCTGCAAAGGTACGAATATTTTTCCAATTACGCAAATATTTTTGTTTTCGTACTTCAAAATCACACAGACTAATTTCAAAACCATGCAGATGTATCTCAAAATCAAACAGATGTCTTTCAAAATCATGCAGATGTCTTTCAAAATCATGCAGACTCATTTCAAAATCACATAGATTCATTTCAAAACCATACAGACGTATCTCAAAATCATACAGAATCATTTCAAAACCATACAGACGTACTTCAAAATCACACAAACGCATCTCAAAATCACACAGACGCATTTCAAAATCACACAGATTCATTTCAAATTCATACAGATTCATTTCAAATTCATTCAGACGAATTTCAATGCAATTCTATAAGAATAATGCCATAATTCTATCTTGTTATTAGTCAATGCGGTATGAGTATCCCGCTTTGCGGGATGAGTATCCCGCTCTCCGGGACGAGTGTACCGCTCTCCGGGATGAGTATACGGCATTACGGGATGAGTATACGGCTCTGCGGGATGAGTGTACCGCTCTGCGGGATGAGTATACCGCTTTGCGGGATGAGTATACGGCTTTGCGGGATGAGTATCCCGCTCTGCGGGATGAGTATACACAATTTTGGTATAATCATTCCAAAAGCCAGTATGCGTATACATAATTGCGGAATAATCATTCTGTAATTCGGTATAATCATTCCAAAAATCAGGATGCGTATATATAACTGCGGTATAATCATTCTGTAATTCAGTATAATCATTCTAAAAGTCAGGATGCGTATACATAACTGCGGTACAGATAAATTTTAAAAAATTTGATTCCCTTTTTTGAAAATATGAAATGGAATCCACTTTTTTAACAGACAATACTGCTTTTATAGAAAGCAGATTTTACAGATATGATATGAAAATTTGTGATTCGTACGCAATTGTAATATTATTTGACGCCAAATTGCAGGACTTTCATGTCAAAAATATAGCCTTCCAGATGATTGCCGACGATTCGTACGCCATTGTAATATTATTTGACCCAAAATTCGAGGACTTTCATGTCAAAAATATAGCCTTCCAGATGATTGCCGACGATTCGTACGCCATTGTAATATTATTTGACCCAAAATTCGAGGACTTTCCTGTCAAAAATATAGCCTTCCAGATGATTTCCGATTTCAAGGCGTCTGTTAGATGCAAATGTTCCGGTAAAAATCAGATCGCCGGTGCGTAATGTGACATAACGGCTCGCATATTCAATTATTTCGTCTACCGGAAAAAACATTTCGCCAGTATTGCCGCCGCAAACAGTCTCCCCGTCAATGTCAAGGTGGAAATTAATGCCGCAAATGCCTGTATCCAACGAATTTATGGGAACAAAATCGCCAACTGCAGCCGAATTGTCAAAAGATTTGCTAATCTCCCACGGTAAACCGCGCTCCCGTAACCTGTTTTGAAGATCGCAAGCCGTAATACCCACGCCAACAGTTATTTCATTGTAATAACGGGCGGCAAAACGACGGGAAATGTTCTTCCCAAGACGGTCAATACGTACCACAATCTCAACATCACACCGCATGTCGGTCGAAAAGTCGGGAAGAAAGAACGGATGCCGATTCCTTAACAAAGCAGTGTCCGGTTTAATGAAGATTACAGGCACCTCAAGGGGCTGAAAAGCGCCCGATTCGATGCCTTGAGGAGCGTAATTGGTAGCAACACAGATAATTTTCATCCTTTTTTATTTGTTTTTAATTCAAGTATATACAACATCAGGAATATAATTTATAACTCCCGAGAGGCAATTTCACAGATCGAATTTACAAAATATTCTTTATTGTCAAACTATTTCCATCTCGTTTGCAGTAAATATCAATCTTAACCCCCGCCGAAAAGAAATATTTTGTACCTTTGCACGATTTTTAACTGTAAAAAGATGTCAGACGAAGGAAACTGTACCATTACTGAGGTTTTGAAAAAGCCTTTCCCACAAAAAGATGCATACGGCGCCATTGCAATGCCCGTCTACGCCAATGCCGCATTTGAGTTCGAGACTGCCGAAGATATGGAAGCCGCATTTCTCGGAAAAAACGGCAAACATACCTACACCAGAATCTCTAACCCTACGGTCGAGGCTTATGAACAGCGCGTCGAAGCAATGTCCGGCGCTAAACATGTCATGGCTGTGGCTTCGGGAATGGCTGCAATCGCTAATGTCTTCATGACCATCGCTTCGTCCGGCGCAAATATCGTTACTTCGCCGCATCTGTTCGGTAATACGTTCTCTCTGTTCCTTTTTACACTCAAAGAATTCGGAGTGGAAGTCAGATTCTGTAATATATTGGACATATCCGAAGTAAACAGTAAGATAGATGAAAATACTTGCGCCGTATTTACGGAAATTATATCAAATCCTCATCTCGAAGTGGCAAATCTGACAGCATTGGCTGAAATTGCACACAAAAAAAATGTCCCACTCGTAGCCGATTCAACCATAGTGCCATGGTGCGCCTTCAATTCAGCAGATTTTGGAGTCGATATTGAAGTGGTCTCAAGCACAAAATATATTTCCGGCGGCGCAACAAGTATCGGCGGACTCATTCTCGACTACCAAACCTTCGACTGGTCACATTCCAAACGCCTCGCAACACTTGCAAAAACCACAGGCAAACAATCTTTCCAAATAAAATTGCGCACCGAAATAGGTCGTAACATGGGCGCCTCCATTGCCCCGCAAACTGCCTATTTCCAGAATCTGGGTCTTGAAACTCTTGCACTGCGGTTCAACTCAATGTCCAAAAATTGCCTCGAACTTGCACGTTTTCTTAAAACAGTTCCCAAAATAGAATCCGTAAACTACAACGGTTTAGTCGATAATCCGTTTTATGAAATAAGTTGCCGGCAATTCGGAAATACACCCGGCGCAATGCTAACATTCTCTCTGAAAAACCGCAACACATGCTTTGAATTTATTAACCGGCTGAAAACAATCCGCCGCGCAACCAACCTCTTTGATAACAAATCCTTAGTAATCCATCCCGAATCAACTATTTACGGCACACTGACACCCGAATACAAACGCTTAGTAGAAGTTCCAGACAATCTACTCCGCCTTTCCGTAGGCTTGGAAGATATTGAAGACCTGAAAGCAGATATTTTGCAGGCACTAAAATAACCAACAGAAATACTTAAATCGCTTCCAGGAACTTAACAACAGAATTCCTCTCTTCTTTCGTCATATTACGAAACCTTTCACGGCTCTTAGCAGCATCCCCACCGTGCCACATAATCGCTTCCGTGTAATTCCGCGCCCGCATATCATGCAAATGATCGCTAGCGCCGGTGCATTTCTCAGAAAGTCCGCGTCCCCAGAGAGGAGTAGTGCGACACCAGCCTGTACGAATGTCATTTACCATTTCAAGACGATGTTGAAGAAGGTCGGTATAAGGATAAATCTTCTGATACGGATAACGTGGGAGTTTATTTTCTACAAGCGGGTCACCACTATAATTATCAGAGCCTGTAGTCCACGAAGGACGATGACAGACCGTACATCCTGCCTGTGAAAACAAAGACTTTCCTTTCTGTACTTCAGGGTCATCAAGATTACGTGCGGCAGGAACAGCCAAGCCACGATGCCATACCATGAATTCTATATAATCCTCGTCGGTCATTTCAGGATCAAGGTTTTTAGACATCAGATAATCGTATATTTCCTGCTCGGTTTTACCCAAAACCGTTTGAATCTCCGTCCGTTGCGACATTGCTTGAGCATAAGCCTCTGTAATGTAATGTTTACGACGGTCGGAACGGGTGACGTTCGTAATATTCCATATCGCATTTGCGCCGGGTCCGTTTTGAAGCGTTCCGCGACTAAGACCGTAAGTGTAACGACCAGGATGAGATGTTCCATCAACTTCCGGAACGAAATTGGCAGGGTCGTATTTAGCATCGTTGAGAGGAATACCGAGGATTTTTTCGTTTTGATACTGTGCCAGCAGCGAATCGTCGGGGATAGCATCAATCAAGCCTGTCCCGTATATGCCGATAGTTGCTTCAAGCCGTACTTTGTAAGGGTCCGGCATCGGCACGTTGAATCCGTCGCGAGGAATAGTTACCTCAGGATATATCAGGCTATAGCGCTCTCCGTCAGGAAAAACATTACCAAATTCATCGACATGTTCTTTCCATTCTATTTTAATTTTATCCTCAATGACAGGCGGAAGGAACGGATAAACCGCTTGTACCTGCGGCATTCCGGTGAGCGATGTAACATAGTTATCGTTTTCATCGGTAACGACAAGCAGGTAACTGTTGCCGTATTCCGAGGCTCGATACTTGTCTACTCTCTTGCCATGTCCGTATCCAGGATGGCAAGTAAGGCAAGAACTGCGCACCGATACGGGTCCAAGTCCGTTGCGGACACCGCTCGTATTAGTATTGAACTCTTTTTCAAAAAACGCTTCTCCGCGACTGAAAGCGAGGCTGAATCCCTGTTCTTCGACTGCCGGAGTCGGCAATTCATAGGCGTATGGCGTTTCGTTGAATACGGTACCGAGTTTTCCACCGGAATAGTATTCTTCCGAAAAGTCGGACGGTTCGGGGATTTTGGAATTACTGTTGTCGTCGCATGCAAACAACAGTATTAGAGAAAAACAGATTGATAACAGTTTAATAATTTTCATATACTTTGTTTATTATATTTAGGCATCTTAATTTGCGCTGCAAAGGTATTACTTTTAGCGATACTGTACAATGGCAAAATATAATTAAATTTTATACGAAAAATAACCATTTATTGTTACACAGGGAGCATATTGATACCGTTTCTTTGAAAAATATAGTACCTTTGCAGCCGAATTTGAAACCATCCACTATGGAAGAACTTTCAGAGCATAGTTACCTTGAAAAAATAAACAGTCCGGACGACCTTCGCCAATTGGAACTTGAAGATTTGCAGCAAGTCTGCGATGAATTGCGGCGATATATTATTGATATTCTCGCCGATAATCCCGGACATTTCGGTTCGAGTCTCGGTACGGTTGAATTGACCGTCGCACTGCATTATGTACTCAACACGCCTTTCGACAGAATCATCTGGGATGTCGGGCATCAGGCATACGGGCACAAGATATTGACCGGTCGTCGCGAATCTTTTAAGACTTTAAGGAAGTTGGACGGTATCGGTGGTTTTCCCAATCCTTCGGAAAGCGAATACGATTCATTTATCTCGGGACATGCTTCCAATTCTATCTCCGCCGCTCTTGGAATGGATGTAGCATCGGCGTTGAAAGGTGAGACATCGCGGCGGCACGTAGCGGTAATCGGTGACGGTGCGATGACGGGCGGGCTTGCTTACGAGGGGCTTAACAATGCTGCTTCGACGCCTAACAATCTGCTGATTATACTTAACGACAACAATATGGCTATTGACAAGCCGGTTGGTGGAATGAGCAGGCATCTTGTTAACATCACGACTTCCAAAACATACAACCGCATACGTTTTCGGATTTATAACGCTTTGAAGTTTATCGGGCTTGTCGGGGAAGAAAAGAAGGGTGCTATACTGCGTTTCAACAATAGCCTAAAAGCCTTGTTGACGAGTCAGCATAATATATTTGAAGGACTTAACATCCGTTATTTCGGTCCCGTTGACGGGCATGACGTATGCGGGCTGGTGAGGATTATCGGAGACATTAAGGACATGTACGGACCAAAGTTGCTGCATATCCAGACAGTAAAAGGGAAAGGCTTCAAGCCGGCGGAAGAGCACGCCACGGAATGGCATTCGCCTGGGAAATTCAACCGTGAGACCGGCGAACGAATAATCGTCCGCTCGAAACAGGAACCACAGCTCTACCAGGACATTTTCGGTCACACGCTTGTAGAACTTGCCAGGTCCGACCGCCGCATAGTAGGTGTTACGCCGGCGATGCCTACCGGTTGCTCCATGACTTTCCTGATGAAAGAAATGCCGCACCGCACTTTCGATGTTGGGATAGCGGAAGGGCACGCCGTAACTTTCTCTGCAGGACTTTCAAAGGAAGGGCTGCTGCCGTTCTGCAATATTTATTCTTCGTTTGCACAGCGCGCTTATGACAATATCATCCACGACGCTGCGCTGCAAAACCTCGACCTTGTCCTATGCCTTGACCGCGCCGGACTGGTAGGCGAAGATGGGGCGACGCACCACGGCAGTTTCGACCTTGCTTTCCTTCGTTGCATACCGAACGTTACGATAGCCTCGCCGTTGAACGAAATATCTCTCCGCAACCTGATGTATACCGCGAGCCGTCCTGGAATGGGAGTCTTTGTCATCCGTTATCCACGAGGCAAAGGCGAGATACATGACTGGGAAAAGCCTTTTGAAATGGTGCCGTGCGGACGTGGAAAGAAACTCACCGAAGGGAAAGACATTGCCGTTTTGAGCATCGGTCCGATCGGCAACCTCGCAGCCGAAGCGGTCCGGTCGGCACGCAATAAGGGCATCGAAGCGGCGCACTATGACATGATTTACCTCAAGCCGCTTGATGATGCGATCCTACACGAGGTCGGCAAAAACTTCAAGCATATCATCACCGTCGAGAATGGCGCTGTGCATGGCGGACTTGGCTCTGCCGTATCGGAGTTTATGTCCGGTCACGGATACACACCTCGCATCATCCGGCTCGGCATTCCCGACCGGTTTATTACGCACGGTACGGTATGTGAACTTTACCGGCTTTGCGGCATTGACTCAGCGAGCATTGAAGAGGCGATTCTACGCCTCATCTGACCGCAGCATCCTGTCGGGTCACATTATTTTGTTATATGGTAATGTGCAAAACTTATTGTCTGTTTAAAAACATTACGTATCTTTGTTGCTGTTATGAATACGAGCATCATATATAATAGCATAAAGAGGATATCGGATATGGAAAAGTGCGGTATCGAACAAAAAATTAAACTTTTTTTCAAGAAAATCATCCAAAAATTTGGATATTAAAAATCTTTATGTAATTTTGCCGCGTCTTATGATGCAAACGAACACATATTGTCCCGTAAGGAGGATGCCGAATACGGAAAAGTACTTTACGACGTCAGGCATTGTCAGTTCTAAATCAGAGCAGGATTTGGATATGTCAAATATTTTGTTAACACACACACACACACACACACACACACACACACACACACACACACACACACACTTGCACCTATTCATACCTTATTATATTACGCGGGCGTGAGATAATAAAAAAATATTT
>JAISYU010000009.1 GCA_031269685.1 Dysgonamonadaceae bacterium | reverse complement strand
ATAGTAAAAGCCAGACTTGAGCATTATCGTAATGAAGCGCATTTTCAAATGATGTCTTTATTCCAAAAGAGGTTGGCGGCAGATCCCGCCGTAGTGAACATCGTTGCCAACCTTATGGGCGCATTTAACACCGAGGTCGAACTCGAAAGTAAACTCGTTGATGCCGTCCTAAGTAGCCCCTACACCGAGCAACTTGCAAATACCGACAAGCGGCTCGACCGCGCAATCGTCGGCTTAAGCGCTACCATTGAGGCGGATCTTCACCACTACAATCCCCTGATGGTTGAGGCTGCAAGAAAGATCGCCCTGAGACTGAAAGCCTTTCGTGGCGAAATAGAAAACAAGCCGTACGAGGAAGAGTCCGCAGCGGTGAAAATTCTGCTCAACGACCTTCAAACAACGTATTCCGCGGAAGTCGGAACGTTAAGTCTAAGCGGATGGGTGTTTGAAATTTCCGACGCGCAGACGACATTCGAGGAATTATTCCTCAAGCGCGACGACGAATGGGCTTCCCGTCCGACGGAAAAATTGCCCGACGTCCGCAAGCGGGTGAACGTCATCTACCGCAATATGGTAGAGTTGATAGACGCTTACGGCGCGCTGAACGGTTACAGTGTGACCGGTGAGTTTGTCGGTAAGGTCAACAGCGACATCACCTATTTTAATGAGCACATTCACGGTCATGCAAAGAAAGAGATCGACAAGGCGACTGTTAACGACATTCCGCCGCAGGTCTATGCCGACGAACCTGTCGTGCCGATGCCGGAGGTATTTTACGATGACAAGAAACTTGTCTTCACCCGCGATTACGAACTTTCTTACCGCGACAATGACGGACCGGGCACGGCGCTGGTCACGATACACGGTAAAGGTTCTTACAAGGGTCGTAAGCAGGTAAGTTTTAATATTGTAAAAGATTGAGGATGAAAAAGGGATTTTATCAATTTCCTCGTTACTTTTTTCTTGATAAAAAAGTAACACAAAAAATCAAGGCTGCGGTTACGGTGCTACCCACAATCGGTTCGTTCGCTAAACAAAAAGAACTCGCGCGATGCGCTCAGACAACTTTTTGTTTTACGCTCTCTTCGCCGTGTGGGTTCCCCGCACCTTCACCGATGCCGGTCTTAACCTCTCCTCAGGAGAGGTTAGGTTGGTTGGGCGGAGGGGCGTTAATGTCTTTAAAGTCTTTAAGGTCCTTAATGCCCTTAATGCCCTTAAAGACCTTATTTGAGAGAAAAGAAAAAATTTATTCATAAACTAACATTTAATAATTTCAACAATGAAAAAATACTTTTTTATTGCAGCAGCGCTTCTGATGATGAGCGCAAGCGTCGCTAAGGCGCAGGTAACAATCGGATCGGCGGCTAATCCACAGTCGTTTTCTATCCTCGAACTTGTCAGTGAAGGTGAGCGTGGACTGAGGTTACCGCAGATGACTTTCTGTGAGCAGGAGGAGCTAACCGCGATACTGAAAGGGCTCTTAACACCGGCAGAGAAAAATGCTGCGCAAGGCTTGCAGATTTTTAACACCGACACCAAGTGCGTAGAAACCTGGAACGGCTCAAAGTGGATACAGGCGTGCAATTCCCCAAAAGAACAGATCCTGTTCACAATCGAGACTTATGATGAAACTTACATCATACCTACCTCCGGTGGAGTGGGCGGTACATATCATACTTACGACTGGAACGTTTCAGTTGACGGAGTCAAGTACACTGCCACTTCTACAAGTTCAAGTACCCCTAACACCAGCGGCATTACACTTACGGGTCTGTCACAAGGAGAGCATCAAATATGCATCACCCCGCACGCCTGCCCATTTACCGCCGGCTGGGGAAATGCATTCGGACATTCATATGATTATTCTTACACCGGCGCAAATACTGTTGATAATAGAAATAAAATTATATCAATAGACGCCCCGCTAACTACTATGGCTTTTGCTCCCAATGAAGGCTCTACCGATGCGTCCTATATGTTCGCCCGTATGTTTTGTCGCTGTGAGAACCTTACTACTCCCGCTAAAATTGTAGATACGTATAAATTGCCGGCAGAAGTAACGGACCTGTCGCACTTCCTTCAGCAGATACAGCAACTCAACACTCCCACATCCCCCATCGACCTTAGGGGTCTTGAGGGATGGTTAGACAAGAATACAACGATAACGAACCTGTCGAACTTCCTTTGCGGTACACACTTCTCCAACGACGAACTCGAAGATCCCATTGATCTTACCCCACTCGAGGGATGGTTCAGCGAGAATCAGTCGATAGAGTACATGTCGGGCTTCCTTTTAGGGACACACGAAAGCAACACTAATCTCAAAGACCCCATCGACCTCACACCGCTTTCGGGGTGGTTCAAAGAGAATACAAAGATAACGGACCTGTCGTACTTCCTTTACAATACACACTTCATCAACACTTCACTTATATCACCCATCGACCTCGCCCCGCTAAAAGACTGGTTCAGCAATAATACAAAGATAACGGACCTGTCGCGCTTCCTTATGGATACATACTACAACAACACTTCTCTCGTATCATCCACCGACCTCACACCGCTTTCCGGATGGTTCCCGGATTATAGATCTATAACGAACCTGTCGTACTTCCTTGCCGGGACACACTATGGCAACTCTTCCCTTAGACTTGAAAGACAAAAGATTTTCCCAGACTGGATAAAGAATTTAGAAGGCTGCAAATCCGAAAGTGACCAAACAATAGTATTCATCCAAAATGTCGATAGGGCTTTCTACCAAATGTTTTACATTGATCCTCCTATTCCTGGGAAAAGCGACGACATCGGTGAACCTGAATTTGAATCTGACAGTTATGGTATAACGAAACTGTCGAAGTTAGGTAATCCTCTGAGCCCCAAACAAACTTACAGTGGACGCACAGTCTTCACCAACGATGGCACCATAGGCAACAATTGGAAGTAAAAGGCAGGGTACCGTAAGAAAAACTAAATATAGTAAGGGTGTACATTTAGTGCACCCTTATTTATTTCCAAAGGGAAAGAGATTACTTTGTTTATAAACGAAAAATATATACCTTTGCACTTACGCATTAACAAAAACAAAGAAACAATGGACATCACAAAACTTGAACCAACCCAACTTTGGACAATCTTTAACCGGATAACCAAAATCCCTCGACCATCGAGAAAAGAAGAAAAAATCATCGAATACATCGAACAATTCGCCGCAGAACACAATCTCCAAATCGAGAAAGATACGGCAAACAATATCCTGGTCAGCAAACCCGCCTCCCCAGGAATGGAGAATAAAAAAACCGTCATCCTCCAGTCCCATCTCGACATGGTATGCGAAAAACACAATCATCTCAACTTCAATTTCATGACCGACCCAATACCGGCATACATCGACGGCAATTACATCAAAACGCACGGGACAACACTCGGAGCCGACGACGGTATCGGAATCGCAGCATCACTCGCAATCCTCCAATCCGACAACATTCCGCACGGACCTATCCAATGCCTCTTCACAACCGACGAAGAAACGGGCCTAAACGGCGCAAGAGAACTCGACCCGAAATTCCTCGCCAAAGCCGACATCCTTATTAACCTCGACAGCGAAGAATTAGGCGAATTTTGCATCGGATGTGCAGGCGGGAAAAACACGAGAGGAATTTTTAAATATAAAACAATAGAAACTCCCGGCAATCATTACTGGTTTGAAGTGAAAATAGACAAACTAATCGGCGGACACTCAGGTAGCGATATTCATCTGGGAAGAGGAAACGCTAACAAAATCATAACCCGATACCTGTGGACTCTAAACAAAGAAACTCCTATACAACTCGCAACAATCAACGGCGGAAATCTCCACAATGCAATCCCGCGAGAAGCAAATGCAATCATAGGAATCCCAATAAAAGACCGCGAAAAAGCAATCATCACCCTAAACACCCTCCAGGCAGTCCTGTCGGAAGAATATGAACAGACAGATAAAAATGTTCGCCTCGCAATAGAGACCGTCAGCCAGCCCCAAACATGCCTCGACCAGGAAGATGCACGTAAAATCCTGAACACAATCTACGCTCTTCCGCACGGAGTTATCAGTATGAGTCACAAAATCGAAGGAATGGTCGAAACTTCTACCAACCTTGCATCCGTCAAGATGACCGAAAACAACACCATAACAATTACCACCAGCCAGCGCAGTTCAAGCGAGACACTCAAAACCGACATCTGTAACCAAATACAGGCATGCTTCACCCTTGCCGGCGCCTCTGTCGAATTTTCCGACGGATATCCCGGCTGGAAACCAAACACGGATTCCGAAATCCTGAAAATTGCCGGAAATATCTACGAAAAGATGTTTGGGAAGCCGATAAATGTCACCGTCATCCACGCCGGATTAGAGTGTGGACTGTTTCTCGAAAAGAAAAACAGCCTTGATGTCATCTCGTGCGGACCTACTATAAACGATGCCCATTCACCGGAGGAAAAGATAGATATTACAACCGTTGGACAATGGTGGAAGTTTCTGATAGAACTACTGAAAACAATCCCCTCTTGAATCAGAGGTGCAATTCAAACGTATTTTATATATACTTATCCATTCATCGAAGCCAGGAATTCCTCGTTACTGTATGTTTTTTCGAGGCGTTCTTTCACAAATTCCATTGCTTCGAGGCTGTTCATGTCGGACAGGTATTTCCTTAGAATCCAGATGCGATTGATTACGTCACGCGGCAGTAAGAGGTCGTCGCGGCGGGTACTGGATGCGACAATGTCTACTGCGGGGTATATACGCTTGTTCGACAGTTTGCGGTCAAGTTGCAGTTCCATATTGCCGGTGCCTTTAAATTCCTCAAAAATAACGTCGTCCATCTTGGAACCGGTTTCGGTTAGCGCAGTGGCGATAATAGTCAGTGAACCGCCATTTTCGATGTTCCGCGCCGCTCCGAAGAATCGTTTGGGTTTTTGCAAAGCATTGGCATCAACACCGCCTGAGAGAATCTTTCCTGATGCCGGCTGCACGGTATTGTATGCGCGCGCAAGGCGGGTAATCGAGTCAAGCAGGATAACTACGTCATGTCCACATTCGACCATGCGTTTTGCCTTGTTCAATACGATTTCGGATATTTTAACGTGACGGTCCGCAGGTTCGTCGAAAGTTGATGCGATCACTTCGGCATCAACGCTACGCTGCATATCGGTAACTTCTTCCGGTCGTTCGTCAATCAGGAGGACGATCATGTACACTTCCGGGTGATTCCACGAAATGGAGTTTGCAATGTCTTTCAGAAGTATTGTTTTACCTGTCTTCGGCTGGGCAACGATAAGTCCGCGCTGTCCCTTACCGATTGGAGAAAAAAGGTCTACTAAGCGCGGCGAAATCTTGTCTGTTAGTTTGGGAGTCAAACTCGCTACGAGGCGGAATTTTTCGTCGGGGAAAAGCGGCGTCAAATGATCAAACGGTACGCGGTCGCGCACTTCATCCGGTCGCAGTCCGTTGATATAGTCAACTTTTACGAGCGGGAAATATTTCTCGCCTTCCTTTGGCGGACGAACAGGTCCTTCTACTACGTCGCCCGTTTTGAGTCCAAAAAGTTTGATTTGCGACTGCGAAACATAGACGTCGTCGGCTGAAGAAAGGTAGTTATAATCCGCCGAACGCAGAAACCCGTAGCCTTCCTGAATGATTTCCAACACTCCTGTAGCGTTAAGAATCCCGTCGAAGTCGAACTGTGCATCCTGTTGTTTTTGCTGCTGTCCGTTGTGGCTTCCGTTAATGTTTTGCTGCTGATTGTTGAATTTATTCTTCTGATTTTGTACCGGTTTATTGTTCTGGATCTGGATGGGATTTTTCTGTGGTTGATTCTTTTTAAAGAGGAGTTCGTCCATCAGCACTTTCTTCTCAGGGTTATGCCTGAAAACTATTTTATTTGTACTGCCCGGCTGTTCTTCTTTTTTAGTTACTTGCTCTTCTTTTACCGTCGGTTCTTCCTTTTCCTGTCTGGGAGGCTCTGTTATGATTTGCGGTTTAGGTTTGTTAACCGTTACCGGTTCCGAAAGGAATATACCTGAGGTTTCGACCACTGTTTTGTCCTCAATGTTAATTTTCACCGGTTGTTGAGCCACTTCTATCCGCGCACGTTTATGGCGGTTATTCTGTTTTTGCTGAGTGTCTTCCGCTTTAGGCGCTGTCTCGGAAACGGGAATCGTTACTTCCGTAGCTACTTTCGGTGTTTCCTCATTGGGCGTGGGTTCTTTCGGTGTTTGTTTTTCTGCTTTGCGATAGGGACGTTTTCCCGGATCGGCAGTTTGTTTCACCTCTTTGAGAGTATCTACTTTCTTCGTTTCGGGATTTTCCTTTGGTTTCCTGCCTCTTTTTTTCGGTCTATCGATTATTTTACCTGCCGCGGACTGTTCGGCGGCTCCAACAATGGCTTGTTGGTCGAGGATTTGGTAGATCAGGGAGTCTTTTTCCTGTTTGTCCGGTTTTTTCAGTCCCAACTCCTTAGAGAGGCTAATCAGTTGTTCGAGCCTCATTTCCCGGAGTTGCGCAATATTATACTTCTGCATAAAAGTTTTATGAAATTATCTTCTTTTGAATGTGTTTTGTTTAGTGAAGTTCCGTTACAATTTACCCGATTGGGATTGAGATTATTTTCGGAATTGAGGTGCAAAGGTAAACAATTTATTTATTAAAACAATAGATTATTAATATTTTCGTGAAAAATAGTGGGTTTTTTCTCTTATTGTTGTTGTATTGTATCGGTTTGTTGCAGAGAATCGGGTTTATTTTTTTCGATGAAAGTAATTGTTTCGGAAGTGTCGTAGAATCTCGGCATGCTCATAGACTGGTCTGATTTGAAGCCGCCGGCGTGTTGTTGTGTATCGCCGTTGGGAAGGGTAACTTTCACCGGTTTACGGGTATGTATGGCGTCTGTTGCGTCTGCTACCGCACGCTGTTCCCAGAATAGTTCTTCGGTCTCAAATATTATTCCGTCGAGGTTGCGTATACGCACATTACCGGCAAGCCGCCATTGTTCCCGTTTCTCAAAATAGAATGCAGTATCGGCGTCAACTGTGGCTACTACGTTGAACAGGGAATCGAAGTTTTCCAGATGGAATTTCTTGGGGAAATGCCAGTAAGGTTCTTTGCCTTCAGGCTGGTAGGTGTCCATGATTTTCGCATTGAGCCTGTAACGTGTCTCTCCAGAGTCGGAGATAAGTGACGAGAAGTCTTCCGTATGTGTAACGGGTAAGGATTCCGCATCAATAGATACGACCGGCATATTGCTGTCTTTTCTGCCGCAAGCGACGAGTAAGATGATAAGAAGCGTTAGAAGTTCTATTTTAGTTTTTGCTTGTAAAACCACATTTCATTGAATGTATAACTGACAGTCATTTTCAGGTACTGTTCGCTCAGTAGTTGTTTTTGTTCGGGCACTATCTTCGAATATTCAAACGCGACATTGATGAACGAGCGGCGATCTACCATCGGGAAGCCAAAGCCGATATTGACGCCGTATTCTTTGTATCCGGCGGCTTTGTTACCGCTTGATTCGTTGTTTACTTTTATGTAGGAGTTGGAATAGCTTGCGCCGGCGCGGTATCGTATTCTTTTCAGGAGGTTATTGGTCATGACATTCGGGATAATCTCCCCTCCTGCATTGATTTTAAGTCGGTCGTTCAGTTGCCCCGTCATGTCGTAAAACATGGCGTCGCTCCACCTCTGATACAACACATCGGCTCCGAAAGTATATTTATTGAACTGCGTGAAAGTGACTCCCGCTCCGTACGATTCCGGCATTTGAAAAACATTCTTGCTTGTGGAATATAGCGAATCCATCTTTGTTTCACCTGTTGAATTGTTGGCGAGGTATTTACCATACCTGTATTCGCCGTTGAAGCTTATCTTTGGGGTATATACGGCGCCGATTGTCAGTAAATGGTTTTTGCCAACGGGGAAACTGTACTGTAATCCCAAGTCGAGGGTAATCCCTGATGTGCGCAATGTATCGGACTGTATGGTATGGTTGGCTCCCGGTGTTGTGTTGTTGAAGATAAGATTATGGAATACGTCGCCGTAGAGGTATGCTATTTTTGTTCCGAACGAAAGGCGGTCGGAGAATTTGTAGCCGATAGTACCGTAAATGCGGTTCAGTCCGCCGGATCCTTCGTAGCTTTTGGTATATGGTTCCTGGTCACCTTGTGTAAGGCGACCTGTGTCGCCGTATTGATATCCGACGTACGAGAGAGGTTCCATTCCTGCGCCGATGCCGAGGTTGCGCATTAGCCGGAACTGCATGGCAAGGTATGCGATATTACCGTTGAGTCCCGATGCTTTTTTGCCGTATTCGTCGAACCATGCATATTGCCCGCTAAGTCCGAGTTCAAACATAAATGTCAATGAGTCGACTTCCGAGCATGATGCTGGATTCAATGGGTTTATAATTGTCCGTTTTTTTAACCCGTAGCCTATTCCGCCCATACCGCGCTGTGCAGCGTATGACTGGTCGGCTATGGCTCCGTACCCGTAGCGGGTGTAGGGTGAATTTGTACTGTTCTGCGAACTGACGGTTGCTGCAAAAGCCAACATTGCGACAAGCGATACTATTTTTAGTTTATTCATATTATAATTGAACATGATTGTTTAATTTGAAGGTGCAAAGGTAAGGAAAATAATTGAGTTAAGAAATAAGGGAAATATTATCTTTCCATCCTGTACTGACAACGATGATGATGGAAATCTTTATTTTTTTATTACCTTTGCACCCAAATCAAACGCAATTATGAACAGATTCCTGTTGTTATGTTTATCAATATCAGTGCTTTCCTGCGTAGAAAAGTCCGCACAGAAAAACAGAATAATAGTAACTATCGAACCTCAACGTTACTTCGCCGAAGCTATCGCCGATACACTTTTCTCTATCGAAGCATTTGTTCCGTCCGGCGTCAGCCCCGAAACTTATGACCCCGCACCAGCACAAATGATCAGTCTTGCAAATGCCCGCGTCTTCTTTTTTGTAGGCGGTCTGGGATTTGAAACGGCATGGATAGATAAATTGAAGGAGAATAATCCCAATGTGATGTTTTATAGGAATGACAGGAACATCAATATTGTGAAGTCAGCAGAGGAAGATGCCTGTTGCCACGAAACTGAGGAACATCATCATCATCATCATGACGGCGACCCTCACGTCTGGGCTTCGCCGCGTAACGCCATTACAATCACGGAAAATATATATGAGGCGCTCGCGGAAACCGATCCCAACAACAAAGAGTTTTATTTTGAAAACCTGCAAAGAATTTCCAAGAAAATAAGGGAAACGGATATGCAAATTAAAGACATTCTGCAAAATTCCACACAGAAATCTTTTATCATCTTTCATCCTTCTCTTACGTATTTTGCCCGCGATTACGGCCTGACACAGCATGCCATCGAATCAAACGGAAAAGAACCGTCGCCCGAACAACTTCAACGCCTAGTAACGATTGCTCGCCATGAAGGTATCAAAACTATATTCATCCAGCAGGAATTTGACGTAAGAAATGCAGAAATTATCGCCGAAGAAACAGGTTGCAAACTTGTACAAATCAATCCACTGTCTTACAAATGGCATGAGGAAATGCTGAACATTGCCCACGCATTAGAAAAGTAACGGGATTCTGCCACATTTCCATGCTTTTTGTTGTGGCACTGTTTTTGACAATAACAATACGGATATTTTAATGAATACAATAAAACAATGACCAATATATTAGAACATCAATTAGAAATCACGGTTGATAATAAGCCGCTTACACCTGATGAATGGGCTGCGGAATATGCAATACTTCCGCTTAAAAATATGATGTTCCTCCCGGGAATACTTACGCCAATCAACGTGGGACGCGAAAAGCCACAGAAAATGATTCAGAACGTCAGAAAAGATAACGGAATCATCGGCGTATTCTGCCAAAAAGACATAAACGAGTCCGATCCGGGATTCGATGACTTGTATCCGATAGGAACTGCAGCAAGGATTGTAAACATCGAGAAAGAAGAAAATGGTATCACGATCATCGTCATGGGTATCAATCGAATACGACTCCGATCTATTACTGCCAAAGAACCTTACCTGAAAGGACATTTCGATCCCCTGCCCGACATCAGTCCCGCCAAATCAGACAAAGAATACAAGGAACAACTCAAGTCTGTTCGAGAAATAACTATCCGAATGATTTCCGAAAAAATGGGATTGCCGGATTTCGTTATCGACGGTATAAGCAAATCAAAAGATATTCAACACCTGATCAATCTTGCGTTCTCGGCTGTCAATGCTTCCATAGAAGAAAAACAGGATCTCATCGCTACAAACGATCTGAAAGAACGAATGAACAAACTCCTTAAACTTCTCGATCAGGATATACAGTTACTCAATATCAAAGCCGATATACGACGGAAAACTCAGACCGAAATCGACCAGCAACAACGCGAATATTTCCTCAAGCAGGAAATGAAGAACATTCAGGAAGCGCTCGGCGGAAGTAACCACGAGATAGAAATAAAGGACATCAAAGAAAAGGCAAGGAAGATAAACTTTACTCCCGAACAAAGAAAAGCATTTGAGAAAGAACTGCAAAAACTTGAACGCTTGCATCCGCACTCTCCCGACCATTCTACACAAATGGAATACGTACATACCATAGTATCGTTGCCGTGGAATATTTTCACAAAAGATAACTTCAATCTGAAACGTGCAAAGAGAGTGCTTGATAAAGATCACTTCGGACTCGAAAAAGTAAAGGAGCGCATACTCGAACACCTCGCCGTCTTGAAACTGAAAGGTGATATGAAATCCCCAATTATTTGCCTTTACGGACCTCCGGGTGTTGGAAAAACTTCCCTAGGCAAATCCATATCCGAATCATTAAACAGGAAATATGTTAGAATGTCGCTTGGTGGTCTGCATGACGAAGCGGAAATACGTGGACACAGTCGTACATACATCGGGGCGATGCCAGGTCGCATTATCCGTAACCTACAAAAAGCAGGTTCTGCCAATCCCGTCATCATCCTCGACGAAATAGACAAAGTAGGACAGGACTATAAAGGCGATCCGGCGGCGGCACTACTCGAGGTGCTCGACCCAGAACAGAATATAGCATTCCACGATAACTATATAGACATCGACTTCGACCTTTCAAAAGTGCTTTTTATCGCTACTGCCAATACGTTGACAACAATCTCGCAGCCCCTGCTCGACCGTATGGAACTTATTGATGTCAGTGGTTATATTGCCGAAGAGAAAATGGAGATAGCCTGCAAGCACCTTATCCCAAACCAATTGGAGGCGCATGGTATTCCTAAAAACAAGTTCAGCATATCAAACAAAGCAATCCTCGCTATTATCGAATCCTATACCCGCGAGTCGGGAGTGCGCGAACTGAATAAGAAAATAGCAAAAATAATGCGGAAGATAGCCCGTGCGATTGCCGAAGAAAACCCTTACCCTCAAAAACTAGAGCCGGAAAATCTTTACGAGTATCTTGGGATAATTGAGTTTACGAAAGACAAATATGAAGGCAACGAATATGCGGGAGTAGTTACCGGTCTGGCATGGACGGCGGTAGGAGGAGAAATCCTGTTCATAGAAACAAGCCTGAGCCGCGGGAAAGACTGTAAACTCACGCTAACGGGCAACCTCGGCGAAGTGATGAAAGAATCTGCCATCCTGTCACTTGAATATATCAAATCACATGCTAAGACGTTAGGCATACCGGACGAAGTTTTCGGCAAATGGAACGTACATCTCCACGTACCGGAAGGCGCAATTCCGAAAGACGGACCGAGTGCGGGAATCACTATGACCGTTTCGATGGTCTCGGCGTTCACGCAGCGGAAAGTACGTCCGCACACAGCGATGACCGGTGAGATGACGCTACGCGGTAAAGTCCTTCCTGTGGGTGGTATCAAAGAAAAGATTCTCGCAGCCAAGCGCGCCGGCATCACCAACATCATCCTCTGCCGTGAAAACCGCCGCAATATTGAGGAAATCAACGATATTTACCTTTCAGGATTAACGTTCCACTACGTCGAAGACATAACAGAAGTATTAGGAATCGCACTGTTGGAGGAAAAGGTCAAAAATCCGTTAGAAGTAATATGAATACAAAAGAAACCAAACTCCGTGCATTTGGGCGTCTGCTTGACATACTCGACGAATTGCGGGTTAAATGTCCGTGGGACAGGAAGCAAACCAACGAAAGCCTGCGCACCAACACTATCGAAGAAACCTACGAACTGTGCGAGGCGATAATCCGTGACAACACCGCAGAGATTCGCAAAGAACTCGGAGATCTCCTTCTGCACATCATTTTCTATGCAAAGATAGCCGACGAGAAAGGACAATTCGACATCGCTGACGTATGTACTTCCCTGTGCGATAAACTCATCTTCCGGCATCCGCACGTATTCGGGACGGTCGAAGCAAGCACGCCGAGCGAGGTGGAGCAGAACTGGGAACAAATCAAGCTCATAGAGAAAGGCGGCAACCGTACCGTACTCGAAGGCGTCCCCAACTCTTTGCCGAGTATTACAAAAGCCCACCGAATACAGGATAAGGCGCGCAATGCCGGGTTCGACTGGGAGCAGCGGGAGGATGTATGGGCAAAAGTGGAAGAAGAAATCGGCGAACTCAAACAGGAAATTACGAACATGAATGCCGAACGCATGGAAGACGAATTTGGCGACCTGCTCTTTAGCCTGATTAATGCCGCACGGCTCTACGAAATCGATCCAGACAATGCATTGGAGCGAACCAACCAGAAATTCATCAGCCGTTTCAATTATATCGAACGGAAAGCAAAGGAACTCGGTAAATCGCTAAAAGACATGACGCTCGCAGAGATGGAAGTCCTTTGGCAGACTGCAAAACAGGAACAATCATAGCCTCACCTCGAAGTGAAACCCTTATCCGGCTCACAATTCCAGACAGAAGAATCCGACATACGGTCGATCCTTAAACCACGCGCCGCATCAGCCCACAAAGGCGATTTCGGTCACGCACTGTTTATCGGCGGCAGTTATGGGAAAATGGGCGCCGCCATACTCGCCACCCGCGCCTGCCTGCGCACCGGCGTCGGCTTACTCACTGCATTTATTCCATCCTGCGGAAATCAGATAATGCAGACTGCCGTACCGGAAGCAATGTGTATCTCGTTATACGGGTCATCTATCTGCAGGCGGATAGGTCACTTGTATGCAAGCAACCATCCCGACAGCACGGGAAAATATATTTCAGAAATAAACGAAGACCTGTCGAAATATAATGCTGTCGGTGTAGGACCGGGACTCGGACTAAATACAGCCACAGTCCACGCAATACATAACATGCTCAATTCCGCCCACAGACCGATGGTAATTGATGCCGACGCACTGAATATCATCTCCGCGAATCCCGAAATGTTGCCGGCAATTCCCGAAAACAGTATCTTGACGCCGCACGCAAAAGAATTTGAACGCCTAAGCGGAGTGCCATGCACCGACAGGCAACAACAAACAGAATCCGCAGCAGCATTTGCCGTTAAGCACAATATCTTTGTAGTCCTTAAAGGAGCGAACACGGTCATAGCCTGCCCAAACGGCGACCGCTACATCAACCCTACCGGCAATCCATACATGGCGACAGCCGGTAGCGGCGATGTCCTCTGCGGCATAATACTATCGCTGCTTGCTCAAGGCTATACCCCTCTACAAAGCGCACTTGCCGGCGTGTTCCTACACGGGCGGGCGGGCGACCTCGCAGCAGCGGAACGAACGCCGCTCATAGCGAGTGACATCGTTGAGTGCATAAAATTCACTACCGCATGATAGGGGTTATTCAATAAAGAGCCCCTTTCTTTTTGCACTGCGGATAAATAATATTCGCTACCGCTTCACAACCTTCAATGTTTTACCGCCAGCACAAACGAGGTAAACTCCATTCGGGAAATTACCGACTGCTACCGGCGCTGCTTCTTTCGTTTCAATATCAATAGAAGGATGGACAGAAATATTACCCCCAAAAGGTAATATAAGAACTTGTTTTTCGGTGCTGTTAATTCTATGATATTGTCAAATTCCGACCAACCTGGAGCTACACTATAAGCAGAATAAGAACCTTTCGGTATGTATA
>JAISYU010000007.1 GCA_031269685.1 Dysgonamonadaceae bacterium | reverse complement strand
GGAGGCTTGCGATATTTTAAGTAAAAAAGAAATGAAATTTGAGTGCCATTTTGTTGGGAAATGGACTGATATTACAGAAAATGTTTTCAAAGAGGAGGTAGAGAAGAAAAATTTAACAGACAAAGTATTTGCTCATGGGGCAAAATATGGGAAAGGGAAAGAAGATTTTTTCATAGAGACTGATATTTTTGTTTTTCCTACATTTTATCATAATGAATGTTTCCCTTTGGTGATTTTAGAGGCTATGCAATACGGATTACCCATTATAAGTACGAATGAAGGAGGTATAACAGATATTATAGAAGATGGTATAACCGGATATATCGTAGAAAAACAAAATCCAGCGGCACTAGCGAAGAGAATCGAAGATCTGATTCTCGACAAAGATTTGCGGGTTCATATGGGACAGGCAGGGCAACAAAAGTTTCGAGAGCTATATACTTTAGAATGTTTTGAAAAACGACTGTGTGAAATTCTTAATATTGTTTTAAAATCAAACATGAAACTGGTTGCAAGGAACCAATTTATTATCTTTGCACCCTAAAATAGATTGACTATAATGTCCCGCATTTTTTTCGGTATAAATTATGAATTTGACAAAGCGGTTGTTATAAAGCGGATTGCGGAGCAGGTAGCGACGGACGAAGCGGCATACATTTGCGTTGCCGATGGAGTTGTGTTGAATACCGCTCAACGTGAACCTGAATACCGCGAGATTGTCAACGGCAGTGTGTTTTCGGTATGCGACAGCAGTTATGTACCGCTTTATATACTATGGATATATGGATTGAGGTACGGGCAGTATGCCGGCAGTGATTTGTTTATGGATATTGTCAGGGAAAAACGTTACAAACAGTTTTTCCTTGGAACGAAAGAAAATATTCTGTCCGGATTGAAACAAACCCTATCTGTGATTGACCCCGGCATCGGCGATATGACATTTTATGCTCCACCATATTGTGCTGTTGAAGATTTTGATTATCATGATATTGCCATGAAAATCAAAAGCAGTGAGGCGGATATAATCTGGATAGCATTGGGCGCTCCGAAGCAGGAAATTTTTATGAATCGTCTTAAGCCGCTCCTTAGGTGTGGAGTTATGATTAGCGTTGGCGCCGTATTTAAGTTTTACAGTGGAATTGAAGTTCGTCGCGCTCCCAAGTGGATTGTAAGCTGGCACCTTGAGTTTGTATGGCGTATTGTGAGCGAACCGCGAAAACAGATCAAGCGATGCGCAATGATAATCCAGGCGCTACCCGGTATGTTGTGGAGGGAAACACAACACAAAAACAAAAACCATTAACTTTGCCGTCTCTCTTTTCAGCAATAACAACCTCAAAACATAAACGGAAATGGAAGCGATAAATTTGACATTAAGATACCACGATCTTTGGGAAACTTTCCTGCGTCGTAGGAAATCTCACCATTTTTTTAATTCATAGATAACAACTTTAATAAATTATTACAATGAAAACAAAACCTGTTTTTTTAGCATTTATGCTTTCTGCTTTACTCATTGCTTCCTGCGGCAAACGTCCGGTGGCGAACGGAGATTACCACAATCCTCTGATGAGGATAAGCACGCCCGACCCGTCGATTATGCGTGACAGCGATGGATATTTCTACCTTTACGCGACAGAGGATATTCGCAATGTACCTGTTTTCCGTTCGCGAAACCTCGTTGAATGGGAGCAGATCGGCGTCTGCTTTACGGAGGAAACACGCCCTAAGTGGGGAACCGAAGAGGCTGGTATTTGGGCGCCAGACATTAACAAGATTGACGGCAGGTACGTGCTTTACTACACTCGTGCGGCTGCTTTTTGTCGTGGTACCTGCGGTATCGGCGTTGCCGTTGCCGATAACCCTGCCGGACCTTTCACCGATATCGGCCCGATTATACAGGCTGATTCTATTGGTGTTGAGAACTCAATAGATCAGTGTTACGTTGAAGATGAGGGTAAGAAATATATCATCTGGGGCAGTTTTGAGGGGATTTATGCTATCGAACTTGCCGACGATGGGCTCGCACTTAGACATGGTGCGGAAAAAGTACAGGTAGCAGGCGGCGGTTACGAGGCGTCGAACATCCTGAAACGCGGCGGTTATTACTATTATTTTGCCTCTATTGAAGGTTGCTGCGCAGGAGCTGAGAGCACCTATAAGGTTGTGGTTGGCAAGTCGGATAACTTGTTTGGTCCATACATCACGCCGGAGGGCGAGTCGATGATGAGATACCGTCCAAGCGTAATCCTGCATGGAGATTCTGTCTTTGCCGGAACAGGGCATAATGCAGAAGTTGTCACCGACGATGAGGGGAACGACTGGTTGCTCTATCATGCGTTTTTGAAAAAGGAACCTCAGCTTGGACGCGTTCTTTGCCTTGACCGTCTTGTATGGCGCAACGGTTATCCCGATATTGAAGGGCGTATTCCTTCGCAGACCGCAAAAGCGCCGGTGTTTCAAGCTTTCTGATTAAAAGATTACAATAATTTCTCTTAATTGTTCATATTACACCATAGCATTACTCTTGCTGTGGTGTATGTGAATATTTCACATAAAAATATGAGGCTATTCTGCATGAGGGTAGCATGAGTAGTCTAATATGAATTAATAAATTTCACTATTATGTTCTTTTATTTATTCCTCTTTATATTTTTCCTTGCTCTAAATTTACTTTACTTCTGGATTGCACGGAAGTACAACATTGTTGACAGGCCTAACGAGCGAAGTTCGCACAAAAACACTCCGATCAGGGGCAGTGGTGTAATATTTTGGGTTGCCGGAATCTGTTATGCGCTTATTTATTATCCTGCCGGACTTTATTTTTCTGTTGCACTGACTTTGCTTTGCGCCGTAAGCTTCCTGGATGACCTGGTGTCAGTCAAAAACAAGATACGTATAGTGTTTCATTTACTTGCAATCCTTATCTTATTTTGTGAGACGGCGGTATATTCCAGTCAGCTTGTACCTGAATGGGCAATTCCTTTGATCTTGATTGTCGCAACCGGGATATTGAATGCGTTTAACTTCATGGATGGAATCAACGGCATGACAGGATTGCATAATTTACTGCTAATGCTGTTTCTACAATACATAAACTTGAATTTTGTTCCT
Organism: Dysgonamonadaceae bacterium; assembly: GCA_031269685.1. GTDB lineage: Bacteria > Bacteroidota > Bacteroidia > Bacteroidales > Azobacteroidaceae > Azobacteroides. The sequence goes on along the minus strand of JAISYU010000007.1, from coordinate 1,827 downwards.
TTTACCAATCTCGAATTTATATGGTTTGCCATTATTCCTTGCGTAATCTTTCTGTTTTTTAATTACAGGAAACAGGCGATTTGCTTTTTAGGTGACACGGGCAGTATGGCTATTGCTCTCTGGATTCTATGTTTTCTTATTCAATTGATGATCACCACACAATCGTTTGTTTGGATTTTCTTCCTTTCGGTTTATGGGGTAGATGTTGTTGGAACGATAATATACCGGATATATTTAAAAAAGAATATCTTCAAGGCACACCGTATGTTTTTCTTTCAAATACTGTCAAATGAATTAAAGATCCCTCAAAGGTTTGTTTCCGCTCTGTATGCTGTTGTAAATATATCTGTCTGCACAATAATTACATATACATACTTTTTTGAGAGTCCTGTAACCGCATGGGCTGTTGGAATCATTTCCCTGATTGTGTTGATAGCTATCTTCAGTTTGCGGTTCAGCCATAAAATTAAGGTACATCTCCTTGAAAAATAATTCTTCGGCTATTGCCGGCTTGTGTTTTGCAATGAGCGCACATCTTTGCGAAACATTACCCGAAGTCAATAGACATCTGTCTTTCCGAAAGAAGAGTAAAACTCATCCGGTGATATTTTGTTACACCGAACCCGGCAATTGCCCGGCGATGCTCTTTAGTAGGATATCCTTTGTTCTTTGCCCAGCCATATTTTGGGTACTCTTCTGAAAGGCGGCGATGGACATGTATTTCCCGTCACCTTTAACAATAGTTGTATGAACCGTATCATGGTATTTCCTGAAGCGGTTACCGTCAACAATTATGCTTTGCGGGCGAACGGTTAGCTGGTCTAATGCCCTGTGCATGGCAAGAATTGATGCGTTAAGGATATTGATTTGATCAATTTCTTCCGCTTGGACGACGCCAACCGCCCATGCAATGGCTTCGGTCTCAATGAGCGGTCTGAGGCGATCGCGCTGCTTTTCGGTAAGCTGCTTCGAATCGTTCATTTCCTTGCAATTGAAGTCGGCAGGCAAAACAACTGCAGCGGCAAATACAGCACCGGCAAGACATCCTCGTCCTGCCTCATCGCAGCCTGCTTCAATCAGATCTTTATTTAAATACGGCAACAGCATTGTATAAAATCTTATTCTATGGATTCGCAAACTTACAACAAAAAGCAACAAGATCCAAATTCAATGGTCGTTGTGTAAGACAAACATATTAATTTCCGGATAAATAAACGAGGATCATCCCTGTCTTGGGTGGTCCTCGTTTATTGTTATTATACTATCCTGCACCCCCCCAAAAAAAATTCTGAACTCTTTTGTTTTCTTCCCGGTTTTGCTTATCGGCATTTTTAATGTAATTTTGCATTTTTGTCAAATGGATACGGTCAAACCTATATTAAAAGCCGAAAAGGTGGTGGAAATCAGGTTCAGCGAGGTGGATTCGGTCAACATCGTATGGCATGGAGCATACGCACTCTATTTTGAGGATGCAAGAGAGGCTTTCGGTGCTAAATACGGGCTTACTTACCTCAATTACTTTAAAGAAGGTTACTATGCGCCGATCGTTGAACTGAAATTTGAGTATAAACGTCCACTATTTTACGGGCATAATGCCCGCGTGGAGATTAAATACCGGTATACGGAGGCGGCTAAAATAGTATTCGATTACGAAATTTATGACCTCCAAGACGGTCAACTCGTGGCAACAGGATATTCAATTCAGGTGTTTATTGACCTGGATTACAGGCTGGTATTAAATAATCCCCCGTTTTATGAGAACTGGAAAAAACAGTGGAATTTATCGGATAACTGAATGATTATAAGAGGAAGCAACATAATTTCTTC
>JAISYU010000120.1 GCA_031269685.1 Dysgonamonadaceae bacterium | reverse complement strand
TGAAATTTACGGCTAACGATAACCGCAGGCGGCAACTGTAATACAAAACCTTAAAGGGGGGAAAAAAACCGGCGTAACTTTGCGTTACGCCGGAAAAAAGTTTAACCGTTAATCAAAATTTCCTATTGCTTTACAATCTTTACCGCAACGCTTCCATAACGCAGTACGTAAACCCCGACGGGAAGCCCCGTCGCGTCGACAATATTAACGCCAGGCTCAAGGAATACATGTAGCGCCTTCCTGCCCTGAAGGTCATAGACGGACGCCATAACCGCATCTTTGGAATTTATAACGATTTTTTCCGTGAACGGATTAGGATATACAGAAATTTCGCCACCAGCCGCAGCGGGGATGCCGGTAAGGGTTGACCGTACTACGCTTGCCTTCTGTGAGCGGTTGCCGTATTCGTCAAATGCTTCGACGTCGACAACGTACTGCGTCTCAAATTCAAGATCGCGCAATATAACCCCGCTTCCGGTAACTGTGGAATGTAAAACGCCGTCTAAATACAGGTCGTAGCCGGTTGCAGCGACGTTACTTTCCCATGAAATTTCCATCGACGAGGACGAAGGTTCGGCGGTTAACCCGTTAACTTCCGAAAGCGTAAACAGAATCGCCAATTCCGCATCACCTTCGACAACTTCCAAAGGAGCACCTTCCAAAGTTTGCCATGAAGCGCTGTAACCGGCACGTACTATATCCGGCAATGCACCGTTAGTATAAACATCGCCATATTCAGAGCCAAGATTATCAGTCGAAGTTACACGATACACACGCCCGCCGTCGAGAACCGGCAATAAATCTTCCCCAATATCCTGCCCAAATCGCGATCCGAGTAACCATGCGACCTCGCCGGATGCAAAATCTTCCGAAGTCATGACATTAGCGTCGGTATACACCTCGCCAAGCGCGTAGATATTAGTGCGGTTTCCGGCTGCCGTTCCCGATACTGCGTTACTTCTGGCATTGCCTGCGTTATACGCGTTAGCGATTACCGAAGAAGCATTTATATTTCCCGATATTCCACCGCAATATGCGCCGGGCGTGTTTACAGACCCAGTGTTGTATGCATTAGTTATCCTCGCCGCGTCTGATCTTCCGGCGATGCCTCCCGCAAAATTAGTTCCCGCATATATTACTCCGTTGTTGGATACACCGTCGAGGACAACAGATGCGCCGCCGCTTATACCGCCCGCAATTCCTCCCGCATAATTAGCAGATGCAGTCACCGGAGCATTGTTCGTGCAGTCCGTAATTGATATGCCGGAATTTGCAGCCCACGCCAAGATTCCCCCAGCATAAGATGTGCCCGAAACAGTTACGTAATTATGACAGTTACTTATTATCGCGTTGCCCTCAGCGTAAGCCACCAAGCCCGCAGTATAAGCGTTACTAACCGTACTCCTGACGCTGCCGGCAACCGTCAAATTCTTTACAGTCGCATCGCTGATATAACCAAACAAAGCCTGATACGCAGAATTTGTATCTATGTACAAGCCGCTCACAGTATAACCCGCGCCGTCGAAAACACCGGCGAACTTAGCCGCAGCCGAATTGTTCCCTATCCGAGTCCAGGCAAAGCCGGCAAGGTCAATGTCTGCAGTCAGCACTGCCGAAATCGTGTTATTTCCAGCGTTAACCGCGTCGGAGAACCATGCCAACTCACCGCCTTTAGATATTTTATAGAAACCTTCCATCCCCTCATACGGACCCGATGCAGTTTCCGACTCCTCAACAGTCACTCGTTGCGGCTCCAATAGACTTTTCCCGTCCCACTGATCCGCTCCCAACGGCTGCATAACAAGATTTATCTCCTGCAACTCAGGACTTGTAGAAGAAACAGTTACAATTCCCCGCAACGGACTGTAACCGTCCAAAGTCGCCTCGTAAGAGTAACGCCCCAGCGTCTGCTCGTACCGTCCGTCATCTCCAGCCTCCAGCGCCGCGCCACCGCCGTCGAGAACCCTAAATGCAGCCCCGTCGGGCAGTCCCGCAAAACTGAAAGAACGATACAGAGTTTCATGTACCGGAATAGAAATTTCAGGAATTGAACCGAAATAATCAACATGTACAGGCGCAGTGAAGTTAGGATTAATACCGGCGGTGATAGAAATATCCCGATGCTTCCCTATCATAGAGCCATACCCGTTTATCTGGATCGCTCCCCTGTCCAATACTAAAGGACTCGCCGTATCCCAGTCCGCAGGAACAGTCATGCTTAACGATTGCGCAACGGGAGAGCCCGCAAACTGATACTGGTTAGGACTCAATATCAGACTCGTGCCGTTAGGTATCCCATTATAAGTTATATACGCCGACATGTTGTATATACCAGCAAGCTTGTTTGCCGGATGATAGAAACCTTCAAACTGAACAGTCACCTTATCACCTCGCTGTACAGGTTCCCCAGGATTAGTCGCGTTAACTATCTCATAACTTACAGGCTTCGCAGTGATAACCTGGTACTCCGAAGCGCCGGTCTCCGATGTCAGTCTTATAATGTTGCGACCAAAAGTCAACAGTACCGTATAACTTCCGTCATCATTCACCATTACATCCCTGAATCCGGTATATACGGATATATTGCTCTCCAATGTGGGATTAGCTACGCTTACCGCACTTACACCGTCCGGCTTGAAAGTGTATGTGTAACCGGGTTCGGTGGCAAGATAGTAAAATACATCGTGTTCCGAGTCAACATAGTTCTTCCTTCCAGCCTCAACATCTTCCTGTATTGTCATGTTGCGAACAATCGCAGCATCTTCAGGCTCATCAACGGTTACTACAAACGTTCCCGTGTTCTCGGGCCATAAAGCGCTCCAAAGCGCTCCGTAATAAAATGGCGTCGTACCGTCTATCCGTACATCTATTGCATCGTATGTTACCTGTACGATAGCAGTCCCGCGACCCTTAGTTCGAATAACCTGGTTTTCATCTATCTCAATAACATCATTGCTCGGATTACCGTCAATACCAATGATTTTATAGTGAAAATCGGGTTCTATGAAATAATTGTTGGTGCTGTTGTCGGTAAGTTGCCAGCTTCGCAGGTTGAGCATCTGATGAGTATCGCCGCTTTTTAATCTGAGGTAACCGTAAGCATTGATGTTCATCAAGATGTCGGCAACGTTGGCTCCCTCATTGTTAGCAGTGTTGTGATTGATGTAATTCGATGGAACAATATTCATACGATCCTCCGTAATCTCCATCGTCTTTGCACCGCTGGCTTTGAATTTGCCGCCATTAGTTAATTTACCCGGTTGCGAAACCTTGAAGTTATAATTACAACCGTCTCCCAAAGTATAGTAATACCTTTTCTTTGAATCACCTTCAACCTTTGAACTGTCGGAAACGGATTCGGTAAACGCTACATAATGTACACCACCGGTCGATTGAGTGATAGCGCCGCGTTTGCCACCTACATATACCGAAGCCTCCTTAGGAACAAGAATAGAATAAACCGTTCCCTTGGGAATGGTTGGAGAAGCGCTTGCCGTTCCTGCGGTGACAGTACCGGTATAGTTAAATGCAGGCAGGAAACCTTCCCCAACACGCGCTTCACTGACCGTATAATTGATCGTATAAGTGTCGCCGACGTGCATCAGGAAAGATCCCCTTCCGACAAAAACCGAGCCATTCGTAACGGTAATAACACGTGAGATACCTTCGCGGCTGTTGGCGAAACATTCCATTTCGTAGTCAGTCCCAAGCGCCCATCCCGAATTGTACGCAAAAGCAGACACCGTCGTCAGGCTGAATGACTGTACCGCATCATCACTTATTGTCAACTCAATAGTTCCCGTCTCAACGTCGCCGGAAGTATATCCCGTAAGAATATATTCACCGGGATTGGCTTTATAGCAGTATGTGTTACCTGCGCCTGTCCCGGCTGTAACAAATTGTTCGCTTCCCTTCGGAGTCAAAGTCATTTTCGGACTGTTGCTGTTCATCGTAATGGATATGCTTACCATATTTTCGGGGATAGCAGTAACCGTAATGAGCGTATCAAGTACTGTGCTCGAAAGTTCATTTGCCACGGCAATGGCTTTTACTCGCGTGGTTTCAGTAAACTTTAAAGGCTCTTCATAAAGTGCGGATTCTGCGGTCGGTTCCGTATCGTCGGTAGTGTAGTAGATGCTTGCATCTGCCGCAGCCGACAGTGTTACCGTTGCTTCGCCCCAATAACCAAGTTCAGGGTGAGTATCGCCGGTAATAGAGATGCTTGGCGCAGAGGGCGCGACAATGGCAGCATTCTTGGTAAGGCAAAGGTCTGAAATCGCTATCACACCTACGTTGGCTGCACCACTTGCTCCGGTAGTATTGGTCAATACAAACTGAAAGTCCCCTGTAATACCCAGATTTTCTTTCTCAAAAGTACCATCCGCAGTTATATTTACTATCGAATCCCATACAACACTTTCTTCTTGCTTGATTTCAACTTTAAATTGTTTTCCGGTAGCTTTAGTATATGCGAAGGAAATGGCATTTAAACCATTGCCGAAAAGAGGCGATCGGATATAACCTTTATATGTACTGATGCTAGAGCCATTGATTTGTAGGTTTGTGCCGCCCGGTGTACTATGTTTGCAACAATTCCACAACCAACCATCTTCGGTAGTTACATTTCTACTGCTAATAGTGGAACCTGTTGTACCTCCAATACTAGTAGGATAATCGCAATCTGCATATACTTTTCCCCAGCACAGAGAAAAGACTACTAATAGAAAAACACTTAATTTCTTTATCATTTCTTTTCATTTTATTTTCTCTCCTCGAAAAACAGGACAGGTTTTTAATCCTGTCCGGTTTGTTCGGAGAAAGAAAGGTTTATACTTTATTTTATCTTCTTAATTGGAATAGACTTGTGTCCATGCCTTACACGATATTCGCCTGCGGGCAGTTTCGACAAATCGATCCTGTCTTTGCCTGCCTTTACGGTTACTCTCAACACTTCTTTATTCTTGTTGTCATAAACGCTTACAAAACCGCCTTTGTGAGAGGTCAGCGCGATATGGTCTCTAAGTTCAATCGCCTGCCTGCCTGCTTTGCTTGCTTTGGCGTCCTGTGCAGCCGGAATTGGAGCGGGTCCTTGATCTACCACTTTCAATTTATCCATGCAAAAATAGACGGCGGTATTGGGTCCCCACTCAGAATCGTCGGTCGAATACATTGTAAAGTACAATGACTTGATACTGTCCGGAGAGTTATATGAATCGTCCCAAAAACCTACGAGCGGAAATTTCTGCCATGTGGTTTCTTGAATAACGCCATCGTTATAAAATGCCAACTCGACAGGAATAGAATCTTCCCTGTTATCCCATTTTACGGCGTGAATCCACAGTAAAAACTCGTCGCCTTCCTCGAATGGGTGCGCAAAGCCGTCGCCGCAGATATTTCCCCAGTAGGGCCATGGGTGGTTGCAGATATACACTTCCACCGGCTGAAATAGGGAACCGTCGGCAAGTGTTACTTCGAGTGAGTTCTGTCCTTGCGTATCGGAATAATAATCCCAATAAGCGACAAGATAAGGCGCTGTTTGGCTCTCTTGATAAATAGAATCCAAACCATGACCTGCCATACAGCCCCACTGATTGTGAATCC
>JAISYU010000073.1 GCA_031269685.1 Dysgonamonadaceae bacterium | reverse complement strand
TTTATGTTATTCTTATTTAAAAGTGAAGTTTTCACAGTAAAAAGTATTTGCAATATAATTTTTATGTATAACTTTGTGGCATCTTATGATACAGTCTCGTGAGGCAACATCATAAATTTGTCTCTTGACAATTTAATTTTAACAAAAAACAAATAAAATCGAGTACCTCATGCAACGTTTTTGATGTTTCTCCATTTGTATTGTATAGAACTTATCATTACTTTTGTGAAATAAAATTTAAAGAATGTATATAATTAAAACCATAGTAGCAATCCTTACTGATTTGCTTTGCGCAAACGACATTTACAAAGCGTCAGTATCCTTTATATTAAAGGACGATACGGGTATGTATTATTTTCCGACGCTTATCCAAACGCCGGAGAACATATTTTGCAACAACCCGAAGGAAATAAAACACCATCTATGGATGAGGAGATTTCATCTCGCTCGAGGAAGGCAGTCGCTCTTAACTTTCCTTTCTTCAGCGACTGCCTATGAGATGCTTCCTCAAAAAAGAGCAATAAAAAAAGAAGACTATTACTAATTTTAATTTAATTTAAATTTATTTTTTTTATGAAAAAGTTTTTTATACTGGCAGCATTAATTGCCGGAACGTTGTTAGGATTCACCAACGTAAAAATAAACATGAATCCAATGACGAGCGACACTTCGCTGTTGACGCTCGACAAAGTAGAAGCCCTCGGAGGGGTAGAATTTATCGTCACCTCCAATGGAAAAGTTGGTATCGCCAATCCTTCCCCCTATTATGTTCTTACTATCGGGAGATCAGGTTTTCCTTCGCCCGGTAATGCCATGCTTTATGGGAACGGCTCATGGCAAACTTCTTCCGACAGGAGATTCAAGGAAAACATCCGTGATTTAGACAATGCCCTTGACATTGTTCTGAAATTGCACGGTGTTAGGTACAACTTCATCAACGACACAACCAAACAGGAAACTATTGGTTTTATCGCAGACGAAGTACGGGAGATATTACCAAGTTTTGTCTCCGAAGACAATGAGGGGTATCTGGGACTTGGATATGGCAGATTTGCTCCTGTCCTTGCCGCTGCTATCCAGGAACAGCAGGCAATTATTGTAACACAGCAGGAACAAATTGACAATCAGCAAAAACAGATTGACGAACTGAAAGGTTTATTGAGATCTGTTGTTTCCCAAAGTCCGACTCCCGTCAACTATGCAGAACTTCCACAGGCTGTTCTTTACCAGAACAACCCGAACCCGTGGAAGGAGACAACGGAAATCCGTTATGAACTGCCCGAAGACGCCACAGATGCAGCCATCTACATCTCCGACCTTTCGGGTAAGTTACTCAAGACGCTACCGGCAACAGATTCAGGTGTAGTCACGCTTAAAGGTTCAGACCTTAAAGCAGGTATCTATGCTTACTCTCTTGTTGTTGACGGCGTTATTATCGACACTAAAAAAATGTTATTAACAAAGTAAAATTAAGGAGGAAAAATTATGAAAACAAAAAAGTTTTTTACAATTTTAGTATGCAGCGTAATGCTGTTTGGGATAAGTTGCTCTGATGAGAATTTACCTGTACAAACTGCCGACAATGATCCGGCGCAAGCAAGATTGTTGAGCGATGAAGTAGAAGATGCTACTGGACAGGGAATAGTTGAAGGCGACATTTTACCTCCCAGCACAATACGGACAGATGATGTAAACCGTTATCTAACGGATTATAAAGCTGTTCTAAAAGAATCTTTTCAAGAAAGCCAAACACATTCATCTTCTATCATAATTGTAAAACTGTTTGACGATACTGAGCCAACAGCCTACCTTGTGGAAAGTTTTGGTTCTATTTCAAATACCTATCGAATTTACAATTATCCTCAGTATGCAAAGGAATGGAATATCCCGGAAGAGGGATTACCGGTAGTATTGTCGGGCAAAGCATATCCGGCTTCTTTCAATCCCGGCTTTCATCGGGGAAATGATAGCTTTTTCGATTTGGAGTTAACGACTATTAAACGCGTATTGCAATGAAAAAGATATTATTTTGTTGGATTTTATTTGTTGGAATTTTCTCTGCCAATGCGCAACTGAATTACTTTTATGATTCAAAAGGTAATGAGGTGCACTTTAAAATAAGAAAAGACATGATATTTATCAAAGCACCAGATAGTATGCGGATAGCAGATATTGTAGAAAACAGTTTGTTTACAAAAGCTTCCGTCACTCATAAACAATTTGTTATTGCGACTATTGATACGCTAAAAACCGGCATAGAAAACTTGCAAAAAGATTTGGCACTAAAAAACAGTACTTATATGTTGGAATATAGTGACGGTACTCTGATGTCGCCTACAGATAAGATTTTTGTCAAATGCGGGGAAGGGAAAACAATAGAAAAGGTTCTTGAGCAGGCGAAAGTTTCTCATATTGTGCGTTCTGTAAGTCTTTTCAATAAAAATCACAGTATTTACCAATTAACCGTAAGATCTGATTTATATAACGTAATGGACATCGCTGTTACTCTGTATCAATCAGGGTTATGTGAATTTGCAGAGCCATCGTTTCTCAGATTGCTGAAACCAGCTAACTCTAATCCGTATTATCCCAATCAATGGGGTTTTAAAAATACGGGACAACATAGTGGAGAAGCCGGATGTGATATTAATGTTGAACCTGCCTGGAACATCACAAGCGGAAGTGGTAATATTAAAGTAGCTATTATTGATGAGGGAGTCGATTTGACCCATCCTGATTTATATGCTAATCTTTTACCCGGATATGATGCAACAGACGCCGCTTGTGGAGGTGCAAACGGAAGTCCTTGCGGAAATGATGCACATGGTACTGCCTGCGCCGGAATTGTAGCCGCTATTGATAATACAATTGGAGTTATAGGAGTTGCTCCCTCATGCAAGATCATACCTGTTAGAATTGCATATTCTGATCCATGGGGGTGGTGGGTAACTACAGATGCTGAGATTGCCGATGGACTTCATTATGCCTGGGCTACCGCAGGAGCGGATATTTTGAGCAACTCCTGGGGTGGAGGTTCTTCCTCCGCTGTAATTAACACGGAAATACAGGATGCTTTTTCTTACGGTCGTAATGGCAAAGGATGTGTTATTGCTTTTTCGTCAGGGAATGGTAATAACCCGTCTGTTTCTTACCCTGCAAATTCCAACAGTAATATAATAGCGGTGGGCGCTATCAGTCCCTGCTGTGAAAGGAAGTCGTTAACTTCTTGTGATGGAGAATCTGGGTGGGGGAGTAATTACGGTACCCAATTAGATGTAGTAGCGCCGGGTGTGTTTATCCCAACCACAGACATACATGGTAGCGCCGGCTATTCATCAGGTGATTATATATTAAATTTTAATGGTACTTCCTCGGCTTGTCCTCATGTTGCTGGAGTTGCCGCATTAGTATTGAGTGTAAACCCGAGTTTAACACAAGTACAGGTACAGCAAATTATTGAAAGTACTGCCCAAAAAGTAAGACCGGATTTATATACTTATTCTACTACTTCAGGACACCCTAACGGTACATGGAACAATCAAATGGGTTATGGATTGGTCGATGCTTACGCCGCTGTACAGGCAGCATGTGCGATACCGGTCTACTTCACCAATCAAACCGTAACCACCAATACAACCGTTAGCAGTTGCGGTGACATTCAGCTCGGCAACGATGTAATCACCAACAGCGCAAAACTGACATTAGAACCCGGAGGAAACGTTGTAATAGAAGAAGGCGCTGGAATTTTAAAAATCGAAGAAGGCTCAGTATTTGAAATAAAGACGCCATGAGCTTTTCAACTTGAAAACTTCTCCGCAGCAGACCGTAAAAAGGGAACCTGCGGAGAATTTTTTAAACTTCCGCAGTCAGATTAAGGTCTTGTCTGCGGAAGTTTTTTTTTAAAACACTTATTTTCCGTAAAAAATTTGGCAGTTTCAAAAAAAAATGATTACCTTTGCAGCGATTTATTAAAAATACATATTAACAATAAACATCAAACAATATGGAAACGAAAGAAAGAGCGAAAAGGTCCACAACCGAAACCGGAACGGCAACAAACATCTTCAATTGCAACAAACTTGTTGGAATAATAATCGGCTTCGGTCCAACATACCAGCCGCCGAACCCCCAATTAGAAATAGAAAACATGCAAAAACAGGCGGCAGAAGCAAACCAGGCAATGAATGACGTCGATTACTGGCTGGCAACATACAAACTTGCAGAAGACAGCAGAAAAAGTATATTCGACAAACTCCTGCCGACAGTAACGCGAGTATTAGGAGTAGCAGTCGCCGCCAGATTGCCCGAAAACAACATCAACCACATCAAAGAACTTGTCCATAAAATGCGCGGAGTACGCAAAAAACCGATAGAAATCATTCCATTAGAGCCGGGAGAAGATCCTCAAAAACATATCTCAGTCTCGCAAACAAGTTTCACCGCGCAAATCGAACATCTCAACAAACTAATCATCTACCTGGCGCAAATACCCAAATACACCCCCTCCGAACAAGACCTCACAATAAACGGACTTAACAGCCTGCGGGACGAAATGGGCGCCACGAACGACGCAACAACAGCAGCCGACAGAACATTATACGCAATGCGGAGAACAAGAGACGAACTGATGTACGCAAAAGAAATCGGGCTGGTACCAACCGCACTCGCCGCAAAACAATACATAAAAGCAATCTTCGGGGCAACGTCCTGGCAATACAAAGAAGTCAGCGGCATCAAGTTCAGGAACATAAAAACGCAGAAAATAATCATCGTGCCGGCGCAAACATACGTCGACAAATCAAAAGAAACGGCAGAGACGCCTGAAAATCCGGCAGAGACGCAATAAAAGCGATTTTAACTTTCGCATTATGTTTAGTAGCGCGTGCACATTTCGATGTAGCACGCGTTATTTTTAACCGGCGCCTCGAAAATCCTAAATGACGCCTCGCCAATTATAACAATCTCCGTCCTTAATCTCCTTAAAGCCTTTAAAGTCATTAATGTCCTTAAAGGAAAAAACCCCACCACCTCGCCAATTATAACAACCCGCAGGGTTGAATATAAATAACCCCCAATGAAGCGCAGCGATTGGGGGTTAATT
>JAISYU010000066.1 GCA_031269685.1 Dysgonamonadaceae bacterium | reverse complement strand
AAATAACATCGTCACATCGCAAAATAACATCGCCGCACTGCAAAATAACATCGTCACATCGCAAAATAACATCGCCGCATCGCAAAATAACATCGCCGCATCGCAAAATAACATCGCCGCATCGCAAAATAACATCGTTTCCCTCCTTAAAGTCTTTAAAGTCCTTAACGCCCTTAAAGTCTTTTTTTAAAACCCTTCCTCCTCCAACCTGCATTACACCGGATTAACAATTAAATTTGTTATAATTTATCATTGACAGCGAATCGTAACTCATTCAACAGCAGGCTCATTTGAAGATAACATTCACTTTTAACTATTATTAACCTTTATTTTATTTTTATTCTTGAAAATTAGTTCGTATATTTGTCGCCGGAAATACAGTCATTTTTTGTAGTGACTATTCTTCCAGGATTATTTTGAATGTATATTGTTTAACTAAACTATTTTTTTTATGAAGCACAAAATTCTTTTATTCTTGCTCGCCATCTTTGTAATGGCTGGAGCAAATAGTGCCGTGAAGGCTGAAACTTTGCAAGGTTTTAAGAAAGCCGATGCAGAGGCTGCCGATGCCGGCACTATATGGAACCTTACCGACGCTCGCGACGGTAAGGAGTATCAGGCTATCAAGTTTCCCGGCACCGCCGGCACTTGGCTGTTTACTGACTTCAAGTACACAGAAGGTCTTACCATAGACACCGACTACAAACTGAAACCGGACGAAGGCGTTGAAGTCGGTGACCGTGCGTATTACAAGTACGATGTCGCAGTTTCGATTGCTCCTGCCGGCTGGAGACTCGCTACTTTTGCAGAATGGCAAGCTCTTGGAAGTGCGGTAGGAGGCAAAATGGGAAACGGTGGTAGTGGCGAAGCGCCTTACAAAGGTTTCCTCTGGTCAATCCCCAACAATAACGGCGGTGGTCGTTTTGACGAAAATGGAAACTTTGTTGATAGCCCTTGGGGAGGCGACAATGCGGCTTACGCACCCTGGACAACAACAGTGTGCGAAGGAGACATTATGTCTACAGCCTCATTTGGTAGCGGAGATGCGTTCGGACCCGTTGGCTGTTCCGACGATTGGGGTAAACTGAACAAGAACGGCTTCGCTCACGCCCGTTACATTAAGACGGACGATGTTGTTCTTCCCGACGTCACCAACACTTACGACGAAGGAGAAGGCTCATTACGCGATGCAATAGCAAATGCTGCAGACGGAGACGAAATCACTTTCGCATGTGCACTCGACGGAAAAACAATCGAACTCGCAAGTACGATTATTCTCAACAAGTCACTTACCATCAAAGGTAGCGGACAGAAACTTGTCCCGGCAAACTCCGGCTATTCGGCGTTCACTGTAAACGGTGATATTAATACAGTTATTGAACGCCTGCATTTTGACGGATTCCTCGGAGACTGGGGCGGAGCCTTTGCCGCTAAACATGCAGGAAGCGGAGACTATACCTTCAAGTCCTGTATCTTTACAAACAACAACGCAGGCGGCGGTGGCGGCGGCGCTATAGTTAAAGTATGGAGCGGCGGCGGAAACATCTATGTTTACGGCTCTACATTCATCGGCAACAAACAGGGAGAAAACCACGGATCATGTATCTTTAACCACAATGGAGGTGTAACGGCAATCGGTAACTTGTTCTATGAGAACATACGTGGAAAAGACCCGGATTTTGCAATTAACTCCAGTAATAACCAACTTACCTACAATGCCTATAATAGATTCTTGATCGACGGAACACCGGACGCAACTAACATCACAATCAGCGACAACCCGCTTGATGACTCTTACATCCCACTAACCGACGACATCAAGATCCTTCCCGCAACACTTCCCGCAGAATACCCGACGGTTGACTTCTACGGCAATCCGATTGCAGGCGAAGGATATGCAGGAGCAATACAGGAAGCCTATAACCCTGACCCCGACTACTGCCCCAATGTAGACGTTACCGGTGTAACGCTTGACAAGAGCGATATTGAAGTCTTTATTGGCTACACCACTGAAAAGTTGAAAGCGATAATCGAACCTGCCGGCGCTACCGAACAGGGCGTTACCTGGTCATCGGACGACGAAACAATCGCAACCGTTGACGAAAACGGTGTTGTTACCGGCGTAGCAGAAGGAACAACAACTATCACGGCTACAACAGTCGACGGCGGCTTTGAAGCAACTGCAAACGTAACCGTATCTGTTCCCGACCCCTGCGTCTTCAAATATGACCGCACAGGATGGTCAGCTACTTACGGTAGCGGCGCCGGCGGAGCGCATGGACGACCGAATACCCCGACCATCATGTTCGACGACAACTATAAGGATGAAGGACAGGGATGGCACAATGCAGGCTCGGACGGCGAGAAAAGAATCCGCGAAGCAGTTGTAGTCGATATGGGTGAAGTAAAAGACATCGGCAAAATTGTCTTCTACCAAACCGGATATATAGGCGATGCCGAAGTATACCTGCCCGCCGCCGATGCTTGGGGTGGTGGGAGTGTTGTGGCTGCTCACGCTGTTGACGTCGCCCCTGCCGAATATGGGGAGGTTATCGCAAGCTGGGCTTCTCCCGCAGATGAAAACACAATCAATGCGGGCAAGAAGGTCTACGGTACAGGCGACAACGCAAACTCCGTTTATCGCATAGAAATAGACATTCCAGCCGGTTACTCATCGCGGTATATTGCCGTAGCGCTCCTCAATACACGCGACGGAGGCAATACCCCCTACAATGAAGGATATGTAAATATGGTGGAATTTGATGTTTATCAGCCTTGCGGAGTTACTCCTCCCTGCACAGTCGAAGAACTCGACCGCACTGCATGGTCGGCAGTAGCATGGAAAGGTAATCAGGAAGGAGAGAACGGCGGTCCGGGTTGGGGAGGACAAACCGGAGATGAATGGCGAAAAGGTTACGCTATGAATATCCTTGTCTCTTCCGACGTAAATTCAGGATGGTCGCCCCCTCAGGACAGTGAGTTTGAGCAGGACGGCGACAATCAACCTTCGGGCGGAGACTTTATCAACTACGTAATAATTGATACAAAGGTCTCACAGGGTATAAGCAAGATTAATCTTTTGCCCTGGCATTGTTCCACCGACGGTGGCGATGGAGGCAAATGGTCAACAGGATGGATGAAAGATATAAAAGTATTCTTGACAAATACTCTTGAGTCGAACATCAGTGATTATACTCCCGATTATGGAGCCGATTTCACTGCCAGAAACAGCGCTTACTGGGCTTGGGCTAATCCTATCGCTCAGGCATTGCCCGGTTTGAAATCCGACCTTTCCAACGCTCCTGCGGAATGGGGTGCAGTGAAGGGCAGCGGCGCCTTTGAGTTAGGTCCGCTTAATCAAACGCTTGACGTTATTTTGGAAGCAGGCAGTTCGGGACGTTATCTGATTATCGCTTTCCCAACTTATTCATCGGTTGACGAAGGACGCCGCATCTTCCTTAAAGAAGTAAAGGCGTATTCTTCCTGTGATGAACCGCCTACACCTCCTGCTATTGACGGCTTCCTGCAAACTTTCGTTTTCCCGGAAGACGCAGCAGTAGGCGCAACCTGGAACCTCGAAGACAACCGCGACGGACAAATCTATTCCGCAGTGAAAATGGCTGACGAAAGAATCTGGCTCTCAAAGAACCTTGCTTTCACCGACGGTCTTGAAGAAAACACATCAGGCGAAGGAGATAAAGGCAAATACCGCGTTCGCGATAACCATATCGACCGCTGGGGCGTCTACTACGGCTGGGATGCCGCACAAGCTGCCGTTCCCGAAGGATGGGAAATCCCAACAAACGCAGAAGCGGAAAACCTGAAAACCGTTCTCACGACCATATACGGGAATGAAGATGCCGCTCGCAATGCACTTGGATTGCCGAACGATGAGGATGGCGTCGGTTATAAATACTGGTCCGGTAAATCTCCATGGGATGGCTCAGACCCTGATGATTTTACCAATGCTACAGGCTTTAACGGCATCGGTACCGGCAGTATTCAATCCGGCGGCGAATTAGAACACCCATCTCTGCACCGTATCTGGACGCGTGAAGGTAAATTTGAAGTTAGTTCCGAGTATTGGAATAGAGAAGGTTTCAGTGAGAATGACTATTTCACACTTCGCCTCGTAAGTGTCGGTCCTCCGCCTACACCTGCCGAACCCTGCTCCAAATATGATGCACAGGACGAAGGCTGGGAGATCAATGCTAAAGGTGGTTATTATAGGTGGGTCGATGGAACTGATTATAGCGGATTACCCGAAGCTTTGTTCGACGGCAGCGTCGTTACCGGCTGGCACGCCGCTATTAGCGAACAACACAACCATCCGCAATATCTTGTAATAGATATGAAGGAGTCAAAAGAAGTTGGTTCCGTCATCGTCAGACCACATGTCCAAGAGACACAAATTGGCGCCTTGAAGGATATTCAAATATATGTCACCGACAATACGCTTTCGCTTACTGATCTGCCTCATGTAAACGCAGACGCAATCCCCGCAGAATGGGGCGAAGCGAAAGCAAGCGTCTCCGGTATAAACATCACGTCAGCGATACCTGTTGAAGACCGGCTTGTCAAACTCGAATTAACCGAAGGCTCCGCCGGACGTTATATGGTTGTCTTCTTCCCGACAAACGGCAATCCTGACGGATACTTTGCAGTCGGTGAAGTGGAAGTTTATACGCCTTGCCCGCCTGCACCGCCTGCTCCTGTTTGGAACATCGGCGCAGACAATGAAACCGACGTAGTTGCAACATTATCCGAAGACAGCACAACATTAACCATCAGCGGCACAGGCTTAATAAAGAACTTCCTAATTTCATACTCAGGTCCATACGTTGGAGGCGGCGCACCATGGGTCGTTGACCTCGTACTGAATGACGAAGGAGGTATCGTTAGCGCAACAAGAGTGCCTGAAGCGGATAAAATCACAAGCATCATCATCGAAGAAGGCGTCACATATCTCGGAAATGCACTTGCATGGGGCGTAGCAAACATCGAAAACATCTCATTGCCGTCAACTCTTGACAGTATCGGCAGCCGCGTATTCTCGGCACACAAACTGTCAGGCACAATCGAAGTTCCCGCTAACGTAAAAAAGATAGGTTCATACGCATTCGAAGGCGGCGCCGGCAACACTGTAACCAAAGTGATTTTGCCCGCAAGCCTTGAGACTGTCGGCGGACACGGACTTGACATGAATCTGACTGAAATTACGGTTAAGGCGGAAACGCCCCCGACGATTACAAGTTCATCATTTGCAGGAGTAAACAAGGCAACGGCAACCGTATGCGTTCCTGAAGGCAAGGTAAACGCTTACAAAGGCGCAGCCGAATGGAGTGCATTCACAAACATCTCTTCCTGCCAGGTGTATGACGACTATTTCAAAGTAGTGCCTTTGGATCACACCGAAAGCGGCAAGTTTGCAGACGAAGCGGTTCAGGGATTCCCCGGAGGCTGGATTAGCCCCGCAAGTCTCGGTTCTCTTGCATACAAGGTTGCAGTTACGGAAGAAGGCTTCCTGACGGTTACAGATACCAAATCCGACAGGAACATCTGGTGGATTATCTATAACGATAAGAGCAACGTAAAAACTGACAACTTCGGAATCGCCAATGGCGACGGAACCGCTTCCATAGCGGTACAGCCCGGAGATTACTATATCATAGGTATCTCCAACACATGGTACACTGATCCTGTCGTTACAGGAAATGAAGAATACGAAACCGTGATCTCGTTCTCCACAGAGCATCCGCTGAGCATCACCATCCCGTACAGCGAGGAAGGGGAACACGGTGTGGATTCGGATCACTTCACTTCGGTACCCATGCCATGGGGCGCTTCCGATGCATTGCTTTACCTGCTTAAGTTCGACACCGAAACGGATGTATTATTAACGTACAGCGCTTCCCTTGTACCGTTCATTTTTGATAACGCTACATACAGTTCTTGGCTTAACCCGCAGGACGGCGCGCCGTTTGTCTTCACCTTTGCAGCGAACAAGCAATACTATGTTGTTTATACCTTCGCAGCAGGCTTTGACAAGAACTCTGCTTTTGAACTTTCCTTTGAGATTCCACAACCGCCTTATCCAATCGTAGTTACCGGTTTAAGCGCAACCAACACATCAGTGACCGAATCGGCAACCATTGCCACAGACGAAAACCCGTCGTTCAAGGTTGTGATTACCGAAAACGGTACATTGAATGTTACCGGCGGCGAAGGCTGGGGGTTATATGTTGGGGGTCCCGACGGACAGATTTTCGGTCCCGATGAGTTTAGCTGGTATCAGTATGACTTTCCTGACGGATTCTCCGTTGTCCCGGGTGATTACAATTTTGAATTCAGTAATACTGGCGGAAAAACGGACTACAGTTTCGAGTTCACGTTTACTCCAAGTACAGACCGAATCCCTGTTGTAGAATTGCCTTACGCTCCGGGTAACAAGACATTTGCCGACGATATACTTCCGTTCCTTACCTGCAGCTATGCCGACTATAACAGGGACGGTGTAACGGCGGTAGCGTTTACCCTTGACAAAAGCGGAAAACTCACTGTCGCATGTACCGGTTATTCATTATGGCTGTTCGACGATGAATCCGTAAGCGGTAACGAACTGTTGCACGTTGCGGGAAATATCGTTAACAGGGTAATGGAGGCAGGTACTTACTATCTGGTGATAGATGATGACCTTGGAACAGGCGAAGATTACAATCTGAGCATCTCCTTCGACCCGGACGGTATCGACCAGGCAGGAAAGACTGTGAAGTTAATCCGCACCTATGACCTTCTCGGACGTCCAGTCAGAAACGACGCCAAGGGATTTGTCATCAAACAGGTTACTTACGATGACGGTAGCGTGGAAACGAAAAAAGCATACGTATTGCCAAACAATAAATAAAACAGGCATTACATCGCAACTTCATGCGAACATGCTGTCTTAGGCAGCAATAAGACGAAGGGGGCAAACATGCCCCCTTTATCTTTGCCATACATTGTCATTGTAAGCCAGCATACATTGTCGTTGTAAGCCGGCGCACATTGTCATTGTAAGCCAGCATACATTGTCATTGTAAGCCAGCATACATTGTCGTTGCAAGCCAGCATACATTGTCGTTGTAAGCCAGCATACATTGTTATTGTAAGCCAGCATACATTGTCGTTGTAAGCCAGCATACATTGTTATTGTAAGCCAGCATACATTGTCATTGTAAGCCAGCATACATTGTCATTGTAAGCCAGCATACATTGTCGTCGTAAGCCAGCATACATTGTCATTGTAAGCCAGCATACATTGTCGTCGTATGCCGGCGATACAGTGTTGATATGAACCACATAAAAAGTACTTGCGGTCCTGCCTTTTCAGGCAAAACCGCAAGTAACGTAATGTTTGATTTTAGAGGATGATTACATCATTCCACCCATTCCACCGCCCATCGGAGGCATTGCAGGCGCCGGATTATCTTCTTTCTTTTCGCTTATAACAGCTTCTGTCGTCAGGAACATGCCGGCAATTGATGCTGCGTTTTCGAGCGCTACGCGGGTCACTTTCGTCGGGTCAATGACTCCTGCCTTGTAGAGGTTTTCATAGACGTTGGTCCGCGCATTGTATCCGTAGTCGGATTTACCTTCTTTCACCTTCTGAACGATGACCGCTCCTTCCTTACCGGAATTTTCTACTATCTGGCGCAGAGGTTCCTCGATTGCACGTTTTACAATCTCAATACCGGTGGTTTCGTCTTCGTTTTCACCCTTCAGACCTTCGAGATCTTCAGCCGCACGGATATATGCCACGCCACCGCCCGGAACCGTACCTTCTTCAATCGCTGCACGGGTTGCACTCAATGCGTCGTCTACGCGATCCTTCTTTTCCTTCATCTCAACTTCCGAAGGTGCGCCTACGTAAAGTACTGCTACACCGCCGGCTAATTTCGCGAGACGTTCCTGCAACTTTTCACGGTCATAATCGGAAGTAGTGGTCTCAATCTGCGATTTAATCTGACCTACGCGAGCCGATATACCTGCTTTGTTACCTGCTCCGTTTACGATAGTGGTGTTGTCTTTTGAAACAGTTACCTTTTCTGCGGTACCGAGCATGTCGATAGTTGTACCGTCAAGTTTCAGTCCTTTTTCTTCCGAAATAACCACACCGCCTGTCAAAACTGCAATGTCTTCAAGCATCTCTTTGCGACGGTCGCCAAATCCGGGCGCTTTAACGGCACAGATTTTCAATGAACCGCGCAAACGGTTTACAACTAAGGTTGCCAATGCTTCGGAATCAATGTCTTCGGCGATAATCAACATCGGACGACCGGTCTGGACAGTTTGTTCCAGGATGGGGAGAATGTCTTTCAAGACGGAGATTTTCTTGTCGTAAATAAGGATGTAGGGATTTT
The DNA here is from genome assembly GCA_031269685.1 of Dysgonamonadaceae bacterium. Taxonomy (GTDB): domain Bacteria; phylum Bacteroidota; class Bacteroidia; order Bacteroidales; family Azobacteroidaceae; genus Azobacteroides. The sequence continues at coordinate 11,153 of JAISYU010000066.1, read as the reverse complement.
CGAGTTCCGCTTCCATCTTTTCCGTATTGGTAACGAAATAGGCGGAAATGTAGCCGCGATCGAACTGCATACCTTCTACAACATCCACGTAAGTGTCAATACCTTTGGACTCTTCGACCGTGATGACACCTTCTTTCTTAACCTTTTGCATTGCTTCTGCAATCAGTTCACCGATAGTCTCGTCGCCATTGGAGGAGATTTTCGCAACGTTCTTGATCTTGCCGAAATCGTCGCCGATAGCCACAGATTGCGCTTTCAGAGATTCAATGACTTTTGCCACAGCTTTGTCAATACCGCGCTTCAGATCCATCGGATTAGCTCCTGCGGTTACGTTCTTCAATCCAACGTTGATGATGGACTGAGCAAGTACGGTCGCGGTAGTTGTACCGTCGCCTGCGTTGTCGTTGGTTTTGGAAGCAACTTCCTTAACTAACTGCGCACCCATGTTTTGAAATGGGCAGGAAAGTTCAACTTCTTTTGCTACCGTCACACCATCCTTCGTGATCTGCGGAGCGCCGAACTTCTTGTCAATAATCACATTGCGCCCTTTAGGACCAAGCGTTACCTTTACAGCGTTCGCTAACTCATCGACTCCTTTTTTCAGCAGGTCGCGGGCATCAATATCAAACTTGATTTCTTTTGCCATAGTTTTTTGTTTTTAAATTTGGTTTAATTTTTACTTTGATTAAATGATTGCCAGAACGTCAGATTGACGCATGATGAGGAATTTCTCCCCGTCGAGTTCGATTTCCGTACCGGCATATTTGCCATAGAGAACTTTATCGCCTTCTTTAAGAACCATTTCTTCATCTTTGGTTCCGTTACCTGTGGCGATTACTTCACCCTTTAAGGGTTTTTCTTTTGCGGAATCGGGAATGATGATTCCACCAAGCGTTTTTTCTTCCGCTTCAGCCGGTTTAACCAGCACTCTGTCTGCTAATGGTTTAACTTTCATGACTTTATTTTTTAATGTTGTTGAAATTATTTTTTTACGACAGAAGTATTGCGAATTTTGTGCCAAACTCGAAAAACTGACAATTTGGCAAAACAGACGAAAATAACGGTATAATAAGACTGAAAATATGACAATAGAATCAGGGCTGATCGTACGCTTACCATTAGCGGGACAGGGGAGATGGAGGATTACCACGTAACTCATTATATAAATATTACTCCTTGATACTCTCATCATCGTTCTATTATAACAGTATTGTTAAGGAAGGCGATAAAGAAATAAATTCACAGGTACACCTTTAACAGAAAAAGGCTGTCTTATCAACAGCCTTCTCTATTATGTACCGATGCCCTAAACGGGACTTTCGGCGGATGTTAGAGTTTCGGACCAGCCTCAACTAACGCCTTGCCGGTTTCGTTGCCGGTGAACTTTGCAAAATTCTTGATGAACCGTCCGGCGAGGTCAAGCGCTTTTTCGTTCCATTGAGCAGAATCGGCGTAAGTGTCGCGCGGGTCAAGGATTTTAGGATCAACTCCCGGTAAAGCGGTCGGCACCTCAAAGTCGAAGTAAGGAATTCTCTTTGTCGGAGCCTTGTCGATCGATCCGTCAAGGATTGCGTCGATAATGCCGCGAGTATCCTTAATGGAGATACGTTTCCCCGAACCATTCCAGCCGGTATTGACAAGGTAAGCCTTAGCGCCGGATTTCTTCATTTTCTTTACAAGTTCCTCACCGTATTTTGTCGGGTGAAGGGAAAGGAATGCAGCGCCGAAACATGCCGAGAATGTCGGGGTCGGTTCGGTAATCCCGCGTTCGGTACCGGCAAGTTTGGCGGTAAAGCCCGACAGGAAGTAGTACTGTGTCTGCTCCGGTGAAAGGATTGATACGGGAGGCAACACACCAAAAGCATCCGCGGATAGGAAGATTACTTTTTCCGCAGGTCCGGCTTTCGACACAGGTTTTACGATGTTCTTTATGTGGTCAATCGGATAGGAGACGCGGGTGTTTTCAGTAACCGACTTGTCGGCGAAGTCAATCTTACCATCCTTGCCTACCGTTACATTTTCAAGCAGGGCGTCTCGACGGATTGCCTCGTAGATGTCCGGCTCCGCTTCTTTCGAGAGGTTGATTACCTTTGCGTAGCAGCCACCTTCAAAGTTAAACACTCCTTCGTCATCCCAGCCGTGTTCGTCGTCGCCGATGAGGAGGCGTTTAGGGTCTGTCGAGAGAGTAGTTTTACCGGTGCCGGAGAGTCCGAAGAAGATTGCGGTATTTTTCCCCTGCATATCGGTATTTGCGGAGCAGTGCATGGAAGCGATTCCCTTAAGTGGAAGCAGGTAATTCATGTATGAGAACATGCCTTTTTTCATTTCTCCCCCGTACCATGTGTTGAGGATAATCTGGATCTTTTCCGTCAGGTTAAAGACGACAGCGGTTTCGGAGTTCAGACCGAGCGCCTTGAAGTTATCTACTTTTGCCTTGGAAGCATTCATGATAACGAAGTCGGGTTCGCCGAAGTTTTTGAGTTCTTCTGCGGTTGGGCGAATGAACATGTTAGTGACGAAATGCGCCTGCCATGCAACTTCCATGATGAATCGCAGTTTTAGGCGGGTATTTTCGTTTGCGCCGCAGAAAGCATCCACGACAAACAGGCGTTTGTCCGAGAGTTCCTTTGTTGCAAGCTTTTTCAGTTCCGCCCATGCCTCTTTTGTCACAGGTTTATTATCATTTTTATATTCATCCGAGGTCCACCAGACGGTATCTTTACTGGTTTCATCAAGGACGAAGAATTTGTCTTTTGGCGAGCGTCCGGTATAGACGCCGGTCATGACGTTGACGGCGCCAAGTTCTGTAACCTGTCCTTTTTCAAACCCTTCGAGTCCGGGTTTGATTTCTTCGTTGTACAATTCGTCAAATGAAGGATTGTAAAGAATATCCTTCACGCCTGTAATTCCATACTTTGTTAAATCTAATGTTGCCATTGTGATTGATTGATTTTTTAATTATTGATTGATATTTCGGCTGCAAAGGTACGCATTTTTCCTGCAATACGAAAACGTTTTGCCGGAATTTAAGCATTTTTGTTAGGTAACGAAAAGAATTTTAAGTTTTTTTTGAGTAACTTTGCAGCCTCAAACTTAACAAAACCGTCATGAATACAGAGCAATTAAAAACATATATTCGCAATGTACCGGACTTCCCGATAAAAGGAATTCAGTTTAAGGACGTAACGACACTCTTTAAGGATGCAGGAATACTTTGTGAACTTGCCGACATGTTGTATGCGGCTTACCGTGATAAGGGCATAACAAAAGTTGTGGGCATTGAATCGCGCGGGTTTATAATGGGACCGTTGCTGGCAGCGCGTCTGGGAGCAGGGTTTGTACCGGTTCGCAAGCCGGGCAGGCTTCCCGCCGCCGTATTTGAAGAAACTTACCAAAAGGAATATGGCGCAGACTCTATCCAGGTACACCGTGACGCTATCGAAGCCGGCGAGACCGTACTCTTGCACGATGATTTACTTGCCACGGGCGGTACGATGTCAGCCGCCGTATCTTTAATTAGGAAATTCAATCCGGCGAAGATTTATGTGAACTTTTTGATTGAACTCGAAGATTTGAAAGGACGCGAAGCCTTTTCTCCCGACATCAGGATCGACTCGATCATTAAGTATCCCGTTTAACATTCAGGCGAGGCTGTTCCATCCCTGCGCCGTGAGGGGCACTTCGGTACCGTCGCGCGCGATAAGGTTCTCACCTGCCGAAGCCTCGCAGATAAAGCCTATCATTGTGACACCGTCCAGCGCTTCTATTTTCTCGTGCATGGCGACCGGCACGGTGAACAGAAGTTCGTAATCCTCGCCGCCGTTAAGCGCCGCCGTTGTAAGGCTCATATTAAACTCTTCCGCCATCATTGCCGTCTGGTAGTCGATCGGCAGGCGTTCTTCATATATCCTGCACCCGGCGTTACTTTCGCGGCAAATATGCAGCAGGTCTGACGACAGACCGTCTGAAAGGTCAATCATTGACGTCGGCAGGATATTATTATCCCTTAACAGGTCGACGATATCTTTGCGCGCTTCGGGTTTGAGTTGCCGTTCGAGCAGGTATTCTTTTCCTGCGAAATCAGGTGTAAAATCTTTTTCGCCATTGAAAACGGTTTTCTCACGTTCGAGCAGTTGCAAGCCCATGTAGGCGGCGCCCAGATCGCCCGATACGCAGATCAGGTCCGTGTTATTGGCGGTGTTCCGGTAGACGGTGTTTCCTTTTTCCCCTTCGCCGAGGCAGGTAATCGAGATACAAAGTCCGGTCAGCGAAGCGGATGTGTCACCGCCCACGATGTCGACGCCATAGATTTCACACGCCAGGCGTAGTCCTGTATAGAATTCTTCCAGCGCCTCGACTGAAAATCGTTTAGAGACGCCGATTGAGACTGTAATCTGTCGCGGGCGTCCGTTCATCGCATATATATCGGAAAAATTCACCACCGCCGCCTTATATCCCAGGTGTTTCAGGGGCACGTAAGTCAGGTCAAAATGTATTCCTTCCAGCAGCAGGTCGGTGGTTACGAGCACGTCTTTCCCTTCGTACCGGATGACAGCCGCATCATCGCCCGTTCCCCGCACTGTACTTGTATTGCGTAACTCTATCTTTTCGGTCAGATGTTTTATGAGGGCAAATTCGCCCATTGAAGCGATCTCGGTCATAGTTTAATTTATTTAGTTGCCGTATATAATATAGTTGCCGACATACCGGATTGCCGGTATTGATTAATTGATAAAGGCAAGGATCTCTCCTTTCTGCACTTCCTGTCCTTGTTGCACGTATGTAGAGACTATGACGCCGTCAAATCCCAGCCTTACGGGTTCGATACCGTAAATTGTCTGCACGAAGCACAGGTAATCACCCTTCCCGAAGGCTGCACCTACCGACGGAGACTTTGAGATGTCTATGAGGTCGTATTGCCAGAGGATTTTACCCTTCGACGGAGAATGTACGGGTTGCGCGTTGGGGTATTTGGCTTTTATTTCTTCTTCGGTAAAGGCTGGAAACTCCAGTACGGGTCGCTTGATGATAATTGGTGTACCTGCTTTTTCCTTCGCCTGTTCGAGATCCTGGTTGAAGCGGCTTTTAGCGACGCCGGACATCATATCGCGGTACTGGCGTTCGTGCATCGCAAATTCAAACAGTTCCTCGTCGTCTGGACCCGTCGCCCAGCCGTTTTTCAACATCTCTTCTTTGAAGCGGTCGAGATCGTCCGGGAATGCGTCCTGTGGATTGCCGTCATAAAATTCGAGGTTGTTCCTGGCGGCTAATTCGACTATCTCACGGTCAAGCGCACCGGGTAATTTGCCGGTTTTGCCGAGTATCATGTTCCAACTGTCTTTATCGATCATCGAAAACCTCGGCTCATCTTTCGCTTCGGCAAAGATATTCATTAACGCAATGTTTTTTACGTACTGGCTAAACGGCGTGACTAAGGGCGGGTATCCGAGCATGGGCCATATTGTTTCTACTTCCTTGAACAGTTTTACGACAAGGTTGTTGAGTGATACATCTTCTTTTCCTTTCTGCTTCAGGGCAAGGTTTATCGCGTTGTGTATTCCCTTCAGATCTGCCATCATTGACCCCATCATACCGCCCGGCAGACCGCATCCGACAAGCAGCGATGTCATAGTTTTATTTGACGGGTCGATGAAGAAGCCGAGGAAATCGTCAATGAAAGTCTGCGTGAGCCGGCGAGCCTCCATGTATGCTTCCATGTTTATTTCCGGCACTAAAAAGCCTGCGTCGTTCAACATCGCGCGGACGGTGATTACATCAGGATGTACCATACCCCACGAGAGTGGTTCCATTGCCACGTCAATCACGTCCACGCCTGCTCGAGCCGCTTCCAGCATCGAAGCCACCGAGAATCCTGGACCGTTATGACCGTGATATTGCACTGTTATGGCGGGATGTTGTTTCTTTATACGCCTGATTATTTCACCGTTACTCCACGGTCGCCCGATACCTGCCATGTCTTTCAGGCAGATCTCTTCTGCTCCTGCTTCGATAAGTTTTTCTGCAAGTGAAACGTAATAGTCTACCGTATGCACGGGCGAGTATGTAATACAAAGCGCAGCCTGTGGCGTCATCCCGCCTTCTTTTGCGTAGTTGATTGAGGGAATGATATTTCTCGTATCATTCAATCCGCAAAAGATCCGTGTAATATCTACCCCCTGCGCATGTTTCACTTTGTACATCAGCCTGCGTACATCAGCCGGAACAGGGTTCATTCTTAATCCGTTGAGTCCGCGGTCAAGCATGTGCGTCTTGATTCCCGCCTTGTTAAATGGGGCGGTAAATTCCCTTACTGCATGATTGGGATTTTCTCCGTACAGGAGATTAACCTGTTCAAAAGCGCCACCGTTCGTTTCGACTCTGTCAAAACATCCAATGTCGATGATTACGGGGGCTATCTGTTTTAACTGTTCCGCTTTGGGCTGATACTTCCCTGAAGACTGCCACATATCGCGGTAAACTAAACTAAACTTGATTTCTTTTTTCATGTTAGCCAACTAGATTCGTTTTGAGACTGCAAATTTAGTGCTTTTTATAATATCCTGCAAATTCGGATTTTTTCATTACCTTTGCGGTCGAATTTAGATTCTTGAACAATGGAAAAAACTTCTTCAACATTGAAAGAAACCCCTTTTACGTTTTTGCATCGCAATCTTGGGGCTAAAATGCACGAGTTCGCGGGATATGACATGCCTGTTGAATATTCGGGTATCATTGACGAACATAATACTGTGGTCAACGGCGTAGGCGTCTTTGATGTCTCGCACATGGGAGAATTTTGGTTTAAAGGTAAAAACGCTGCTGAATTAGTGCAAGTCCTTACAACAAACAATGTTTATTCTCTCAGCAAGGGAAAAGCCCAATATACATGTTTTACCAACGAACGTGGTGGAATTATTGATGACTTGATTGTATATTGTTTCGGTCCTGAATGTTATTTGTTGGTTGTCAACGCGGCGAATATTGAGAAGGATAAGATGCATTTCCCTCTTTACAACAGTAATAACATTGATATAACGGACGCTTCACAGAGTATGGCTCAACTTGCGGTACAGGGTCCGTTTGCTAAGGCTACTCTGCAAAAACTTACTGATATTGATTTGTCTTCCATTCCTTATTATTCTTTTACAACCGGCAAACTTGCTGACGTTGACAATGTTATTATTTCTAACACGGGTTATACGGGTTGTGGTGGATTTGAACTTTATTTCTATAATGATTCTGCGGTACAGATCTGGGAAAAGATTTTTCAAGCCGGAGAAGAGTTTGGGATTAAACCTGTTGGTCTTGGGGCTCGTGATACGTTGAGGCTTGAAGCCGGTTTCCCTCTTTACGGCAACGAACTTGATTATTCGACTACTCCTCTTGAAGCGGGACTTGGTTGGATTACAAAGTTTACCGATAACAATGAATTTATTGCCCGTTCCATCTTGGAGAAGCAAATTAATGACGGTGTAATGCGGCGTCTTGTCGGCTTTGAGATGGTTGGCAAAGGGATTGCAAGAAGTGGTTACGAGATAGTTAACGGTGACAGCGTTGTTATTGGGAATGTTACTTCGGGCAGTATTTCTCCTGCTACGAGGAAGGCTATTGGCATGGGTTATATTTCTAACGGCGACGGTAGTCCGATTGATTTGGGTACTGTCTACGGTCGCACAATTTTCATCCGAATCAGGGAGCGTCTTGTTGAAGCGGTTACGGTTAAGCCGCCGTTCAGACGGTAAACTGCATAAACAATCATCTTTTTAAATGTGTGGATTAAAGCCAATTTCCGGCTTTTAATCCACATTTTTTCATGTCATTTATTTATTGCGTAAAACAATTTGGGGGCATTTTCTGTTATAGTTATTAAATTAACGCCTATTTTCACTAAAAACAGTATTTAAGTCTTGTTTATATTCATATTAATCCCGACCTTTGTATTGTCAAAACAATGTATATAACAAGACTTTAATTTCAACGCTTTAACAGGACAATAAACATCAATTTATTTTTTCATTATGAAATATCTAACATTTATCAGTAGGGCATTTTTGCTCATCATACTAACTACATGTTTCGGTCAGGCATTAACTGCGCAAGTGACTGTCGGCTCGACTAATCCTCCTGCTCAGGGAGCCTTGCTGCAAATTAAAGATACGGAACCTACTCCGGGAACGGATGGCGTCACCACTACTATGGGCGGACTTGTCTTGCCGCGCGTTGAGTTAAAGAGCCTCACCACATTCTTTCCCTCAAACTATACGCCTGAGATATCAGACGACGAAAAAATAGATCATAAAGGATTACTTGTATATAATCTTGAGGTTGACGAAGATAAAAAACTCGAAAAGGGAATCTACCAGTGGAACGGTACAAATTGGCAGATGCTTAAAAAAATCACCGAGACGGAAGGCGCTACAACTAATAAGTTAATCTTTACCTTCGGCGGCATTGATGACCGGTATCAGCAACCTCACAAAACTAATCTAAACAACAAAATCCTTCAATTAGGAATATTTCAGTTCAGGTTTGACTGGGACTACGTAGGTTACTATTATAAATACATGCCCTTTCCGCAGGTGAAGTTGGTGAATAATAATATTACTGGCATATAAACGACTTCTGGGATGACAAAACTCTTCAGCCGCCGCTTTTTGAGAGTGGTCTTAATCATAATTTCTTCAATTCGGGTTATGCCTTTCACCTTAAATCGGGAACTCTTAGTGACTGGACGAACTTAAACGACAATGTCTCTAATGACGAACGGAATGAAGTATGGCTGGCAGATATTAATAATAATAATATGTACCATATACAGTTTCTTACGTTCGGCATCAGTTCTGATAAAGTTACATACGCAATAATAGCAAAAAAGTATTAATAACAATATATATATATAATGATGAAAAAGTCAACTGAATATATTTTAATTCTCTTCGCCTGCATCACTGTCTCCATGCCGGCGCAGACACAGGTCAATATCGGCACCCTGGAACCCGCAGGAAGGGCGGCAATCCTCCAATTAGAAAACTTTGAGAGACCGGATCCCTATACACCAGGTCAAGCCAACGCCAACAAAGGTCTCCTCCTGCCGCGGGTAGAACTTAACAATAAAACGCACATGCCTTTTGCCGGCGTAAGCAACTTAACAGAACTGACGGGCACTATTGTGTATAACATTAAACCGTCAACAGAGATGGAAAAAGGTATCTACGAATGGGACGGAGCCAAGTGGTATTATCTGGAAACCGTGTCTGATATTACCGGCTCAACCTCAAAGAAATCTAAGACAACCGAGATCACAGCAAACCTCCAAACTAATTGGGGTACGTGTCCTTTAATAGAACTTGGTATATTCCAGTTCAGGTTGGCAAGACCATTCTTCAATAATGCAATCGGTGAACCTATCGGGGAGGGTGTTGCCGTACCGCAAGTCAGACTCAAGTACGGAAATCCAGCAAAAACGTATCCATATCATATAGCAACCTTTTGGGACTACAATGATATGGGTGTATTATCAATCTCCAACGATTATAAAATAAATGCAGTACCTGCAAATTCAACTTCACCGCAACACCCTGTTGCTGAAGATTCAACTTACCAAAATGTTGTAGGATATTCCTATAACTCTTTAAGTCAACAGTTCAATCCGGTCAATCCGGTCAATTACTATGACATGAACAGTTGGACAAATCTTTACGACGAGTACCCGACGGGTGGAAGACCGAATTTCACGTACAAGTGGGACTACAGGTTCGAGTTGTGGTTAATTGACCCTGATAATAACCGCGTCTATAATGTCCACTTCTTCATAGCCTGTGATGAGATAAAAAATGACGTATTTGCAGTAATCGGAACCGAATATTAACATTAACAATATAAAAAAACAAACGCAATGAAGACTTTAATCAAACATTTTATTATCCTCTATGCAATATTGGCAATCTCAACGCCTGCAATGTCGCAGGTCACTATCGGCTCTACAGAAGATCCGACTACGGGAGCCTTGCTGCAAATTAAACAGATCGAAGATGTTAATTATTACGAACCTAATGCGAACGGCGGACTGCTTCTGCCCCGCGTAGAACTGAATCCCAGTGACGCAGAGCCTATGAAGCCTGTAATAAACGGCGCTATTACGGAGCCAGAACAGAAGAAACATACCGGTTTAGTCGTCTATAACATGACAACGACTCAACTCGCACAACAGGGAGGCTTCACGTTCTGGAACGGAGTTCAATGGAACTATGTAAAAGCCAAAGTTGACGACGAGGTAAAGAAGATACTCTACACAAACAAAGAACCAATCCTCAACAACAAAATAGAGCTCGATAAGATGATATTCAGTCTCGATTTGGGAAACACAGGAAACCCCACAGACCCATCCTATTATGCCATCCCGCAGATCATGAACAATTCAGGCGCTACCCAAGGATACCACTGGCATTACGCTCGGTTCTGGGATGATGGTGGAACTTCAGGAAAGACGTTTGGATACAGCAACGACATAGTAGTGACAGAGCCTCATAATGGTCCCACAGATACTAGTGTGGGGGACGGTGAAACAAAAAAACTCATCTCAAAAGCCATGTCTCCCATGGCACGTAACGAAGCCTGGATAACAAACAAAACGACCGGTGAAATCTACCACCTTCATTTCTTTACAATGGGTCAGGATAATCCCTCCTCCAATAAGATCTACGGTATCATCGGCGAACAATTCTAACAGACCCATAACGCAGAAGAGAGGGAAACACTAAACGACCTTAATGTCCTTAAAGACTTTAAAGTCATTAATGTCCTTAAAGGAAAAACCCCCACCACCTCGCCAATTATAACAACCCGCAGGGTTGAATATAAATAACCCCCAATGAAGCGCAGCGATAGCGGAATATATCAACCCTGAACAACCGTAACTACGAGGACACTCGCATAAAATAAGAGCGATTAGATTCTAAATAAGAGTGAAGAGTGATGAACTATGAGTGATTAGTTAGTAAATAACATCGCCCTCCTGCAAAATCTAACAACCCGGAGGGTTGAATATAAATAACCCCCAATGAAGCGCAGCGATAGTGCGGAAGAGCGGCGGTGCGGGAAAGAGTGTACCCGCGGGGCCTGCCGTAGGGAGTGTACTGCCCGTATAGACCGGG
>JAISYU010000062.1 GCA_031269685.1 Dysgonamonadaceae bacterium | reverse complement strand
ATGCCGAGAGTTACGAGCAGCGTCACTAACTTATTGACAAAGTTAATCAGCCACTGTGATAACATCGGGTAACTACTTGGTAAAAAATCACTTGTTTTCATACTTTTCTGATTTTATTTTTATTGATTGTTAATAATATACTTGCTGACGTACGGATGTCCGTACAAAACATACGGATGTCCGTACAAAACATACGGGTATCCGTACAAAACGTACGGGTGTCCGTACAAAACATACGGGTATCCGTACAAAACGTACGGGTGTCCGTACAAAACGTACGGGTGTCCGTACAAAACATACAGACACCCATAGATGACATAAAAATCCTGCAATATTCCCTATGGAAATATTTACAGATTTCTTGCGTATTAAATATTTTTTTATTATCTCGTGCGTGCGCGTAATATATAAGGTATGAATAGGTGCGGTGTGTGTGTGTGTGTGTGTGTGTGTGTGTGTGTGTGTGTGTGTGTGTGTGTGTGTGTTAACAAAATATTTGACATATCCAAATCATGCTCCGATTTAGAACTGACAATGCCTGACGGTGTTGAGTACTTTTCCGTATTCGGCATCCTTTTCTCTGTGATATATAAAGTTTTTGTTTTCATAATCCGCGACAAAGATACGTACTTTTTTTTAATAAACAATAGGTTTCATATATTTTTCTGAAAAAATTTATTATTTCGCTACTTTCCGCATGTTTTTTTGCCGTGTGGATTTATTGGATTAATTTTGCATCGTCATGAATATAGGATTTGATGCTAAAAGAATAGTCCAAAATAATACAGGACTGGGGAACTATAGCCGGTTTGTAGTGGAAGTCATGTCGGAATATTTCCCCGACAACAACTATTTCCTGCTTGCCCCGAAACGAAAAGAAAATAGCCGGCTGAATGTACTGAAATCACGCGCAAATGTGCGTTTTATATTCCCTGACGGCTTTTTTAGGCTCTTCCCGTCTCTCTGGCGGATGTTTGCAAGGAAAAAAGTGATGGCGGACAACTCTATGGATCTGTTCCATGGATTGAGTAATGAATTGCCGCTGTGTATGAAACAGACCGGCGTAAAGACAGTAGTGACGGTGCATGATTTGATTTTTATCCGATATCCGCAGTTCTACAGGCTGATAGACCGCCTGATTTACCGGCTCAAGTTTAATAGCGCTTGCCGGAATGCCGATGCGGTGATCGCCGTGAGCGAGTGTACTAAACGGGATATTGTGGACTTTTTCCATATACCGGAAAAGAAAATTGTCGTGATTTATCAGTCATGCCACCCGCAGTTCAAACAGAAATGTCCAGAAGAAAGGCGGAAAAGAGTGCTGAAACAGTATGGATTCCCGGAAAAGTTTGTACTATTTGTCGGCTCTATCGAGGAACGGAAGAACCTGCTGCTCGCAGTGAAGGCGCTGAAACTGCTGCCCGAAGATGTTCATCTTGTGGCGATAGGAAAATCTACGACTTACCAGCAGACCGTGGAGAAGTATGCCCATGATAATTCCCTGCTGCCGCGAGTGCATATCTTTAACGGATTCCCCTTTGAAGAGTTCCCTGTTGCCTACCAGTCGGCGGAAGTGTTTGTCTATCCGTCGTTTTTTGAGGGTTTCGGTATCCCTGTTATCGAAGCGCTTTGGAGTGGCGTTCCCGTAATTGCGGCTACCGGTTCCTGCCTCGAAGAAGCCGGCGGACCCGATTCGTTCTACGTCGATCCCTCAAATGAATGTGAACTCGCATCCAGAATCAGCCAAATACTCAATGATCCCGCTCTGGCTAAGTCTATGTCGGAAAAAGGCAAAATGTATGTGCAGCAGTTTGATCCCAAAGTGATTGCCAACCAGATAGAGACTGTTTACCGGTCACTATAATCAAACTAAAATAACACCTCACAACTTATACTATGACTGAATACACGAGCGATGAAAATGTAATTACTTTTCCAAAACAACATAATATTTTGCTATTTCGTAATTCTTTATTACCTTTGTACTGATTTTAAGAAGAGTATGACCGGCGAACAGGAAAAAATTCTCTGTGATTTTGAAGGCAGAGTTCGTCAATTAATGAAGTTATGCGACAAACTCCGTAAGGAAAACCGTGAGTTGAATATAATGGTTGCCGGTAAAGATTCGGAAATAGAATCTCTGATCCAAAAAAACGAGCAGTTACAGATACAATACGAAAATCTGAAAATAGCCCGTATTATTGAGGTCAAACAGGGTGATTTCACGAGAGCAAAGACGAAAATCGATGATTTGGTAAATGAAATAGATAATTGTATCCGTTTACTCAATGAATAATATGCAGGACAAAACGTTCAAGATAAACCTGAAGATAGCCGGGAAGCGCTATCCAATGTGGTGCTTACGCTCGGAAGATGGAGCGGAAGAGAAAATTTACCGCGACGCCGAGCGAAATATCAACGATAAACTCCTTCTCTACCGTGTAAAATATCCTTATGAAGATTCGTGTGATTATATGACGATGTCAGCTATTCATATTTCCGCCCAGAATGAACGGATTAAGAAGATACACGATAAGTCCGTTGTTTTTGAACAATTAGAGAAGTTGACAAAAGAGATTGACGACTTTCTCAAAGAATAACGATAAATGACAATCATAACAATAAAAGTTTTATATGACAGTAGTAATAATCATCACCGGGGTCATTAGTTTGATACTTGGGGGAGGGGCTGTATGGCTTGCCTCCGAAAAAATGGCTAATTCAAAGCAAAGAAAAATAGTCGAAAACGCCAAGCAAGAGGCAGAAGCCCTGAAAAGGGATAAGTTATTAGAAGCAAAAGAAAAATACATTTCTCTAAAAGCCGAGTTTGAATCTCAGTGTAACTCTCGCAACCAGAAGCTTCAGCAGCAGGAATCGAAGCTCAAGCAATTTGAAATGTCTCTCAACCAGCGTCAGGAAGCGCTTCACAAGAAAAATGCGGAAGCAAACTCTATTCGCGAGAGCATCCAGAATCAGGTTGAGATCATTGAGCGTAAGAAACATGACCTTGACAAAGTACACAAACAGGAAATCGAACGTTTGGAAGCCATATCGGGATTATCTGCCGAGGAAGCCAAAGAGCGTCTTTCCCAATCTTTAAAAGAGGAAGCCCAAACGGCAGCGCAAGCCTACATCAACGAAGTAATGGAAGAGGCAAAGATGACTGCCAACAAGGAAGCGAAACGAATAGTGATCAATTCCATACAGCGGCTTGCTACAGAGACTGCGATAGAGAATTCCGTTACTGTTTTCCACATTGACTCGGATGAGATAAAGGGGCGTGTGATAGGTCGCGAGGGTCGTAACATTCGTGCTTTGGAGTCTGCGACGGGCATAGAGATAATAGTTGACGACACTCCGGAGGCTATAATACTTTCTGGCTTTGATCCGGTTCGCCGCGAGGTAGCCCGTCTTGCGTTACACCAGTTAGTTCAGGATGGTCGCATACATCCTGCTCGTATAGAGGAGGTTGTTAACAAAGTACGCAAGCAGGTTGAAGATGAGATAATAGAAACGGGTAAGCGCACGACGATAGACCTTGGCATACACGGTCTTCACCCTGAATTAGTGAGGATGATCGGTCGTATGAAGTACCGTTCTTCTTACGGGCAGAACCTTCTGCAACATTCGCGGGAGACTGCTAATCTCTGCTCGATCATGGCGGTAGAATTAGGGTTGAACCCGAAGAAGGCGAAGAGGGCGGGCTTACTTCACGACATAGGAAAAGTTCCCGACGACGAGCCGGAATTGCCTCACGCGCTGTTTGGCATGAAATTAGCGGAGACATATAAGGAAAAGCCGGACATCTGCAATGCTATCGGGGCTCACCACGATGAGACGGAGATGACGACCCTTCTTGCGCCGATAGTACAGGTTTGCGACGCCATATCCGGTGCTCGTCCGGGGGCTCGCCGCGAGATAGTTGAGGCATATATCAAGCGTTTGAAGGACCTTGAGCAGATGGCTCTTGCCTATCCGGGAGTTATCAAGACGTATGCGATACAGGCGGGCAGGGAATTGCGGGTTATTGTAGGCGCTGATAAACTTTCCGACATTGAATCGGAGAATTTATCGAATGAAATAGCGAAGAAAATACAGGATGAGATGACTTACCCGGGGCAGGTAAAGATTACGGTGATACGTGAGACGCGGTCGGTTGCGTTTGCGAAGTAAACAGAACAAATAATTAGATATTATGTCCAACCAATTGAATAATAAGCCGAGCCTGATAACACCCGGCTACGGTTTGACGTTTGTTCTGGTGACGTCGTTATTTTTTCTGTGGGCTTTTCCGAACATTCTCAACGATGTGTTATTGAAGCAGTTCACTAAATCATTAGAATTAAACCTTTCGCAAGCCGGTTTCTTGCCTGTGGCGTTAAAGACGGGATACTTTGCACTGGCAATCCCTGCCGGGTTATTTATGCAGCGCTTTGGGTATAAGACGGGCATACTGTTTGGTCTCGGTCTTTTTGCCGCGGGCTGTATATTGTTCTATCCGGCGGCATTATCGAGGACTTACTTGGTTTTTCTGGGGGGTATTTTTGTCATGGCTGGGGGTTGTGCATTTTTGGAGATAGGTGCGAACAGTTTTGTGGTTGCTTTGGGAGATAAATCGACCTCTGAGCGGAGACTTAACCTGGCACAGTCGTTCAATCCGATAGGCGGGATATTTGCTTCCCTGCTTGGGGTAAGATTTATCTTCTCGGGGAACGAACCTGACGCGGCAAAGATAGCGGAATGGAAACTGACGGCGGTTGAAGGCTTTGCCAATCGTTATGAAGCCTTCCTTCACGAAGAGAATATGAGGGTTTTCCCGACATATTTAACGCTTGCGGTAATTATTCTCGTGGTTGCGGTAATTATTTGGCGGGCTAAGTTTCCCGACATCGCGGTTTCGGGCAAGGATACGGGAGGCAAGGGGAAAATTTCCGAGCTGTTAAAATATCCTCACTGGTGGGGAGCGATTATTTCGCAGTTCTTTTATTTAGGCGCCCAGCTTGGGACATGGAGTTTCCTTATTATATATATACAGGACAACAGTCCGTTAGGGGAAAAGCAAGCCGGTGCATTTCTTGTCGCCAACATGGTAATCTTTATGGCGGGCAGGTTTCTCAGTACCTGGCTGATGAATTATTTTAAGCCGCAGAAATTAATGGGAGTCTACGCTGTGACAAATATTATCTTAGTTGCGGTAGCGATTTTGGGGTCACGGTGGGCGACTGCCAGGCTTGGCTTTGGGTTAGACGGATGTACGTTATCCCTTCCGTTCGGCATATTTGATTCTACGCCGCTTCCGATAGGCATTTACGCCATCAGCGCTACTACGCTTTTCATGTCGCTGATGTATCCCACCAACTTTGCATCCGGAATGAAGGGTCTGGGACCTAATGCCAAACTTGGGGCTTCTATGCTCGTGATGAGCCTGATAGGGGGCGCGGTTCTGTCCAAACTTATGGGATTCATCGGCAACCTTGACCTGGCGACGGTCGGATCCGGCATTGATGCGGGGAAAGCCATCGCGCCGGGCTTAATAATTCCCATCATTTCCTATTGTATTATAGCCTGGTACGCATTTTACGGCTCACGCCCACGAGGACCGCTATACGACTGATTAAAAACTAAGTGGTGCAAATTAAAAATTCAGAGGAGTC
>JAISYU010000053.1 GCA_031269685.1 Dysgonamonadaceae bacterium | reverse complement strand
AAACAGGCTGTCTCAATAAAGGGCAGCCTGTTTTCTTTTATGTGTTTGTTTCCTCAGTGAAAAGGAAATAACCTGTTAAGATAATTGTCGAAAATTTATTGTACTTTTGCAGGACTTTCTAAAAATATACGTATGAACAGATCTCTATTTCATAAATATAAGCCTTCCAGCGCAATGAGTAGCCTTATCGGAGAGAATTGCCATGCGCTGCTGGTCCTTAGCCGGTTTGGAATCGCTCTCGGGTTCGGTGACAAAAGTATCGGAACGGTTTGCAATGAATACGGCGTCGATGTGGATACTTTCCTCGCTATTATCAACCTCATGGAACATGGCGATTGCCCCGATGCTGAATACCGTCCAAAAGTCTCGATAGATTGCCTAATCGAATATCTCTATCACTCACATCTGTTTTTCCTGAAATTCCGCCTGCCCGAAATGCGCAAAAAACTGTGCGACGCACTCAATGACGGCGAAACGGATATTAATCTCGCTATCCTCGTCTATTTCGATAAATTTGTGTCTGCCCTGGAAAAACATACCCAAAACGAAGACCGGAAAGTATTCCCTTACGTCAGGGCTTTGCTGCACGGCGAAAAACCGGACAGACAGACAATCAAACTCGGAAAACAACACGACCGGATACAAACAAGCCTTACAGAATTCAAGAATGTACTGATAAAATATTACCCTGCAAGAAAGGCTAACGAAATCAACAGCTTCCTTTTCGATGTCTTCAACTGCGAACGTGACCTCGCTTCGCATAACGCAGTCGAAGAATATCTGTTTCAACCCGCTATCGAAACCCTGGAAAACGAAATACGTAAAAAAGTATGAGCAGAATCATCAAAATATCACTCTTCGAGCCGTCAGATATTATTCGTACCGGTATGCTTTCAATGCTTAACCGTATTAACTCTTTCCGAATGGAGGCTCATGAAATAGACGACGCCGTAAAACTGAAGTCTTCCCTGCTACTAAACACCCCCGATATTCTGATAGTAAACCCCTGCCTGCTGTGCGTGTTGCCTTTAACGCAAATCCGTAAAGCAACAGGTAATCAGGCTATGAAGTGTATAGCCCTGCAATCTTCCTTCTTTGCCCCTGTGTCGCTTAAAGTGTTCGATGGAGTAATTTCCATTTACGATTCCATCGAACAGATTACCGAAAAACTGACGTATCTCGCTACGGATGCGGATATAGAAAACCTGCGGGAAACACTGACAGCCCGCGAAAAAGAAGTTGTCGTTCACGTAATACAGGGATTGACCAACCGTCAGATTGCCGAGCGCATGAATCTCTCAATGCATACAATAATCAGCCACCGCCGCAATATTTGTTCAAAACTGCAGATACACAGTACCGCCGGTCTAACGATTTATGCTATGACCAATAAACTTGTGGATTTCTGACGGGGAATTTACTCGCCCTGTTTCAAGTCTGCCAGCAGTTCGGGAATTGTTCGCTCGAAATTAACCCCAAAGCGAATATCGGTGCCTGCATCGGCTGTTTTCCCGATTGCCGAAACCGTAAACCGTACAGCAACCGCCGCCGCCTCTCCCAACGTAAACCCGTTAAGAATTGCACTCAAAAGGGCTGAACCGAAAACATCACCAGTGCCGTGATAATACCCGGGAACGCGGGGAGCAAAAGCATAGGCGATTTCTCCCGTAGCAGCATCGTAAGTAGCGGCGCCGAGTTGTTCATCGTCGAAAAACACGCCGGTCAGCACAATCTTCTGTGGACCGATAGCGCTTAGCCGCTTCAGAATGTCTTCGATATATATTTTCTCATACGGACCCGGTTTGTACGGTTCACCGAGAAGTAACGCCGCTTCGGTCAAGTTAGGTATTATTATGTCGGCTTTGCTGCACAACCTACGCATCCCGACAGCAAACTCAGGGGAAAATATCTTATACAGTTCACCATTGTCCGCCATGACAGGGTCAACCAGGATAAGATTGTCTCCTGTGCGGAAAGTATCGAAAAACTTGCCAACCAGATCCAACTGTTCAAAAGAGCCGAGGAAACCGGTATAAATTGCGTCAAACTTGATGTCAAGGGATTTCCAGTGCTCGGCAATCGGCTGAATATCTTCCGTAAGGTCACGATAAGTGAATCCGGTAAACCCTCCCGTATGTGTTGACAAAACAGCGGTAGGCAGAACCGAACATTCTATGCCCGCCGCGGAAATAATAGGAAGCGCTACCGTGAGCGAACATTTGCCGAACCCCGAAATATCATGGATAGCGGCTACTCTTTTCAATTTCTTTAATTTATTCATTTACTGCTGTATTTTTACCTTTCCGTCCGGCTTCAAAGTCTCGTAGCCTTTCACTACAAGATATTCGCCGGCATTAAGTCCTTTGAGTATTTCCACATTCTTGTCATCCTCCAGCCCGATGGTAATATCGCGTCTGATTGCGGTATTTTTTTCGACTACAAATACATATTTACGCTGTTTATCGCGGGTCAGGATAATATCTTTGGGGATAATGACTGCGGAATCGGCTTTATCAACGACTATTTCCGCTTTGACGAACATTCCTGGTCGGAGTTTCAGGTCTTTGTTATCTATCAGTATTCTACCTTTAAAAGTACGGGTCTCCTGACTTATAGCCGGAGACAGTTCACTTATAACACCTTTCAGGGTATCGTTTGGAAGCGTATAATGAGTAATATAAGCCATCTGTTGAGGTCTAACATAATTGATAGCGCTTTCGGGCATATTAATATCCATATACAGCCGCGCATAATCCATAACGCTCAGCATTTCTTTACCCGAAGCGACACGCACACCGGGTGTATAGTGGGGCAAAGCCGTTATCACTCCGGCGAAAGGCGCTTTGATAGACATTTTCTCAAGGCTTAAACCGGCGTTTTCGATTTCGGTTCGGGCGTTTAGCACCTTCACTTCCGTATTTCGTTTATCGAGGATAGTAACTCCGCCCAGTTGGTAAAGCGTATCCTGTTTACTTCTCTCATGCTCTGCGATTTCGAGGTTAAGTTTCTTCGATTCAAAGGAGATAGTATTCTCGTACTCCTTATTTTCGAGACTGATAACGGTTATTCCTTTTTGTACCCGGTCACCGAGACGGAAAGGTTTACCGGTTAGGGGATTCACAAGGAGATTATATTTCCCCTCCATTTCCGATACAAGGTCGGCGGCATACACCGGAAGCGCACTGCCGGAGGTATTGACAAGTTTACTGATAGAGCCTTTTTCGAGTTCGCGCACCGAGACCGGCGAAGCGATTTCGGTTTGTGCGTCCTGTTGCATATTGTTACTGCATGCCGTTAATAACAGCGAGACAAGTATATAAGAATATTTCTTCATAAACATTTATTTTGATTTAACGGAATAATCAGACAGGGGAACAACCTCTACGTTTCTTTCAAAATCGTACAGAGATAGGATTTTCAATCTCAGCAGGCTTTCCTTATACTTAATAAGCGCGTTTGTGTAATCATTTTTAGCGGAAGTAAGTTGTGTTTGGAACTGTACGAAACCCATACCGCTCAGGTCGCCGTTCCTGTACCGGACCATATTCAGGTCGTATGTAAGTTGGGCGTTTATGATATTCTGTTCGGCTATTTCGACCTGAGTTTGGAGGTTACGAAGCGCACGACATTCCTGCCTTATGTACATTACAATATCAATACGTTCTTCACCGGCTTCAAGTTCCTGCGACTTTATTTCCAGTTCCTTAGCCTTCACCCTTGCCCTGTTTTCCCCCCAGTCGAAGATAGGCACTGTAAATGTCACGCCTACGCTTGGGCTTTGGGTCGGCTTACTGTACATATCCCCAAAAACAGGATCATTACCGGTCAACCCGAGAGACAGCCCTACTTTACCGTTAAACCGGTTCTTTTCTTTTTCCACTATCAGGGAATACTCGCTCAGTTTCGCTTCAATTTCGCGCCGGCGCAGTTCGAGCCTGGAAGCGAACGCATGTTCCACAGCCATATCTTCATCAACCGTAACAGCCTTCACGTCAATCTCCGCCTTCACATCAAACTCTTCATCGAGGTTCATTCCGACTGTACGTTTCAGTTTATCCTTTGCATTTTCGAGTTGCACGATTGCACTTTCGACGCTTGCGCTATCCTTAGCCAGCGTCACCATAATCTGGTACAGTTCTTCTTTCGGCGCAAGTTCAGCCTCTGTCTTGTTTTTGATAATCTCATAATTCTTTTTGGAATTTACGAACGAACTTTTAGCAGTTTCGAGCGTGCTTTGGCTATTGAAAACCGCATAAAAATCGGAAGTAATATCACTTTCCAACTGTAACCGTTTGAGAGCGTAACTAATCTCTGCGTTTTCGAGTGCAAATTCATTTTGTTTGAGCGCTCTTTTCAGCGAATTGGAAAGGAAGAGAGGTTGTTCGAGGTTCAGTGTCAGGCTGTTTAGAAAAGCATTATTTCCGACGTTCACTCCATTCTCATTCACGGAACTGTTTTGCCACGAAAAATTATTCCTTAGCGAAATAACTCCATCGGTAAGCAGGATCGGCTGAACTATCTGCAGCGATCCGCCGGTCTGGAAAGACTCGCTTGTGTACCATTGCCCGTCATAATCTCTGAATTTACGGCTAACCGAATAGCCAACCGGATTCAGGGTAAGTGAAAAGTTTGACTTCAGCGCTGCTCTCTGCGCTTTAAGATTTAGCCGGTTACGTTCGATACTCATCAGTTCCTGCTTCACGGCAGGACTGTTTTCCTGCGCAAACTCCAGCGCACGTTCGATAGTCAGCACATTCTGCGACGCCGCAGGAAACATGCAGAATGAAAGCAGCACTATAACCGTCGCCGGAAATTTCATACAATAATGCACCATCTTATAAGAATCATATTATAATTTGCGCGATTTGTTTCATCTACGTAGAAAAAATCGTTACCCTCTATTGACATCCATTCCCGCGGAAAGTTTAAATCGCTATAAAAACTATAAATTACAATTTGTTTGTTTAAAAAGATTACATACTTCCGTAGCCGCGTCAAGCAAAAAATAAACTTTTTTTCAAGAAATACACCTAAAAATTTGGCAGTTAAATATCTTTATGTAATTTTGCCCCTCATTATGAAAAAGAATAGCATATATAATACAGTCCCCTGGTTATTTCTATAGGGAGCGCCGGCAAGTTTTTTATTTTTTCGGATATGTGGGCTAAGGATTACTATATTCAGTCATTGAGTAACTGTCAACCGTCAAGGAACGACGGTCAACAGTCAAGAAATGACGGTCAGCAGTCACGGAATGACGGTCAGCAGTCACGGAATGACGGTCAGCAGTCACGGAATGACGGTCAGCAGTCACGGAATGACGGTCAACCGTCACGGAGTGACTGTCAACAGTCAAGGAGCAACTGCCAGCAGTCAAGGAACGACGGTCAACAGTCACAGAGCAACTGTCAACAGTCACAGAGCAACTGTCAACAGTCAAGGAATGACTGCCAGCAGTCAAGGAACGACTGTCAACAGTCAAGGAATGACGGTCAACCGTCAAAGAATGACTGCCAACCGTCACAAGGTGACTGTCAGTTGGTAAAAGGATTGAAAATAAATTTATTAACAAATTAAATTTTAAGAAAAATGAAAAGAATCTTCTTAACAACGATCGCGCTATTCATGTTGAGCGCAGTGAGTTTTGCGGAAAGCGGAACAACAGGTCCGTTAACCTGGAGTCTCTCTAATGGTACATTAACTATTAGTGGTACAGGGGCGATGCCGAATTATTATTCTTCGGATCCTCCCTGGTATTCTTATACTTCTTCAATTACAGATGTCGTAATTGAGTATGGTGTAACAAGTATTGGAGATAGGGCTTTTTACGAGTGCAGCAGTTTGACTTCCGTTACTATTGGAAGCAGTGTAACAAGTATTGGATATAGGGCTTTTTCCTATTGCTACTCTCTAACTTCTGTTACCATTCCCAACAGTGTAACAAGTATTGGATTTGGGGCTTTTTCCGGTTGCAGCGGACTGACTTCCATTACCATTCCAGAAAGTGTGACAATTATTGGAACCGGTGCTTTTTCCGGTTGCAGCAAACTGACTTCCGTTACCATTCCAGAAAGTGTAACAAGTATTGGAGAGCGTGCTTTTGTCAGTTGCTACGCTTTGACGGATATTGAAGTCTCTGAAAACAACAAGGCTTATGCGTCTGAAAATGGAATACTGTTCAATAAGTCAAAAAGCAATTTGATTAAATATCCTGAAGGAAAACAGGATGCAAGTTATACTATTCCAAGCAGTGTAACAAGTATTGGAGAGTATGCTTTTTGCTATTGCAGCGGACTGGCTTTGGTTACCATTCCCAACAGTGTAACAAGTATTGGAGAGTATGCTTTTGCCTGGTGCAGCGCTTTGACTTCCGTTACCAATCTTAACCCGACGCCGCAAAGCATAAACAAATGGGTATTTGATTACGTTGATTTAAGTAACGTCACGCTTTACGTTCCCGCCGAGTCCGTAGAAGATTACAAAGCCGCAGAAATATGGGAGGATTTCAAAGAGATTAAGGCATATATTTCTTCGGCAATAGAATCATCGGTGACGGAAAGCGATGTCAGCGTTTATCCGAACCCTGTCGTAGAAAGTTTCCGAATCAGCGGAATCACTGCACCGACCGAAGTAATAATAACCGATCTTAGTGGTAGAACTTTATTACAACAAACCGTTGAAGCCGGTGAATCTGTCGCAGCAGGTAATCTTCCGAAGGGAGTTTACCTTGTCCGCGCTGGCGGTAAGACATTGAAGGTGGTGAAGCGGTAAGAAAGAAAATTTCCTAAGAATTATATAGAGAGGGCAATCTTTTCAGACTGCCCTCTTTTGTTATGCTTCTTACCTTTTTATCCATATACTTAATTTACAACGCAAATTGACCTGAATTTGCGAATAAAATACAAGACTGATTATTTGTATTCGTCCCAACTTTTTACCGGCATCTTCTCTACATCTATGCTGCAAAACGCTTGAATGAATGCCGATGCGAGACGGGCGTTGGTAAAGAGCGGGATATTGAAGTCAACAGCGCCGCGACGAATGTGGTATCCGTTTGAGATCTCGCCTTCCGTCAGGTTTTTAGGGATGTTTATTACGAGGTCAAACTGTTTGTCGTGAATCATAGTCAGTGCGTTAGGTGTACCTTCTTCACTCGGCTGGTAAGCCCGTATAGAGGGGACTTCATTATCCGACAGAAATTTATGTGTACCTTCCGTAGCGTAAATCGTGTAACCTTTTTCCGTCAACATTCGACATGCTTCGAGCGTATCAACTTTCGAGCGTACCGTACCGCTCGAAACCAGTACGAATTTGTTTTTCTTCGGAATACGCATACCGACGGATAGCATGGATTTGATAACCGCCTCGTAGAAATCATCGCCTATACAGCCGACTTCACCTGTCGAAGCCATATCGACGCCAAGTACCGGGTCCGCTTTCTGCAAGCGGGCAAAGGAGAATTGCGAGGCTTTGATACCTACATAATCGAGGTCAAATTCATTCTTGGCGGGACGTTCTACTTTTTCACCGAGCATGATTCGAGTAGCAAGTTCTATAAAATTTATTTTCAATACTTTTGATACAAACGGAAAACTTCTCGACGCCCTCAGGTTACATTCAATAACTTTGATGTCGTTGTTGCGGGCAAGGAACTGAATGTTGAAAGGTCCGGTGATTTTCAGCGCCGATGCTATTTCGCGGGCAATTCGCTTGATTCTGCGTACCGTTTCAACATAAAGTCGTTGCGGAGGAAACTGGATTGTAGCATCTCCCGAATGAACTCCTGCGAATTCGATATGTTCGGAAATGGCATAAATAATAATTTCGCCGCAGTCGGCAACCGCATCTATTTCGATTTCTTTGGCGTCCTGGATAAATTCGCTAACTACGACCGGGTGTTTTTGCGAAACGTTTGCCGCAAGTTTGAGGAAGCGTTCAAGTTCCGTCTGGTTGGAGCATACGTTCATCGCAGCACCGGAGAGTACGTATGAAGGGCGAACGAGCACCGGAAATCCTACTTCTTCGACAAACTGATCTATATCGGACAGTGAAGTCAATTCTTTCCAGCGTGGCTGATCAATGCCGAGCCGATCGAGCATTGTGGAAAACTTGTGACGGTCTTCGGCATTGTCGATGCTTGCTGCTGTTGTGCCGAGAATAGGTACACCATCCCCGTCTAATTGCAGGGCAAGGTTATTTGGTATCTGTCCTCCGGTTGAAAGCACTACTCCGTGCGGGTTTTCGAGTTCGATAATATCCATTGTGCGTTCGCTGGTTAGTTCGTCGAAGTAAAGACGATCGCACATATCATAGTCGGTCGAAACCGTTTCGGGATTATAGTTAATCATTACGCCTCTCCACCCGCGATTACGGATTGTTTCGAGGGCATTTACCGAACACCAGTCAAATTCAACGCTGCTACCTATGCGATAGGCGCCGGAACCGAGTACAATAACCGATTTGTGGTCGCCGAGGTAGTGAACATCATTCTCCGAGCCGTTGTAGGTCAGGTACAGGTAATTCGTTTGCGCAGGATATTCCGCTGCCAGCGTATCTATCTGTTTTACGACGGGAACGATACCTTTTTCTTTACGCAATGTTCTTAGCGATTGTTTTTCGTCGGTTGCACGGTCTGTATTTTTGTAAACAAGTTTTGTAATCTGGTAATCGGAGAAACCTTTTTGCTTTGCCGTACGCAGGAGTTCATTAGGCAGATCGTTTATGTTGTTGTATTTGGCGAGATCTTTTGAAGTTTGGTAAATAAGTTGGAGTTTTTGCAGAAACCACAGGTCTATTTTAGTAAGTTCGTGGATTCGGTCAATCGAATAACCTGCTTCAAACGCCTGGGCTATGATGAAGATACGTTTGTCGGTCGGTTCTGCGAGCGCTTTATCAATGTCGGTGACTTCCAAGTCTTTGTTAGCGACGAAGCCGTGCATACTTTGTGCTATCATTCGGAGTCCTTTCTGTATGACTTCTTCAAAGCTGCGACCGATTGACATTACTTCGCCTACCGATTTCATACTTGAGCCGATTTCTTTCGATACTCTGTGGAATTTGCCTAAATCCCAGCGAGGGATTTTGCATACGATATAGTCTAAGGCAGGTTCAAAGAATGCGGTAGTTGTTTTGGTGACGGAGTTTTTCAGATCCTGGAGACCGTATCCCAGAGCAAGTTTGGCGGCGATGAATGCCAGCGGGTAACCGGTTGCTTTCGACGCCAGCGCTGATGATCGGCTTAAACGGGCATTAACTTCAATTACGCGGTAATCTTCCGACACCGTATCAAACGCATACTGTACGTTACATTCACCCACTATACCGATATGGCGGATGATACGGATTGAGAGTTCGCGCAGTTTGTGATATTCGTGATTGGTCAGGGTTTGCGAGGGGGCAACTACGATACTTTCGCCGGTATGTATTCCCAGCGGATCGAAGTTTTCCATGTTACATACAGTGATACAGTTGTCGTATTTGTCGCGGACCACTTCATATTCGATTTCCTTCCATCCTTTCAGTGATTTCTCTATCAGCAGTTGGTTTGAGTAGTTAAAAGCTTTATTGGCGAGAATTTTCAGTTCTTCGGGATTATTACAGAATCCGCTTCCCATACCGCCAAGGGCATAAGCGGCGCGAACGATAACCGGATATCCGAGTTCGTCGGCGGCTTTCAGCGCTTCACCGGTTGATTCCACGGCGTGGCTTTTGATAGATTTGACGTTGATCTGGTCTAATTTCTTGACGAACAGTTCGCGGTCTTCCGTATCAATAATGGACTGTACGGGAGTACCGAGCACTTTAACGTTATATTTCTCAAACACACCGGAGCGGTATAGATCTACGCCGCAGTTTAGCGCGGTTTGTCCACCGAAGGCGAGTAGGATACCGTCGGGGCGTTCTTTTTCTATAACTTTTTCCACAAAGGAAGGCGTAACCGGAAGAAAATATATTTTGTCGGCGACACCTTCGGAAGTCTGTACGGTGGCGATATTTGGATTGATGAGTACGGTATTGATACCTTCTTCTTTCAGGGCTTTCAGGGCTTGTGATCCTGAGTAGTCAAATTCGCCGGCTTCTCCGATTTTGAGGGCGCCGGATCCGAGCAGGAGAACTTTTTGCGGGATTGGAGTTATGGATTCCGACGAATTGTTTATTATATTTTTCAGTACTGCGGATTTTTTACCGTCAGCGATACTTTCGATAAACGTATCAAAGAGGAACTCCGTATCTGTTGGACCGGAAGCCGCTTCGGGATGGAACTGTGCGGAGAACCAGGGCTTGGTTTTGTGTCGGATACCTTCGTTTGTGCCGTCGTTCATGTTGGTGAATAGTGGTTCCCATTCGTTACCGAGTGTAGAAGCATCCACTGCGAAACCGTGGTTTTGCGAAGTTATGAAGCACCGGTTGGTACCTTCCATTCTTACGGGCTGGTTATGGCTACGGTGTCCGTATTTGAGTTTGAATGTTGATGCGCCGCCGGCTTTTGAGAGCAGTTGGTTACCCATACAGATTCCGAAGACAGGTTTATCTGCCGACATTGCTTTTTGTATATTCTTGACGGTAATATCGGCGAACGACGGGTCACCGGGACCGTTGGATATAAACAGTCCGTCATATTCTATGGTATTGAAGTCGAAGTTCCACGGGACACGGATGATGGTTACGTCTCTTTTGAGCAGGCATCGGACGATGTTATGTTTCACGCCGCAGTCAACCAGGACAATCCTGTATTTCCCGTTACCGTAAGTAATGACTTCTTTGCAGGTCACTTTATCTATCAGGTTTTCGAGGTTTGGGTTATAGAACTCGGTATCATTTCCGGGAAATACTATTTTCCCAAGCATTGAGCCATGTTCCCGTATCAGTTTGGTCAGGGCGCGGGTATCTATTCCGTATATTCCCGGCACGTGATGTTCTTTCAACCAGTCGCCGAGGGATTTCCTGGCATTCCAGTGGCTGTATTTGTGGGAATACTCTGATATTATCAATCCGCTGACCTGTATTTTCTCCGACTCGTAGAATTGAGAGAGACCGTTGATTACTTTATCTTCCGGCACGCCGTAATTACCGACTAACGGATAAGTTACCGTCAGTATTTGCCCTGCGTAGGAGGGGTCGGTAAGGCTTTCCGGGTATCCGACCATAGCGGTATTGAATACGACTTCGCCGGCGGCAGGCTTTTCGTAACCGAAAGAGAACCCGTTCATAACCGTTCCGTTTTCCAACACCAGACTGATTTGTTTATCCATGAAATTGTTTGAGAAAGTTTTCGGGGTGCAAAGGTATATATTTTTCGCTTATAAACAAAGTAAATTCTTTATAAACTAATAGGGGTGCACTAAGTGTACACCCTTATTAATTCTTTGCCGAGCATCTCCGAGCCTCTCTATTGGCTCGTCACAACCCTCATGCCGATATCATCGGCACGAACATCCTGGAGTGAAGATCGGCTACTAAAAACGCTGCTGTATTCGGCCTCATGGGGATACATACCACCGAGAAAAAGGGGAATACCGGAAGTAGTAGCTGTAGAATTCGGAGTAGCAGAAGGAAAGGAACCACTGCTTCCGTTCCAGATAAACTCCCATACATTACCGCTCATATCATATAATCCTAAATCATTGCCGAGTTTCTGTTTTACAGGCTTCGTGCCTGATATATTGCTGGCTGCTCCGCAACCAGTATTTGTCCCGTTATTACCTTTGTACCAGGCAACCTGACAAACATCGTTGCTGCCGGAATAGGTATATTTCTTTTTATTTACGCCGCCTCTTGCTGCATATTCCCACTCAGACCTGGTCGGCAAACGATAACCGTTCTTGGAGAAATCACACTCGGCAGCAATCCAGTCTGCATTACCTTTTGTTGGCACGTCGACTGTACCATAGAAATCAACTCCTGATACGGTATAACACGGCTCTTTGTCCTCAAGAATACTTAACTTGTTGCAATATGTTATTGCATGATACCAATTTATCATCTCCACAGGCAAAGCCGAAGTCGGTCTGTCAGACACAGAACTATTTCCACATCGGAAAGAAGAAGGATTATCGCCCATCACATACTCATATTGTGCCTGAGTAACTTCTGTCTCGCTCATCTTAAAGCCGGAAATATCAACATCTGTCGTTCTATGGGAGCTTCCATAGTACCACGTGTCGGTAGTTCCCTCAACGTCTACCATCTTCGGCTTCAAAAACGCAGGTGGATAATAATACTTAACGGTTACATCTGTTTTTGCCGCATCAAAGGTTTTGATGTTTGAACTCTGCAGTCCTTGCGAAACATTATTTACAAAAAACTCGTATCCAAAAGCATTAGGATCCGCTTTCGCGGTAAATGTTTTGTTGTCGTCGCTTTTTATGCCGCAGGCTAAAGATGGAGACGGTGTAGGAATTGCGCAATTTCCCGCAATTACCGTCACCTCAACCGCTGCCCTCACGCTTTCGTTACTGTTAAAACTCTGCGATACGTAGTATGTATACGTACCGGTCGGCAACAGAGCATTAGCATCTAATGCCGTCTCGCCGGATTCCGTGTCATACCACTTAATATTACCGAAATCTCCTGTCGCAACAAGATCCGATACGACAGGATTATCGCTCGAACAGAATGTCTGGTTATTTGCTGTCGGAGCATCGGGAGCCCAGAATGTCTCAACCCACTTCGTACCGTTCCATATTTCAACCTCCTGAATAGTAGTGTTGAAAATCTTTGTGCCGTTGGTGACGTTAGACAAATTATTGCGCTCGGCGGTGGTATACGCATCAATCACGGTTGAGTTGCCTTCACAATCAGTATACCTGAGTTTCGATTGCGCATTCGCGCCTGTTGCGCTCAACATGAAGAGCGCGATCATAGTTAAGAAGATTCTTTTCATTTGAAAATAATTTTAATGTTACTGTTCAATATTTGTTTGTTATTTATTTCT
>JAISYU010000025.1 GCA_031269685.1 Dysgonamonadaceae bacterium | reverse complement strand
CGGGTTATTAAGGTATACATCATTAACAATCCTGATGTTACCGACAAACAACTCGCAGACATGGGGTTGCCGATCTACAAAACGACCCGCACTCCGTCAAAAGTTGAGACAAGGTCTCCCTACATGAAGGTCATCCTGACCGAACCTCGCGTCCTTACTGTTGAATTTTACGAATCTGAGGATAAAAAGGCAAAACCTGAAGGTCAGCGTGGAGTTAAGTTTGTTTACATACTCTCCGACGAGCGACCGACCGACATCTCTCAACTTATTAACTCCGAATCCGATACACGGACTCCTGTAAACCTCAGCTTTACAGAGGAAGAGCGAGGAAAAACCCTCTGGTTCGCAGCCAGATGGGAAAATACCCGCGTGAAATATGGTCCCTGGTCGGAAATATTCTCAGCGATAGTTCCTTGATTAATTGAAAGATGAAAAAGGAATTCTACATGTTTCGCAAGGAACAAATTTCAATAATCCGCAGCATAAGGGCGTACATATTGTGCGCCCTGGCTGGGGATGTTGTCAGTAAAAAATTTTATTAACAATATTAAATTTTAAGAAAATGAAAAAGATTTGTTTTTTAATTATTGCCGTATGGCTTTGCAATCTGCAAATTAATGCAGGGGATTTGATTACAAATAAAAACCCTGATTTAGACAGTACCGTTACGAAGTACAACGGAGATTTTTCAGATAAAGACGTTTATGTGCGTGACGGTGACATTGTCAGCGGCTTTGAGTACTATTATTGGAACACCCAAACCAATGATTGGGGGCGGAGCCAAAAAATGACTTATAGTTATGAAGGAGGGCTTCCGACACAACTTACCGTATTCTCATGGATCAGAGAGCAAAATGCTTATAATGAAGAACCATCGTGGAAAACAGAGTGTAATTACGATGAACAGGGGAAGAAACTGTATGAAGCCTCTTACGATTGGGACGACCTTCTGAAAGATTGGAAATCCGAACCTTATAACAGGAGTGAATACCAATATGATGATGTCGGCAAAGTTGTTTTTACATACTCGCCTGACGCAGCAAATCCTTCGTCAAAAACAGAATATCAGTACGATGACAAAGGTTACCTGATAAAAGAGATTTCATACGAATGGTCGGAATCTTTCAATGATTGGGCTAGATATGTGGAACATATCTATCATAATGATCCGCAAGGGAAATGCATATCTTATGAAAGTTACCGGGGACAGATTATCAAATATGTCGTCGGAGCGATTACAATAGATATTAATTATTGGGGGCTTTATCACCTGCATGCGTATGAATACGATGCTCTCGGCAGGGTAAAACGTCACGCTTATGACTTTATAATTTACGAAGCAATCAGTTCAACCAAAGTTGTAGATACCGGACGGAGAAATACTTACTCCAATACCTATTATTACAGAAACAACGCAAGTATCGGCGAGTTGGAAAGCAATGATGTTGCGGTTTATCCGAACCCTGTCACGGAAAGTTTCCGCATCAACGGTATCAATGCTCCGACCGAAATAATAATAACCGATCTCAGTGGTAGAATTGTATTACAGCAAACCATTAATGCCGGTGAATATGTCGCAGCAGGTAATCTTCCGAAGGGAGTTTACATCGTTAGTGTCGACGGTAAGACATTGAAGGTCGTGAAGCAATAAGAAAGACGTTTCATAACTATAATAGAGAGAGGGCAATCTTTTTCAGATTGCCCTCTTTGTTATGCTTTCTACCTTTTATATATATACTTATAGCAGGACAGGACATTTTTTCCGAAAAATGTTGTAATTTTGCACCCTCAAAAGTCGTACAGTATGAAGAATAACCGTATAGTATGGATCGCGCTCCCCACAGTATTACTGTTACTGGTGGCGGTGGCGGTTATAATTTACCAACAAAAGAAATTTAAGGACAGCGAAGCACTCTCCGAATATGTGAAGGAAGAACTCGCCGATCAGTACAATTATATTGCCGGACAATATGAAGGATACAAACTGACGATTGATAATGATTCCCTCTTCGCAAGGCTGGAAACGGAACAGATAAAAGTGCAACGGTTGCAGGAAGAACTGCGTACCGTGAAACTGACCAACACAAAGCGTATTAATGAACTGACAAAGGAACTGAAAACACTGCGTGCAATACTCCGTAACTACGTGGAACAGATAGATTCACTTAACAGAATAAACGAACAACTAACCGACGAAAATAAAAGAGTCACAGCACGATACCGCCAGGCAACACAAACCGTTTCACAACTAACACAGGAAAAAGAAAAGTTGACGGAAACCGTCCACATGGCTGCAAAACTCTCTACAAGCAACATAACAGTGCGCGGACTAAACAACAAAAACAAAGCCGTTACAAAGATCGGCAAAATGGAAACTCTCGAAATAACATTCACCATTAACGGCAACATAACCGCACAAACAGGGGAAAAGACAATATATATACGTATCCAAAACCCAATGCACGAACCACTCGTGAAAAGTCGCAGTAACCTATTCCCATACGAAAACAAGGAAATAAACTATTCCGAAAAACGAACCATCGAATATGGCGGCGAAGAGATGCAAGTATCCATATATTACGGGATCACCGAAACGCTTACCCCCGGAACATACAACGTCGATATATTCTCCGACGGTAACAGGATAGGCAGAAAAACATTTAACCTGGAAAAGTAAATGAATGCAACGCTTATCCTAAACGAACTTATTGCCATTGCAGACCCCCAAAAGGCTGCCTTCCTTCAACGATTCTTCAAGACGGGGAAAGGTCAGTATGCCGAGGGTGACGTGATGCTGGGAATAACCGTCCCGCAGATTCGTAACGTCGTACGACTTATTCCCGAATTGCCGTTCGCCGAAATACAGATACTAATAGACTCGGAATATCACGAGGCAAGAATGACTGGACTGCTGACTCTCGTCAAACAATTCAAAGCAGCAAAGACAGACGCCGCAAGGAAAGCAATATTCGATTTCTATATCCTCAACGCGCACCGAGCAAACAACTGGGACCTGGTAGATGTCTCGTGCCGAGATATTGTGGGACAATATCTCCTGAACAATGATCGAAGTATCCTCTATACCCTCGCCGCAGACAATAATATCTGGAAGCAGCGCATCGCAATAGTTTCAACATGGACATTCATAAAGCACCGGCAGTTCGATGATACATTAGCAATATCCGAACAGTTGCTCACACATCGCCACGACCTGATACACAAAGCCACAGGGTGGATGCTTCGCGAAATAGGCAAAAAAGACAGGGCAACACTCGTAAAATTCCTCGACCTACACCACCAAAACATGCCCCGTACCGCATTAAGGTATGCCATCGAACATTTCCTGCCAAACGAAAGAGAATGTTACATGAAAAAATAATACATACCAATGATAATCAAAACCGCAGAATTCATAATCAGTAACACCGACCCCGCACGATGCCCGCAGGACGGGAAACCGGAATACGCATTCATCGGACGGTCAAACGTGGGGAAATCATCGCTAATCAACATGCTCACCGACCGTAAAGGTTTGGCAATGACGTCATCTACACCAGGGAAAACACAACTGATAAACCATTTCCTGATAAACAAACAATGGTACCTCGTAGATCTGCCCGGATACGGATACGCCCAGCGCGGGAAGTCGGGAAAAGAGCAAATACGCAACATTATTCACGCATACCTCTCCCAACGAAAAGAACTTACCTGCCTATTCCTGCTCATTGACTGCCGCCTCGAAGCACAGGATATAGATCTCGAATTCATTAACCTTTGCGGTGAGGGCGGTGTACCATTCGCAATAATATTCACAAAAGCCGACAAACTCTCGCAAAGCCGCCTCTCAATAAACATCGAAAACTATCGCAGGATACTGCTCGAAACATGGGAAGAACTGCCACCAATATTCTCTACATCAGCAGAACAAAAAACAGGCAGGGAAATACTGCTGGATTATATCGAAAAAATAAACAAAGAACTTGGCAGATAAAAGTAACCCTGCCAATTACAATTTCACACATTTAGAATAAACATTACATTAAATTAAAATAAAATATGTACCTTTGCGCCTGATAACCGGTTATATTTATGAAACTATCACAATTCAAATTCAGTCTCCCAGAGGAACAGATAGCACAGTTCCCCACCGAAAGTCGTGACGAATCACGATTAATGGTCGTCAACAGGAAAACAGGTAAAATAGAACACCGCGTTTTCAAAGAAATCATAGGATACTTCAACGACAAAGACGTATTGATATTCAATGATACGCAAATCTTCCCCACACGCCTGCACGGCAGCAAAGAAAAAACAGGAGCCGGAATAGAAGTTTTCCTACTGCGCGAACTAAACAAAGAAAATCGCCTTTGGGACGTATTAGTCGATCCCGCACGGAAGATCCGCATCGGAAACAAACTATATTTTGGGGAAGGAGACACGATAGTAGCCGAAGTTATAGACAATACCACCTCACGCGGACGAACCCTGAGATTTCTCAACGAAGGATCTTACGAAGAATTCAAAAAGAACCTGTATACGATGGGAAAACCTCCCGTCCCTTCATACATCAAGCGAGACTTAACACAGGAAGACACCGAACGGTACCAAACAATATACGCTCGTAGCGAAGGAGGCGTCGTCGCTCCGGCTGCAGGATTCCACTTCAGCCCCGAACTGTTCAAACGAATGGAAATCAAAGGCTGTGAATTTGTATATATAACCGCCCATACGGGATTAGGATACTACCGCGACATAGATGTCGAAGACCTTACAAAATACAAAATGGATTCACAGGAAGTAATCATCTCCGAAGAATCTGCCATCCAGGTCAACAAAGCAAAAGACGCAGGCAGGCAAATATGCGCAGTCGGAGGAACGGTAATGCACGCCACCGAAAGCGCCGTCACATCCAGAGGATATCTGACGGACTTCAACGGCTGGACTAACAGATTCATTTTCCCGCCGTACACATTCACCCTCCCAACCTGCCACATCACCAACTTCCACATGCCCCTCTCAATCATATTCATACAGACCGCTACATACGGCGGATACGAACTCATCATGAAATGCTACAAGATTGCCCTCAAAGAAGGATACCGCTTCGGAGCATACGGCGACGCAATGCTTATCTTATGACCTGCTACCTGTCATTAGGATCCAATCTCGGCAACCGTAGCCGGAACCTGCAACAAGCAAGATTCCTAATCAACAAGCAAGTCGGACTCCTCAAGGTTGCCTCTCGCATACATGAAACAGAACCCTGGGGATTCAAATCAGACAACAAGTTTCTTAACCAGGTTATCGCCGTAGAAACTAATCTTTCCCCCGAAACAATCCTCGCCCTCACGCAGGAAATAGAACGTAATATCGGGCGGACACAAAAAACAACAGGACAAATATACAGCGACAGGCTTATAGACATCGACATCCTTATGGTAGGAGACATCAGGATGAACACTGAAGCGCTGACACTTCCCCATCCGCAAATGCACATGCGACCATTCGTCATAGTACCTTTGTCCGAGATAGCACCCGAACTGGCAGAGGACAATAATCAGCCTGCCGATAAAAATTAATCCCTATGATTTATCCAACAAGAAGTCCCTACCTTGTTTTCCCCCGCAGCAAATGGGCGGAGCTACGCAAGTCGGAACCAATGACACTCACGGAACAGGAGATACTTAACCTGAAAGGGATTCTCGAAGAGCTGTCTATGAATGAGGTCAGGGATATTTACCTTCCGCTTTCCAGGCTATTGAACAACTACGTCAATTCAACTATAAGCCGTCAAGCGGTTATGATGAAGTTTCTGAACGAACGATACCAGAAAATCCCCTTCATTATAGGTATTGCGGGCAGTGTGTCTGTAGGTAAAAGCACGGTTTCACGCGTATTGCAGGCGCTGCTTAGCCGGTGGAAAGAGACTTTCAGTGTTTCTCTCGTTACAACCGACGGGTTCCTCTATCCTAATGCTGTACTTACGGAGAAGGGCATCATGGATCGCAAGGGATTCCCCGAATCTTACGACATAAAGAAACTTCTAAAGTTTGTAAGCGATATAAAATCCGGCAAAACATTTGTTTCCGCGCCGGTTTATTCGCATCTGCAGTACGACATATTGCCCGGCGAGAAGATTAACCTTACTCCGAAGCCCGACATAGTCATACTCGAAGGTCTTAACGTCCTTCAAAGCCGTGCGGATTATCCAAACGGCAAGCCTTCGGTGTTTGTATCCGATTATCTTGATTTTTCAATCTATGTTGATGCCGAAGAGAGGCACCTTGAAAACTGGTTTCTTTCGCGTTTTATGAAGCTTCGTGAAACGGCATTCAACGACCCCGGCTCATTCTTTTATTCCGTTACGAAGATTTCCGATGATGAAGCAATACGTATGGCGCTTAACGTATGGAAAAAGACTAACAGTGTAAACCTGCATAAGAACATCCTGCCTACTCGCGGGCGCGCTAACCTTATATTGCATAAGGGAGAAAATCATGAAATTGATTATGTAAAACTGAGAAAGTAACGGCTATTGCATACTATTCTTATTCTCGGCGACGTTAGAGAGCGATTTTGGTTTCTTACGCTATTTATAAGACAAGGTACATTTCATTACCCTTCATCGAAAGATAACGGATTGACTGCGAAATATGGCGAGACAGCGGTAAGACCGAAGAATATAAGCCATGCCCACGTAAGGTTCTTATTAGTGAGTTGCGATCTATTATTTTGTCAGTGGCTCCAGTTTGTTGGATGTTCCGGGAAAAACGTTACGCAGCAGATCATAGAGGTTTTTCCTCTCTTCTTGCGAGGCTTTTTCAGCAATCTGTATGATTTCCTCAAGTTTGCAGTCAGCAAACATCTGAAGGACAATTTCCGAATTTCTTACCTTCCGGGTTTCTTTTAGAACGAGCAGTGCTGCTATGATTGTTGTGCGCCCGCGATCAGCATTGGCAGCCATTTCGTCGAGTCCGCGCCGGTGGTATGTGTACCAAAGTTCGCGGAACTGTTTCATCGACTCATCTAAGAAACAGTTGATGATTGACGAACGGCTACGATTGTCGTCGAAAGTCGACCAGCCTTCCCAGTTGTTGGATTGTGCCTGCATTGCAATGGTTTGCGCCTGACGATAGCAACCGCCACCGCCAAGAGGCGAAAAGCTGTCGAAATCTTTTGCTAATATAAGGTTGCAGTAGAAAGCGATGATTGCCACCAGGTTATTGTCGATACCGCTTTGATTGAGTTCGAGAGTTTGATTTTCGGTATAGTCAAATTCTACGTTTTTATCGCGGTAATTGACAGTTGTTGTTATATATGAGGCATTATAAACCGGTCGCCGGGCTGATATAAATAGTTCCGCCTTGTAACTGCCCGCCGAGGTTTCTTCCAAAATAGAGAGTGAAAACGAACAGTCGATTCTTTCGTTCCGCGCAATTTCGGCATTTGTCCATCGGGTTTCGCTAACGAGGCGTGTCAGAGCGGTTTGCAATGTTGTAAACACGTTCTTGTTAGGACTTTGGATATGGTCGCTGTTGACTGTCACGGTGACGTTAAGCTCCTGTCCTTTAAGGTTGCCGGAGTAAATGGCGAGGAACAGTATGGCGCCGTAATGCAGTATTCTGTGCAGGTTATAAGTTTTCATCATTAAAAAATTTCCTGTTTTTTGACCTTATCGGTAAAAATGCGGATATAATCAATCTCGAAAGAGGTTGGCGTTTTAACTGTCGGAGCGTCGGTTGGACGTTTGTCCGATACTTTACGCAGGAAAATCTCCCAGTTGTCGGGGTTAGTCTGTTTCACGTACCGGAAAAAGGCCGACCATCGGGAAACATTTTCCAGAGTGGGATATACAACAGGATTGTACTGTTTCAGCATTTCCCAGTTTTTATTGAACGAAGCGGTAAAGCCATCCAATATTTTAAATGCCATACTTAACTCTTTGAGACTCTTAGTTTGCAGCGAATCAAGTTCGGCTATATCCGCCTTCAAGCGCTGATATGGAAAGGGATTAAATTTAATTTTATCCTTACTTTCCTTTTGTTCAAGTTGCTTGCTAAGAGCCGCCATGTTTTCACGCGGATTCAGGTCGGACGTATAACTATCCCCAAGAAATATCTTGGCGTTTTCCTCTATATCTCTGTAATACTGTTCGATACGCT
Source organism: Dysgonamonadaceae bacterium (assembly GCA_031269685.1). GTDB lineage: Bacteria > Bacteroidota > Bacteroidia > Bacteroidales > Azobacteroidaceae > Azobacteroides. Next base: position 8,229 of record JAISYU010000025.1, on the reverse strand, counting down.
TTTGTAATTCCTTTATCTCTTTTCGGTTAATTTTATTTTTAGTAAAAAGATAATACGGGTGACCTTCGAATAAAAGTTTCCCGTTTTGGACATCGAAAATGATGTCGGCTTTTTTATCGGTAATAACGAACGATGAAAACGGACGACCCTCGCCGCAAAGTTCATCGTAAAGTTTTAAGTTCAGAACGGAATCTTTTTGCGGAATATAGTTCCCTTCCGACTGTGCAAGCAGATACTGTTTATTATTGTCGCGGGGCAAATCCCAAAGTACGCCCGGAATATTCAATACATCCGCCTCGAAAATCCGCAACCCGAGCAGAGTATTTCGAAACGCCGGATGGTAAAGTAACCGAGCCTGATTGTTGCCAACAGTGTCGCCCAGCGAAGAGAACGCGACCTGATATGGGCTGTTTACAAATTTCACAACAGGAATTAGTTGCCAATCCGGCAGTTGAGGATCATACACCTGTCCGCCGATTGTTACCGTAAACTGTCCGTCATTGTAGTCGAGCGAGATCTTTTTCTTCTCCAGACCGGCAGCAGGTTTTGCCACCGTTTCAAACGAAATTCCTCCTGTCAAGATATGGAAATTGAAATTTTCCACATCCGCTTTTGCCTCTATCGTCTTGCCTTTCGGGGGAATGGAATAATCATAGTGCAAGTCCAAAACATTGAGCGTTGCCTGCCCAAAGAGCAACACAGGACAGCACGCCATCATTATTACAAAGTAAATTCTCATATTATTGCTTATTTAATTTAGATTTAGTGCAAAATTACATGAAAGTTATATAATTTCCAAGTGCGAGCAAGTAAAAAAGATACTCTTGAGACTCTGGAATATGCTCAAAAAGTCTCCTAGTGCGCGGCTTACTGTTTAAGGAACGTTTGGTAGTACTTGGTTTCAATGCGCAAAAATTTTACTTTGTTAATTGTCCGATCCGTTCGTCAAAGACAGTCATATTTTCAATTCCATCGCCGGTTACAAGAAATGTATTTTCATTTCCGACCGCACCAATGCCTTCAAAGACAAATTTAGGCTCATAGGCGAAGACCATGTTTGTGCGGAAAACGTCTTTGGAACGAGCCATTAATACAGGTGGTTCGTTGATTTCGAGACCTACTCCGTGCCCGACAAACTTTGCTTGGAAGCTAGTACCCATAAAATTTCCGCCGAAACCGGCGTCTTCCGCCATCGCAAGCGACCACTGCCAAACAGATGCACAGGAGACACCCGGACGAACCTCTTCCCGCAATCTGTTGTGCATGTCAATTGATAACTGATGCGCCCGCTGCACTTCATCAGGTAGTTTTCCGTAAGCAAAGACACGGGTCATATCGGACATGTAAGCAGTGAAATTGCCGGCAAAATCAACCATCACAGCGTTCCCTTCGCCGATAGTTTCACCGCTGCAGCCAATCGGCAAGCAAGGATGCATCCCCGCTCCACCCAAAGCAAAATCGTATGGCGCCGGCGCTGCTGCATTACTGCCTGTAAGCAGGCTTCCCATAAAAATATCCATGTCGCCGAAAGTGCGGAAAATACCGAGCGAACCGTTACGCCGCATCAGATGTTCTATTTCTATTTGGAAATCAATGTCTTTCATTCCTTCCCTAAACAGTGACGGTATCCGGCTATATACTTCGGCATGTTTTTGAGCTGAAATGCGGAACTGCCCGATTTCCCAGGGTGATTTAATCATCCTCGCCCTGCGTAACAAAGCAGTAGCATCGCCGGTTTTATCAGGACGGAATGCTGCCTCAAGGCGCAAAAAATCATTGTGAGAAATCTGTCCCGTTTCCAGAAAAAGCGTTTTGGGCAGTGGATAATTCAGTGATTGCAAAATACCTGGTATATCTTCCGGCTTCCTGATCTGGAAAACCTGCGAGTCAGTTAAATATGTTTCCCTCTGCACAAAAAAAAGAGTCTCGCCATCGGCGGGCAGATAAATATACCCCTTAAATAATTTTCCTGCAAGATAATACTGGTTGACAAAAGTAGAAACAAGGCAGGCATCGCCTCGCTCTTCGAGAAGTAAACGTTTGACTGATTGCCGGGTATCCGTATTCATTATATCCTCAAATCAAAACAGCCTCTGCTGTCCTGTAATTTCGTCTATTACGTCATTAAGAGGCTTGTCATCCTCCGGCTCAATGTCCATGTCGGGTGCAGGCATGTTTTCGATGTCTGTTTCAGGTTCGGGAAAACGAGTCGGCTCTATTTCACGGATTTCCGCTACATTATAAGTGGAAATGCGTTTACCCTTGGCATTCAAACTCTTTATTCCTATAAATTCTTCAACCTCAATCACGAGCGGCTCACGGAAAGAATCATGTCCGCCGAATTTTATCTCAAGCCGCGGATAAACCGTGTCGGTAGCAAGGATAAGTGTCGATTCCGTGTTTTCGCCGATGAAACTCTGTTTTTTATTCATACTCGCCTCAAACACAAAGCGCTTTAGGTAAGGATACCCCTGCTGGTCTTTGTCGAACAGCGCTACAGACCATACTTTTGAAGGGTTGAATTTCTCTATAATTCGTATTTGCCCTTCGTAGTGATTCGTCGCATCAAAGTTGGTTGTGTAAAATTTACCGCTTCCTTCGATAACAAGAATCATGTCGTCGGCAAAAAATTCACCGAGCAGATTGCCGCGTCCATCGTAATTCAGACGCTGCACGTCAGGGTCGAACCACACTTGCCGCCCGCCAAGTGTTGAACCGCCTTTTTGTTTGAGCGAAATCTTGTGAATCTCAGCCTTAGTCAGCGTGATACCCCGTGCAGCCCGTCCTTTGATTTGAATATCGCTGAAATCCTTGTCAAAAACCAGAAGTTTCTGGCGAGGTTTTGGTTTGAGGATTACCCGCACGGATTCGGCTTCGCCATTGGCATTAGCTGAAAAGTAAAGGATCCGGCTACCGTTTGCACCGGTCGTGAGGTCATATTCTTTGTCGCGGGTGATGCCTGTAACCGGAAAACGCTTGATATAGTTCGGTCCTGTTTTGCCGTCGCGGTAAACCACGTTGTAAATAGTACGGTTGTCGTTACGCTTAAATACGTTGAGGTATAGCACATTTTTGCCGACAAACATCTTTTCACTGATCTTTACTATCTTGTATTTGCCGTCTTTATAGAAAAGAATCACGTCATCAATATCAGAGCAGTTGCTGATATATTCATCCTTTTTCAATCCGTAACCTATAAATCCCTCTTCCCTATTGATGTAGAGTTTTTCATTTGCCTCTACTACTTTTGCCGCTTCGATAGTGTCAAAGCTACGTATTTCCGTGCGGCGCGGGTAGTTCTTGCCGTATTTTTCCTTCAGTTTAGTAAACCAGTCAATAGTATATTCTACGATATGTTCGATATTACGGTCTATTTCCTTTATTTGGTCGCGGTAAGATACTATCAGGCTGTCGGCTTTGTCCTTGTTAAACTTCAGTATACGCCCCATTTTAATCTCGAGCAGGCGAAGAAGGTCGTCTCTGCTTATTTCACGAACTGGTGTGAGGTTATGATTTGTTTCAAAGTATATTTTCAACCTCCTGTCGATATGAGATAAGGCAATCTCTATGTCTTTGGCGTTTTCAAATTCCTTATCCTTATAAATCCTTTCTTCGATGAATATCTTTTCCAGCGAAGCAAAATGAAGGCTTTCCAGTAATTCGCTGCGTTGGATTTCGAGTTCAAGTTTCAGCAGTCGCAGGGTATTGTCGGTAACGTGACGCAGGATTTCGGAGACCGTCATGAAATGAGGCTTGTTGTCTTTGATGACGCAACAGTTTGGAGAGATGCTAATTTCGCAATCCGTAAAGGCATATAGGGCGTCAATGGTTTTATCGGACGATACACCGGGTGAGAGATGAATAACAATTTCAGCATTTTCGGCGGTCATGTTTTCCACCTTACGGATCTTTATCTTTCCCCGGTCAGCCGCTTTCAGGATGGAATCGGTAAGCGTTCCGGTTGTTTTACCGAAAGGTATTTCGGTAATGCAAAGCGTTTTGTTATCAATCTTACTGATTTTCGCCCGAACTTTTACCGAGCCTCCACGTTCGCCGTCGTTATACCGTGAAACGTCAATATATCCTCCTGTCTGGAAGTTGGGATAGAGCGTAAAATCTTCCTCTTTAAGGTATGCAACCGATGCGTCAAGCAGTTCGTTGAAATTGTGAGGCAGTACTTTTGAGGAGAGTCCCACTGCGATACCTTCCACACCCTGCATGAGCAGTAGCGGGAATTTGACAGGCAAAGTGACGGGCTCTTTGTTGCGTCCGTCGTAAGACAGTTTCCATTCGGTAGTTTTGGGATTGAACACCACTTCGAGGGCAAACTTTGACAGGCGCGCTTCTATGTAACGTGGAGCAGCCGCTTCTTTTCCTGTGAGTATATTTCCCCAGTTTCCCTGGCAGTCAATCAGAAGGTCTTTTTGTCCAAGTTGCACGAGTGCGTCACCGATAGATGCGTCGCCGTGCGGGTGGAATTTCATTGCTTCACCGACTATACCTGCAACCTTATTGTATCTACCGTCTTCCATACGGCGCATTGTATGTAATATACGGCGCTGCACGGGTTTTAGTCCGTCGTTGATATGAGGGACGGCGCGGTCGAGGATAACGTACGACGCATAGTCGAGGAACCAGTTTTGATACATTCCCGACAGTACGTACCGTGCGACGTCGGTATTGACGGGTACCTGATAATCGGAATGTTCTTTTGTCAGGTTCTCGTTTTCTATATTATCTTCAAGATAGTCGGGTGCCATTGATGAGAAATTGTTTCAGGATGCAAAGGTAATTATTTTTCGCGAGATAAACCAAACTCCACATCAACTCTTCCTACAAATATTCCGTAAGCGCCGGTTTGGTTAACGATTACTGTTTTACCATCCAGGTTTTTGCAGAGGGTAGGTTCTTCCATGAATGTATGAGTGTGTCCGCCGAGGATAATATCTATGTTGCGGCTTTTTTCGGCGAGTTGCGTATCGCCTGTTTTGTCTTCCTCGGGATAATAGCCGAGATGTGAAAGGGCGATTACGATGTCGCACTGTTCTTTGTTTTTCAGGAAGTCGGCGGTTTTGTTTGCCGCTTCGACAGGTTCCAGGTATGTGACCCCTTTCGAGTTGCTTTGTGAGACAAGCCCGATGAAATCTATTGTTAGTCCTATGACTCCTATTTTCAGTCCGTTTTGTTCGATGATGTGATGGCTTTTTGTGAGACCTTCTACCGGTGTGCCTGTAAAGTCAAGGTTGGTAGCGATAACCGGAAATTTTGCCATACGCAGCATACTGGCAAGGAAATCCGTTCCGTTGTCGAACTCGTGATTACCGAGGCAAGCCGCATCATAGCCGAGCAGGTTAGCGGCGGCGATCTCCGTTTCCCCGTTGAAAACATTGAAGTAGGGCGTCCCCTGTACCTGGTCGCCGCAGTGGAAGAGCAGGACATTCCCGGACTCTTTCCGCACTTCCTGCACGTAGTTATATATCCGTTCCATCCCGCCTTCACCGGCATTATGGCGTGCGGTTTCGGGAAACGGTTCTATCCTGCTGTGGGTATCATTGAGATGCAGGATGACGAGGGATTTCTCCTGTGCGTACAGTGTGACGGATATGGAGAACAGGATGGTGAATAATACTGTTTTCATCTATTTTATCTTTATCCGGTTATCAAATTTGGCTTCAATGTTATGTTTACCGGCTGTCAGTTTTCTGACATGCGCGATCATCATCTCGCGAATCAGCGACTTGGATTCCTGCATGTTGACGGCTTCTGTCAGCGCCATCATCCCGTCGTTACCTTCGGCTAAATAATCCACCGTCACGATGCGGTAGGTCTTATCTTCGGCGACCGGTTTGTTTCCTATCTTAAGCGATTCGGGTTCTTTGCCGCTGATGACAAGTTCCACGTTTTTTGATATTGCTTCGCCTCCTTTCGCTGCGAGGACACGGAACAGTTTTTCGACCGGTTCTCCTTTCAGTTCGAGCAGTACGAGGTGGTTGTCAAAGGGATATATCTCGTACATTTCGCCGACCGTAACAGGTCCCTTGTTCAGCACGGCGCGCATACCGCCAAGGTTAGTTATTGCAAAATCCACACTACCCCACTCTTCCGTACCGAAATCGAACATTGCATCGGCGGTAAAGTTTCCGAGCAGGCTTTGCGGCTTACCTTTAAGCAAATCCTGCGCCGCGCATCCTATTTCCTCATTAATTTTGCCGCCCAGCAGTGTTTTGAACGAATCGACGAGGGTCTTCATCGGCGTATCGGCGGGCGAATCCCAGGTCTTATCCATCAGTGTCCGCGACACGCGCACTTCTTTTATTTTATACTTTTCCCCACCCGAGCAGGCAATCATTGCAGCCGACAGCAGTATAATACAAATCTTCAGCAGTTCCTTCTTCATTATATTTATTTATGTGAATTGGATAATATTTCGCATTACAGGCGGCAAAAGTAGTGAATTTTTCCAAAAAGCCCTCCTATTCTTATTATTTATCGGGGCAAACGCCATAATTTCCTTCTCCCTTTATAAATTAATAGGGGTGCACTTGATGTACACCCTTATTCTATTTAGTTTTTCTTACGTTACCCTGCCTTTTACTTCCAATTGTCGCCTATAGGGAGACTGGTGATGCCTGTGCGGCCTTGGTAAGTATATTTGGTGTTGCTCGGATTACCTAAATCCGACAGTTTCACTATCAATCCCGTGATCGGGTCGGTGTCGTCTTCAAATTCAGGTTCGCCGGTGTCGCCGCCTTTCGGAGAATCACAGAAAAACATTTGGTAGAGGGCTGCCGGGACATTTTTGATGTCATTGATGGTTGTTGAGGGGCCCGTGCCGCCTCTTAATGTCTTTATCCAGTTCGGGAAAATCTTTTGTCCTGTAAGATTAAGGGCAGTGTTGCTGTAGTGTGTACCGTAAAGGAAGTTCAACAGGTTCGTTATCGTTGTATTATTTTTGAACCACCCCGAAAGCGGGGTGAGATCAATGGGGTCTTCGAGGTTAGTGTTGTTGTAGTGTGTACCGTAAAGGAATCCCCGCAGGTTCGTTATCGTTGTATTATTTTTGAACCACCCCGAAAGCGGGGTGAGATCAATGGGGTCTTCGAGGTTAGTGTTGCTGTCGTGTGTAATGCAAAGGAATTCCCGCAGGTTCGTTATCGTTGTATTTCCGTCGAGCCATCCCTTAAGACCGCTAAGGTCGATGGGAGATGTGAGGTTAGTGTTGTTGCAGTGTGTACTGTAAAGGAAGTACGACAGGTCCGTTACTGTTTCCGGCAATTTGTACGTATCTACAATTTTAGCGCCTGTAGTAAGGTTTGTGCAGTAATAAAATATATTGTAGAACATATAGGATGCATTGGTGCCTGTAGGATTTTCAGAAATCTTTGGCGCAAAAGCCATAGTAGTTAGCGGGGCATCTATTGATATAAGTTTATTCTTATTTGTTTGATTATTTGCGTCGCCAAAGCGTGCGTATCCGAATGCATTTCCCCAGCCCGGAGTGGGAGTGCCGTTCGGGGTGATGCGTATTTGATACTCCGTTTTCCCTGTTAAGCCCGAGAGTGCAATACCGGGGCCGTTAGAAGAGCCTGTACCTGTTTTATTCGTCATTACCACGACATCGTCAACTGAAATATTCCAGTCGTAAGTATGAGAATATGTCTCGCCCACATAACCGGAGGTAGGTATTATGTAAGTTCCGTCATAAGTCTCGATTGTGAACAGGATCTCTTCATCTGGGGGAGCGCAACTCTCTATCCATTTACTGCCGTTCCAAATCTCGACGCACTTGGTGTCAGTGTTGAAAATTTGCAAGCCTTTCGCCTTGCCGTTCTTCTCCGCCTGAAATTCCGGTTTCACGACCATCGCGTCGCGCTCGGCGGTCGTCATCTGCGGCAGCCTGAGACCACGAGTACCACCACCGACGAGTTCGAGGATAGAAAACGAATGTGGATTATCCGTTGATCCGATTGTTACTTGCGCCTTAGCGACGCCTGCGCTCATTATCAGGAGCGCTACTGCAATTAAAAAGTACTTTTTCATTGTTGAAATTATTAAATGTTAGTTTATGAATAAATTTTTTCTTTTCTCTCAAGGAAAGTCTTTAAGGACTTTAAAGACCTTAAGGACGTTCCGCCTTCCACCCCCAGTCGCTTCGCTTCACTGGGGGTTATTAATGTTCGTCCTTTACAGGACGTTAAAGACTTTAAAGCAACAGACCGGAGGTCTGAA
>JAISYU010000012.1 GCA_031269685.1 Dysgonamonadaceae bacterium | reverse complement strand
ATGTGAAATGGAAGTCATATCACATGAAATAGGAATCATTTCACATGAAATAGAAATCATATCATGTGAAATAGCCGCCGTTTTTTTCAAGTTTGGCATAGATTCAAGTAAAAAATTATCTGAAACACTCCCTTTCTTAGGAAATATTTCTGAACTTTCTTGCGTATTAAAATTTTTTTTATTATCTCGCCTGCCTGCGTGCGCGTAATATATTAAGGTATGAACAGGTGCGAGTGTGTGTTAACAAAATATTTGACACCACCAAATTATTGGCGGTATTTGACGAAATATTTACGGTGCTATGTGTTACTTTTTCTTTCATAACGGGGGCAAAGGTAATACATTATTTTTAAACGACAATACGTTTCGTATATTTTTCTGAAAAAATATTATTTTGCATTTGCTAAGGCTAAATATTGGCGAGAACGAGCTATATATGGAGCAAATTTTCCCCGTTAGAGGAGGCTTTTTAAAGAATAATTTTATACCACTAAAAAAAATTTTACGATAAATTGATGTTTTTTTTCAAATATCCATTGTTGTTTCAAAAAAAAATTCTAACTTTGCAGCCCGTTTCTGTGTATAGTATCAATTTATACATGTTAAACGGACTGATTTTCAGAAAGAAAAGCCACGGTTTTTCCAAACAAAAATCAGTAGTGAGTTTAAATATTGTTTCGACATGTCGGAATCAATTTAATTTTTAATAAAAAAATGACAGATCCAATTGCTGATTATCTGACGAGGTTGCGGAACGCTATCAAAGCAAAACATCGCGTAGTTGATGTTCCCGCCTCCAATCTAAAGAAGGAGATTACAAAAATCCTCTTCGACAAAGGCTACATCTTGAATTACAAGTTTGTAGATGAAGGTCCTCAGGGCACTATCAAGATAGCCCTCAAATATGATCCGGTTAATAAAGTGAATGCAATAAAAACCCTAAAACGTGTTTCGACACCGGGTTTGCGTCGATATACCGGATACAAGGAAATGCCTCGAGTCCTGAATGGACTCGGTATTGCTGTACTTTCTACTTCCAAGGGGGTAATGACGGATAAAGAAGCCCGCGATTTGAAAATCGGTGGCGAAGTTTTATGTTTCATTTATTGATAGGAGGATAAAGTATGTCAAGAATAGGAAAATTACCCATCACGATTCCTGAAAAAGTAACCGTAACACAAGAAAAAAATACTATCACGGTGAAAGGTCCGAAAGGAGAACTAAAACAGGATATTAATCCTGTAATAAAAGTTGAAGTAAACGACGGAATACTTACAGTTTCACGTCCTGATGACGAACGCCAAAGTCGTGCATTTCACGGTCTTTACCGCGCATTGTTGCAAAACATGCTGACAGGTGTATCGGAAGGATACAAAGCGGAACTTGAATTAGTTGGTGTCGGTTATCGTGTTACAAACCAGAACAACATCTTGGAATTTTCGTTGGGTTACACCCACCAGATTTTTCTGCAACTGCCTTCGGAAATTAAAGTAGAAACCAAAGCCGAACGTAACAAAAACCCACTTATTATCCTTGAAACACCGGACAAGCAACTACTTGGACAGGTTTGTGCAAAAATTCGCTCCTTCCGCAAGGTTGAGCCGTACAAAGGAAAAGGTGTTCGTTTTGTAGGAGAAGAGGTTCGCCGCAAATCAGGAAAATCGGCAAGTAAATAACTCTAAAATCGAAAAAGATATATGACGACAAAAGAAATAAGAAGAATAAAAATAAAACAGCGGGTACGCAAGCATATCTCCGGAACATCTACACGTCCGCGTTTGACAGTCTTCAGAAGCAACAAGCAAATCTATGCTCAGGTAATAGACGACCTTGCTGGCAAAACTTTAGCCGCTGCTTCTTCGCTTGGAATTACAGAAAAAGCGCCTAAAAAGGAAATAGCTTCCCGCGTAGGCGAATTAATTGCACAGAAATCGAAAGAGGCTGGTATCGAAGTTGTAGTGTTTGACCGTAACGGTTATCTTTATCACGGAAGAGTAAAAGAATTGGCAGATGCTGCCCGCAAAGGTGGACTTAAATTTTAAAAGGAAATGGCAATATATAATAAAATAACATCGACAAACGACCTCGATTTGAAAGACAGGTTAGTCGCTATCAACCGAGTAACCAAAGTTACAAAGGGCGGGCGTACTTTCAGTTTCGCAGCTATCGTTGTGGTAGGAAACGAAGACGGTATTGTTGGCTATGGACTGGGTAAGGCGGGCGAAGTAGCAACTGCTATTTCTAAAGGCGTGGATGCAGCCAAAAAGAACCTCATCAAGGTTCCGGTTTATAAAGGAACAATCCCTCACGAACAAATTGCAAAATTTGGCGGAGCGCAGGTATTCCTTAAACCCGCAACACACGGTACCGGCGTAAAAGCAGGAGGTGCTATGCGTGCGGTGCTCGAATCTGTTGGAATTACCGACGTGTTAGCTAAATCAAAAGGCTCGTCTAATCCACACAATCTTGTGAAAGCAACTATCGCAGCACTTGGTGAAATGCGGGATCCAGCGATGGTTGCCCGTAATCGTGGAATATCGGTAGAAAAAGTATTCAAAGGTTAATGACAGGAGGAAACGATATGGCAAAACAAGCACAAACAGAGATGATTAAAATTACACAAATCAGAAGTCGCATCGGATGTCCAAAAGTTCAGAAACAAACACTTGATGCTCTAGGATTGAGAAAAAACGGTCGTACCGTAGAACACAAAGCCAATCCCGCAATACTGGGAATGGTGGAGAAAGTTAAACATTTAGTAAAGATAGAACTATGAATTTATCAAATTTAAAACCTGCGGAAGGTTCAATAAAAACACGGAAAAGAATAGGTCGCGGACCGGGTTCGGGTCTGGGAGGTACTTCTACCCGTGGGCATAAGGGAGCGAAATCACGTTCGGGATATTCTCGCAAAATTGGATTTGAAGGAGGTCAAATGCCTATCCAGCGCCGTTTGCCGAAGTATGGCTTCAAAAATATTAATCGCATCGAATACAAGGCGATTAATTTAACTACTCTTCAGCAACTCGCAGACGAACGTCAGTTAACAAAAATTGGCATCGAAGAACTTATCGCGGCCGGTTTTATTTCAGCAAAGCATTTAGTAAAAATTCTCGCCAAGGGAGAAATTAAAGCCGCTCTGGAGGTTACGGCTCATGCCTTTTCCAAATCGGCTGAAGAAGCAATCGCTAAGGCTGGCGGAACAACAGTAAAACTTTAAGCCAATGAGACTAATTCAAACCCTAAAGAATATCTGGAAGATTGAAGATCTGAAAAACAGAATCATCTTAACACTTCTTCTGATTACTGCTTACCGTTTCTTGTCGGTTATCACATTACCGGGTATTGACCCCGCACAATTAACCGCATTGCAGAACCAGACATCAGGTGGTATTATGTCGCTTCTCGATATGTTTTCGGGTGGTGCGTTCTCAAACGCCTCAATTGTGGCACTGGGAATTATGCCTTACATATCGGCTTCAATCGTAATACAGTTGCTAGCAATGGCAGTTCCTTACTTTCAGAAGCTTCAGCGTGAAGGCGAAAGCGGACGCAGGAAAATCAACCAATATACCCGCTATTTGACATTGGCGATTTTGTTTTTGCAAGCACCTACCTATCTTATCAATCTCAATGTTCAGATGCATCTATCTGGAGGAATACCTTCGGGCTGGTGGTTTACTTTCTCGTCTACCATTATCCTGACAGCAGGCTCCATGTTTGTACTTTGGCTCGGAGAAAGAATTACGGACAAAGGAATTGGTAATGGTATATCATTTATCATTATGGTTGGTATTATTGCCCGTTTGCCTCGCGGTCTTTATTCGGAATTTTACTCCAAACTGTCGGAATCTGCCGGTGGTTTGGTGCTTTTTCTCGGTGAAATTCTGATTCTGCTTTTCGTCATAGCTGGCGCAATCCTGCTTGTTCAGGGAACACGCCGTGTACCTGTCCAATATGCAAAACAGATGATTGGAAATAGGCAATACGGTGGAGCACGTCAATATATACCCTTGAAAGTTAATGCCGCAAATGTTATGCCAATTATCTTCGCACAAGCGATAATGTTCCTCCCTATTACACTTATCGGATTCGGCTCACAAGATCCGGACACGTGGTATTACAAACTTTTGCAACCCTTGTCCGATCATAAAAATGTATGGTATATGCTTGTTATCTCGTTTCTGATTATTGCTTTTACCTATTTATATACAGCAATGACGATAAATCCGAAACAGATGGCGGAAGACTTGAAGCGGAACAACGGTTTCATTCCGGGAGTTAAACCCGGCAAAAAAACCGCAGAATATATCGATGAAATAATGTCGAGGATAACTTTCCCCGGTTCTATTTTTCTTGCAATAGTGGCTATTTTGCCGGCTTTTGCGGAGAAATGGATCGGTGTTGAGCCTTATTTTGCCCAATTCTATGGAGGCACCTCTCTGCTAATTTTAGTAGGAGTAGTGTTAGATACACTCCAACAGGTGGAGAGTCATCTGTTGATGCGGCATTATGATGGATTATTGAAGTCAGGAAGAATCAAGGGACGTCAAGGAACAGCCTATTCGTAAGAGATGATATATCTTAAAACGGATGATGAAATAGAGTTGATGAGGATAGCCAATCGTATTGTAGGCAAAACTCTCGCAGAAATAGGGAAGGTAATAGCTCCCGGTGTCCAGACTATATCACTTGATAAATTAGCAGACACGTTTATCCGCGACCATAGGGGAATACCTTTGTTTAGAGGATATAAAGGATTTCCCGCATCAATTTGCGTTTCGATCAATGAAAATGTAGTTCATGGAATACCTAGCGAATATTACCTCAAAGAAGGAGATATAGTTTCTGTTGATTGCGGCGTAAAAATAAACGGATATTGTGGTGATTCTGCCTATACGTTTTGTGTAGGTGAAGTTGCTCCCAAAATAAAACAGTTACTTAGGACAACAAAGGAGGCACTTTACGAAGGTATCTCTTATGCGGTTGAAGGTAAGAGGATAGGTGATGTAAGCCATGCTATTCAGGTTTATTGCGAGAAACGAGGATACAGTGTAGTCAGAGAATTAGTCGGTCATGGTATTGGACGAGAAATGCATGAAGATCCAGATGTACCTAATTATGGAAAATCTGGTTACGGAATACTTTTGAAAAAAGGAATGTGCATAGCGATAGAGCCGATGATAAACATGGGTAGCAAGAATATTACGTTTGAAAAGGATGGTTGGACAGTACGTACGATGGACAGGAAACCATCGGCACACTTCGAGCATACGATAGCAATCCGCAATGGAAAGGCAGATATTTTATCAACTTTTGACTATATAGAAGCATAATATGGCGAAACAGACAGCAATAGAACGCGATGGAACAATCATTGAAGCATTATCGAATGCGATGTTCCGTGTTGAACTCGAAAACGGACATGAAATTACAGCCCATATTTCGGGGAAAATGCGGATGCATTACATTAAAATCCTTCCGGGTGATCGGGTTAAAGTTGAAATGTCACCGTATGATTTGTCGAAAGGAAGAATATCATTCAGATACAAGTAGAAATGCGATTAATCATGTTTCTATAATGAACGAAAAGAAATAAAAAAACAAGAAATAAAAAAGATCAAAAGATGAAAGTAAGAGCATCTATCAAAAAGCGGGGCGTAGGTTCGAAAATCGTGCGCAGGAAGGGACGTTTATATGTCATTAATAAGAAAAATCCCAAGTTTAAACAACGTCAGGGATAAAATTATTAACTTTGCAAAATTTTTAAAAGATGGCAATAAGAATTGTGGGGGTGGACTTGCCCCAGAATAAAAGAGGTGAAATTGCGCTGACATACATTTTCGGAATCGGCCGCAGTTTGGCTAACAAAATCCTGTTGGCAGCAGGAGTTGACAGAGACATAAAGGTCCAGGACTGGACGGATGAACAAGCTTCATCTGTACGTGATGTAATTGGACGTAGTTACAAAGTAGAGGGAGACCTTCGTTCCGAAATACAGTTAAACATCAAACGACTGATGGACATTGGTTCCTATCGAGGTATTCGCCACCGTATTGGTCTACCAGTACGAGGACAAAGTACCAAGAACAATGCTCGTACCCGTAAGGGAAAGAAGAAAACGGTTGCAAACAAGAAAAAAGCAACTAAAGGTTAGTAAATAAATTCAAAAAAATATGGCAAAGAAAACAGTTGCAGCAAAAAAAAGAGTTGTAAAGGTTGATGCAAGCGGTCAACTGCATGTACATTCTTCTTTCAATAATATCATTGTTACCCTTGCTAACAGTGAAGGACAGGTCATTTCCTGGTCGTCGGCAGGCAAGATGGGTTTCCGTTCTTCAAAAAAGAACACACCCTACGCTGCCCAGATGGCTGCTCAGGATTGCGCAAAAATTGCTTATGACCTTGGTCTACGTCGCGTAAAAGCTTATGTAAAAGGGCCTGGTAACGGTAGAGAATCAGCTATTCGTACCATTCATGGTGCGGGCATAGAAGTAACCGAAATCATTGACGTTACACCGTTGCCACATAATGGTTGCCGTCCTCCAAAAAGAAGAAGAGTTTAACATTAATTACAGTAAAAAATGGCAAGATATACTGGACCAAAAACAAAGATTGCACGTAAGTTCGGCGAACCAATTTTCGGACCGGATAAGGTTTTGAGCAAGAAGAACTATCCTCCCGGGCAGCATGGCAATGGACGGAAGAAAAAAACTTCCGAATACGGCATTCAGTTGCTCGAAAAACAAAAAGCAAAATACACTTATGGTGTGTTGGAACGTCAGTTTCGCAATCTATTCGACAAAGCACAACGTTCGAAAGGCATTACTGGTGAAGTGCTTTTGCAATTGCTCGAATCACGTTTAGACAACATTGTTTTTCGCATGGGACTTGCGAAATCACGCGCAGGCGCCCGTCAATTAGTTTTGCACCGTCATGTCATCGTTGATGGCAAGGTGGTCAATATTCCTTCCTACACCGTTAAAGCCGGTCAGATTATCGGCGTCCGTGAAAAGGACAAATCACTCGAGGTGATTATAGACAGCGTTTCAGGAATAAATCACAGCAAGTATCCGTGGATAGAGTACGATAAAGGTACTATGAGTGCTAAATTCCTCCATATCCCTGAGCGCGCAGATATTCCCGAAAATATCAAAGAACAGTTAATCGTTGAACTTTATTCTAAATAACAAATCACTATGGCGATATTATCATTTCAAAAGCCTGACAAGGTATTAATGCTTGAAGTTGACAACACGTTCGGAAAGTTTGAATTCAGACCTTTGGAACCTGGTTATGGCGTTACCATCGGTAATGCTCTGCGCCGTGTGTTGCTGTCATCTTTAGAAGGGTTTGCTATTTCCTCAATCAAGATTGACGGAATCTCAAACGAGTTTGAATCTATTCCCGGTGTTATAGAAGACGTAACTCACATCATATTGAATTTGAAGAAAGTACGTTTCAAACGAATAATAAAGGATATGGATGCGGAAAAAGTAAGTATAACCATATCAAATACCGAAGAATTTAAAGCGGAGACAATCGGCAGAGTTTTGAGTGGATTTACCGTTCTGAATCCTGAATTAGTTATTTGTCGAATGAACAAAGAAGCTACTTTCACTATCGAGATAAGCATCATCAAAGGTCGTGGTTACGTACCCGCCGACGAGAATCGTAGCGAAAATGACCCCTCAAACTTAATCGCTATTGATTCAATATTTACGCCTATCCGTAATGTGAAATATTGGCGAGAGGATTTCCGCGTTGATCAGAAGACTGATTACGATAAACTGATTCTCGAAATTACGACCGACGGCTCAGTTTTGCCGCAGGATGCACTGAAAGAGGCGGCGCGGATACTGATTTATCATTTCGCACTGTTTTCCGATGAGAAGATCCATATTGAGACCTTGCGCAAGGAAATACTCGAAGAGTTTGACGACGATATGTTGCACATGCGTCAACTCCTGAAAACTCGTTTAGCAGACATGAACTTGTCAGTTCGCGCCTTGAATTGTCTGAAGGCAGCTGACGTGGAAACGCTGGGTGAGCTCGTGAAATTTCATAGGAACGATTTGCTGAAATTCCGCAACTTCGGACGTAAGTCGCTCGTTGAACTAGATGATCTTCTTGATAACCTGAAACTCAATTTCGGGATGGACATCTCGAAATATAAACTTGATAAAGATTATTAAAAAATGAGACATAACAATAAAATCAATCATTTAGGGCGAACACATTCACATCGCGAGTTGATGTTGTCCAATATGGCGGTTTCGCTGATCACCCACAAACGTATTTTCACCACTCTTGCTAAAGCAAAAGAATTACGCAAATACGTTGAACCGTTGATTACGAAATCGAAAGAAGATACGACCCACTCGCGCCGTGTGGTATTCTCGAATCTGCGTGACAAGTACGCTGTAACGGAACTGTTCAAGGAGATTTCGCAGAAGATAGGAGATCGTCCTGGTGGATACACCCGTATCATCAAACTTGCTAATCGCCTTGGCGATAACGCTGTAACATGCTTCATCGAACTTGTTGATTACAACGAACTGATGTTGAAAGAGAAAGGCAGCAAGGCAAAGAAAACCAGACGTTCCCGCCGCAGCTCGGGTAAAAGCGCTGCTGTTGCTTCTGCTTCTGTTTTTGAAGCGTCCTTGGTAGATGAGCCTGCTAAAACAGAAGCTCCAGCGGAGTAAAAAGAAACCAATTAATAAACAGTTTTTCAGAAATGAATACGATCATTTGGTTTTGTAACTTAGGGATCGTTCATATCTCGGAAGCGCTTAGTAATAAATTTATTGCTAAGCGTTCCAATTATAAATGAAAGCATTATAATTACCTATTCAGCAAGAGATCAATTTTTGCAATATTTTTATGTCTTTTTGTAGTTGTTTCCTGCAATAAAAAGGATGTTTCAGATCCGGGTCATTCCGGCATTAAGACAATAAGGAGTCTGAATAAGGAATTTGAGGCGTCTCTCAAAACACCACAATTTTAGGAGGTTACAATTGTCCACCTTGAAACAGGCGACACTGTTTTGATTGGTGACCTTAAAGACATTCAGGTTAATGGACTCATTGATTTTCATATCTGATTATAACGATATGTTATTTGTCTTTGATAAGGATGGACAAATTAAGGACAATGCTTTTTTCGATATATCGGCTAGCGGCGAAATTCCCTTCATTAGCCTCAGCCAGGCACACCGGCTTCTCCCGCTTAGAGATAGGATCAATGACGGGGGGAGAGCGCAACCTTACCAGACTAAAGATCGTCATTGATAATCTTGACGAGAAAGATAATAAGAAAGATTGAAATCAAAGTAACAGGCACAGGAAGATAATTCCAGTGTCTCTTTGACGACATTTATCGGGCGTTCCACAAAATAGAACGTTATATCTGTATTTGTGGTCGACTAAAATATTTCTATCATGCATCTTAATAAAAAAACAGAAAGGCAAACTTAAAACGCTAGACTTCATATCTATGTTTAGGTGCGCCGTATCTCGGCGTACATGCGTGCAGATTTGGCGTACTTACGTGCGAACTCAGTGCATGAGCGATCATACTAAGAGTATATGCTATTAAATTAGCGGTTTATGTGATATAATAGCTGTATTACCGTCTAATTAGAAAGATATTACGCTCGTAGTTAGGGTATAGTGAATTAATTTACGGGATCTGTTACCTGTCGTAGCGGACTGATTCCCTTTTACCGGCGCGCATAATACCCGATACGCGGATCCCACCGGCTGCCGGAAGGTTATAAAATTCAATGTCAGGGAAGGCTTTAGGGACTGCGGGGAATGTACGTATGGAATTGCCGTCCGACTGTAGAACCATTGCGACCGGAACCATGGCAAAGGAAGCATAGCCGGTGAGGAAATAATACAAAGATCCTTCCTGCTCGCACATAGAAGAAGTATGCGGCTCTGTCTGTGTGAGGCAATAAGATGATTTTTCATATGCCTCCTCCCCCCTACCCCAATAGGCGTCGGTAAGAGCATACCAGTTGGCTATAAATGTAATCATCCCCTTCCCATGCTTATTGCGATCCCAGCAAAGGTCAAGTGAGGCGGCTACTTTCTTACCGGACAGGCAGGTCTTTATACATGTCGCAGGGAAGCCAAGATAAGCGTAGCCCCTAATTCCCATGTAGCCGGATCCGGCGCGACTTCCGTCGTCCCCGTTAAACTCAAGGTAAATATTACCGCGTGACGGAAGGTCTATCTTTACAGCTATCTGCTCCCACTGCTTACGTAATTCTTTGTCAGCGCCGGTTCTATGAGCCATTTCCGCTGCTGCGGTCAATGTGCCGCGGGCAGCGATTAACCCATCCAGGACTCCAGCTTCAAAGAGATTCTCTGTGACGGACAGTAATGGAGGTAAGGTGTACCTGTCCTTAAATTCGTCGTATTGGAGGATGGTCCGCCAGAACTCGGCGCTGCCTCGAAGGACTGAATATACCGTGTCGGACATTAAGCCGTAAAAAGAGTTAAAGTGATGATACATTGATGGAGCAAAGCCCTGTATGTGGATTTGCTTGTCCCAGGGCGGCACATTATGATTGCGCATGTCGTGCAGGTTCTCGTGACCGAAGGCGATTGCAGCAGGATTATGCTCCCTCAGATATGTGTGTTTGCCTTTCTTTTTATTACCGTATGTGTACTCATATTCACCTGACGGATACATTGTAGTGACATTCTGTTTAAGAGATTCGGGTCTGTAAAAGGCACGCAGCATGTTTCCCGCCCGTTCCGCATCGCCGAGCCATGTATAGGCAAGTGTCGCCCACCCGGCGCCGCCGTAAGTAAATGGCAACTGCTGCCAGGGAGTTATATTGGAAAGGTTTTGATTGACACGCAGATTATACTCCAAGGCAATATAAGTCGAGAACGCCCCAAATTGACACTCGCCAGGAAGATGCTCACCGTGTCCGGCGGTACACTGCAACCAGTGCAATGAGCGATAGTATGTGCGGGCATATTCCCCGTCAGGCAGTACCACAAAACCAATTGAACGCCAATTCTTTTCCCATTGAGCGATATGTTTCTCCATCTGCACGCCCGCACTGTTATTCACAGTTTCCAAAGTATTACCTTCCTCACGCCTGCCGACAGTCAGGACAACCTGTATCTCAAGCCTCTCCCCCGCTTTTACGGTGATGAAAATGTCTTTTGACCACGGCAAAAACGATACGTTGGGGAAGTTACTCTTCCCAAAAGGAATGTTAGAGGTAAGCGTATACCGGAGGTCCGAAAACGCGCCCTCAGGAGATGTGCAAGTAATTGAATTGCCTGTAAAACCATCAATCCGCATCTCAAAGCGACCAAGCGAAAGATTACATTCAAGCGGCGTATCCCCAGTGTTGGTAAAAGTATACACAAGGCGGTCTCGGTCGTCATGAGAAAAGAACAACATAGAATTGTACGAGCCGTTGAAATATCCAACAGAAGTTCTCAAGATGCCGGTTTCCAAGTCGTACGACTGACAGTACTCATCCGGCTTATATCCCGTAAACCGTACAGGCTTAAGCATCAACCCGGGACCAAGTATCCTGCCTGTGTCGTCCAGGTATAGATCCGCCATCTCTATGTTTGCCACGCCACGACCAAGAGGGTCAAGTAAGCCGCCCATCTTGGAATTACCGCTCATCAGAGGGAAATTATCCTCACTGTAAGCGTCAAATACGACAGGGTATTTTCGTAACTCGCAAAAAAGCTTTTCATAAACGTCGCCCGTAGCATACAATTTCCCATACAGGCAGAAAACACAGGCAAAGAGAAGTGTAAACCGTTTCATATCTATTTTATTTTTCTTATCTTATAATCGAAAATAGTCTCCAGGAAGTTCACCATCGGCGACAGGAGATTGAAGAAGCAGAAAGGCATGTATGTCAGCGTCGGTACTCCAAGCATTTTCGCCTGTGTAGCGCCGCAACTGTTCCATGGTACAAGCACCGAAGTAACTGTCGCAGAATCCTCAAGCGCACGACTCAATACCTCAGGCTTATATCCCTTCTCGGCGTACAGTCTTTGTAGCATCTTTCCGGGTATGACTATCGAAAGATACTGATCACAAGCCGTGACGTTAAACAGGACACCCGACAATAACGTATATCCAACAAGCGAAACACGACTCTTTACCCGCACTATCATCGCTTCCGTAATCCTCCCCAAACAGCCGGACGCTTCCATCGTACCTCCGAAAACTAACGCGGAAAGTATAAGGAATATAGTGTTCAACATACCCATCATGCCACTTGAAGAAAGCAACTCATCAACCTCTATAACACCAGTAGCAATACTCGTCTCACCAAAAACCGACTGCATAAGTATATGATAAACATTCTTATAAGAACCGGACACTATCATCGCTTCAAGCAATTCCCGTTGGAATACAATCGCCGACAGTATACCAAGCAACGTCCCAATAAGCATTGCCGGTATCGCAGGTGTTTTCCTGATAATGACAACAATGAGTATAATAGGCGCCAGTAAAAGTAATGGCGTAGTATTGAAATGGTCGCCAATCGCAATACGTATACTGTCAGTAGAAACAATCGCCGAATCTCCCGAATGAAAAAACCCAATAACGGCAAAAATAAGCAAAGCAACTATCCATGCAGGTCTCGTAGTGTAAACCATGTACTTTATATGAGTAAAAAGATCCGTACCCGCAACAGCCGGTGCAAGGTTAGTCGTATCTGAAAGAGGCGACATTTTATCTCCAAAATATGCACCCGAAATAATAGCTCCCGCAACTAATCCCTTACTCAAACCAAATGCATCACCTATACCTATAATTGCAATGCCAACCGTCGCAATCGTAGTCCATGAACTTCCGGTGGCAAGTGAAACAATACTGCAAATAACTACCGACGCAACCAAAAGAAAAGAAGGGTGCATTATTTCAATACCGTAATAAATCATCATAGGTATAATACCCGACACCGTCCATGCACCGGTCAAAGCGCCTATTAGGAATAGTATCAATATTGGTTCAAGCGCTGTGTTAATAGTTTGCAGTATGCCGGCACGGATGGACTGCCACTTCGTCCCATATAGAAATCCAATGATACCACAAACAACCGCAGCAATAATCAATGCTGTTTGGTTGGCTCCACCCAGAGCATCGTTAAAACAAAGAATGTTAATAGACAAAAGAAACATCAAAACGATGATCGGCATTATAGCAATCATGAGCGGAGGTCTTTTGCGGTCTCCCATATTATCTTTCTTCTTATTGCAATTCAACAGTAACTTACACATATACGCCGGCAAAGTTACGATATTTATCGCAGTTTCTTTTCTACAAAGAATAAATTTTATCTACCTTGCGTGCAAGATAATTGGGATATTGATTTATGTAAGTAAAGTTGCCTGAGCCGTATGCGGTGAAAGTCTCATGTACGGTTCCTGCAGGAGAAAGCGGCAGTAATGCCGCCGACCTGCTGAGTTATTTGAAACAACGGAGAAACAAAGCAGACTAAAGAATTTCGCTCGTTTCTATACCATTACCCATTTAGACTTCACTTTTCTGTTAGACAGAGGAATATTAAAAAATATTTTGTATTTGCAAACATAAATTCTGTTTTTGAAGTTAAGTCAATATCAACGCAACAATAAAAGTATATACAAAATTTTCAATAAAAAAGCAAGTCGAGTCAGATTTCTGCAAGTTGCTTCGAAAATGTAGTGATTTGCTTGGTAAGGCAAAATTACGGCACAAAAATCTGCCAAAAAACCAATAAATAAATCCTGTTGTTAAAGACGAGGTAGAATTTTTTCTATTTTTATAGTAATTTATCCAAGTTATTGATATTCCGTAAATTAAAAACTATTCGGAACTTTGCATTTTGAATTTATTTTAATATTACAATGGCAACATCCGTCAAACTCAAATTTCTGCCCTCGAAAGTTATAAACAGAGAGGGCTCAGTCTGTCTGCAACTTATTCATAATAGAAAAATTAAGTTGCTACGAACACGATTTAAACTTTTTGCTTCGGAATGGGACGAGCGAAAAAACACAGTTATTCTCGGCAAAAGCGAGTCATTGCGTCAAAACCGCCTTATTGCCACTAAAGCAGGATTGGAAGCGGAATTGAAGCGGGTAAACGAATTTATTCAACTGCTTGGCAAAAAAGGCGATTACACTATAGACGAACTTGCCACCCTGCACGTCAGCAACTCGTTCAACGGCTGTCTATTTCCATTTCTCGAACACATTATCAGGCAGTTAAAGGACAGCAATCGCAAAAAATCGGCAACTATCCTGCTTACTGCCAAGCGCAGTTTTTTTCGTTTCCGAAACGGACAGGACGTTCCGCTCGACAAACTCAATAGCGACCTGATGCAGCGATACGAAACGTTTCTCAAACAGTCGGGAATGCTCAAAAACACCGTTTCCTGCTATATGCGCTCGCTGCGTTCAGTCTATAATCAGGCAGTCAGGCAGGGATTGACCGAGCAGAAAAATCCGTTTTCGGGCGTTTATACCGGAATAGACAAAACTGTAAAACGAGCAGTGAATAAAGAGGTTGTCGTGCGACTTAAAAATCTTGATTTAATGGATAATCACTTCCTTGCGCTTGCAAGAGATTTGTTTCTGTTCAGTTTTTATATGCGCGGCATTTCGTTTGTAGATATGGCAAATCTGCGGAAATCGAATGTGCAAAACGGTTACATCAC
>JAISYU010000114.1 GCA_031269685.1 Dysgonamonadaceae bacterium | reverse complement strand
AATCGCTCTAAATCCTGTCAGAAGAGAAGCTCGGCAAAAATGGGCTGCCTAAGAGTTTTTTCAGAATGATAATCCATAAAAAAGAGAGTGAGACAAAAACTTAGTTTTGACACACCCTCTTTTTAATTTATAATTCATATATCATGAAAAGATTTGTTACGCTTATTTTATTGTTGGGCACATTGTATAATGTAAAAGCCCAGACATTGCTCTATTCCAATGATTTTGAACAGGGTGTTAATGATGCTGTTATTATCGGAAACGGAGTTATTGAAGACAACAATAACCCGCTTTTCGGTAAAGTGTTCCACAATGCGGCCGACGGACAAGCGATCCGCACCAATTATTTGCAATTGCCCGCTACTATTTTTGCCGATTTGCAAACTGCGGCTACCAATGCCGCAACCATTTCTTTTTGGGTAAATAAGGGAACGGCTGTCGATTACTTTTGGACTCCCATTTTTTCTGCTTACGGCGCTGCGCCGGTAAATGGAAACACATGGCCAATGATGGTACTTCAAAGCCGTGGAATAGTGCAGGTAAATAATGCCGGTTGGTGCGATTTTACCGACGCCCAAAATGTAACCGGGACAAATACGGTTTCAACCGTATGGTTGGACGATAACAACTGGCATTTTTATGCGGCTGTTTTCACGCCCAATAATGTAAAGGTGTATATCGACGGTACGGTAATGAACGAGTGGAACTTGACCGGAGAAGAAGGAGGCGGTTCGACAAGCGGTTTATTTACCAACGGTTCGGCGTTGACTTATATCTGTTTAGGCGGAAATCAGGCATGGGATTGGGCAGATCCCGACCCCGCTTATCTGTTCGATAAGTTAAGGATTTATGCCGATGCATTGACCAAAGAGCAGATTGATGCGTTGATTGCAGCCGATAATACCACGGCTATACCCAAAATCGCTTTTGAAACGGTGCACATTGCATACGATGCTTCCGGCAATTGGATTACCATCACCGGATTGAACGGTAATGAAAAAGTAGAATTGGTGAATGTCTTGGGACAAACCATCCGCGTTCCCCATCCATCGGTTATTCACACCGGAAATCTAAACAAAGGAGTTTACATGGTAAGAATAAGCAAAGGAAACGAATTGAAAGTGCAAAAGTTACTGGTAAGATGAGATAATAGTAAGTAAAGTTTGTTATTCAAATAATTTACATTATCTTTCCTCTGTAAAAAAAACTTTTTTTCATTTCATGCGCTTGGAAATTGTAAGATTTTTATGTAGTTTTGCGCTATTAATTTTATTGAGCACAGAATGGATAGTTGCTCCCATCTATCGCCCTTTGCCGCTCCCGCCGCTACGGAAGCCGTTAAGGTATTGGTTTCTAAAATATTGAGAATCTTCAAAAAAAACGGGGGGGGGAAACCACTTATATACAATAAGTTAAAGTCTTATTTTAAAGCACTTTCTTGCCGTAGCGAGCTTTGCGCTTGTTTGCGGCTTTTGGAGTTTGTCCGATTTTTTAATTCAAATACATATAAAAGCAATGAACAAAAAAGTACTTTATTTAACAGTAATCTCCTGCCTCGTGTTGGCTGGACAAGTATGGGCCGGCAATCCTGTGTATTTGCCGACAGTGGGATATCGGAATAACGGTGAAGAAAAAGTTGAATATACTTACGACACTTATGGGCATGTTCTTTCGATAAAAGACTATAGGAACAATGGCGAAGGAAAGTATGAACCGTCCATAATCTATTCTTATCAATACCATCGTTTGCCCAACGGTTTGTTTACGATAACAAAGAATGAGTTTTTAGACGAATGGTCGGGCAACAGAGAGGTGTCGGCCTACGACAGTAAGGGGATGCAGTTGTACATACGACAGGAAACATACAATTCCGACGTTCAACAATGGAAAGTGCGCAGTGGCATCCGCGCTGAGGTGAACAACAACGGTATCCGCACCGGCATAGAGTGCTACAATGATACGACAGGAGTGTGGCAACATGATTCACACTATACATTCGACAGCAAGGGACGGGTAATACAAGTGGTGGAAGTAGAGGAAGCGGCTTCTTCGGGAGCATCGCAGTCCAAAAACTTGCGTGCGCCTTTTTCCCTGCCGAAAAAAGCATCAGGCCTACAAGCTGCCAATACCATAACAGAAACCTGGATGATTACTTACACCTGGAACGACAACAATCAACTGACCGAGGCTTCTGTGCAGCTCATAAACGGGGCAGACGTAGCAACTAGTGTTACGTACCGGAACATTACTACCGTACTGAACGGCGAATACTTCAACGCATACAGTTTATACCCGATGGATAACACTTTCAATTTCTCCCGCCTCGGTGATGATGTGCCGAATTATGCATGGGAAGACTACGAATCGTACCAGTGGTGCTTTAACGCAGAGATCGTTAGAACCGGAAATGCAGAAGGTATAGTAGGACTAGATATAGACGAAGGTCTGGAAGACGGCACCTATATCTATACCACTACGGTCGTCCCGGCGCAAGGCGAAATGACGCAAACCATTACGAGGGAAGGCATCGAGTATTGGAAAGGGGTTTTCAAAAAAGGGGCTAACGGCAGTTGGTCGTCGACGCTCACATCCGACGACCGTATAACCGAACATATCCGTGAATACAATGTTTACGGCGCATTGACAAGAAACTATTACCACTCCACCGAGCTGAATTATAACTATTCTTCTGAATATGAAGATTTTTACATCAGGGAGTACAACGCCGTCGGCCGCCCGACAAAAACTACTTTTTGGTGTATGCAGTCAAGTTCAGGCAGCAACGACTATTCCAAGACTGTTACCCAAGTTTATGAAGAAACTTACGAAGCCTGGACAAACTTTACGCCAACGAGTATGGCCGAAGCGCCGGCAGGGCGGTCGCTGTCGGTCTATCCGAATCCGGCAGGCGATTATATTACGATAGATAACGTTCCTGCGGGTTCGGAGCTTACTATAAGCGATGGGTCGGGGCGTGTTGTTTTCAGGCAAGCAAATGCGAAGAATAAAGCGACCGTATCGGTGGCTTCGCTAGCAAAAGGCCTCTACATCGTTACTGTTCAAAACAGGAATGAGAGAGTTGTGGCTAAGATTGTAAAGAAATAGTTCGCAAGTTATTACAGAAATACAAATTTACCCGGATCGGCACCACAGACCTGCTATAGATCTGCTGTGCCCTCCGGCATAGAGCCTGGCAGGTCTTCCGGTTGCATTTTTTATTCTTACATTTTTTATCCACTATCCTAATCCATTTGTCCACCTCTGAAAAAATATTCTCCCTTTACTTTGTAATATAAAATTTATATTACATTTTTAATTTATAATTCATATCATTAGTGTCCCATTAAAATATAGCCATATTAATAATCAAATAAATTTGGCTCATCAAGCCTAAAACGTTCTTTGTCATTTTGAAATTTAGTTTTATCAAAGAGTTCGCTGAGATGTG
>JAISYU010000055.1 GCA_031269685.1 Dysgonamonadaceae bacterium | reverse complement strand
ACAAAGTTACTATTTTCTCATTTATACCCAATCACAATATTTCGAGTTTTTATGACATTGTTAAATGAAGATTCCCGTAATGAGCGCTCAATAATTAATTATCGAACAATAAAGACACGCCTTTTGTGTTAGATAACTCCCTTTAATGGTTTTTGTTTTGATGTATAGATATGAGACAGGCTGCAAATATAAGAAAAATGCCGTGAATAATGGAATAATGGCTTGGTTTTAATGATATTTGTGATTTTTTCGGCGTGCTTTTACAAAAAACAATAGGTTTTAGTAAAAAATATTATTAATTTTTTACCTTTAGTCTTTTTAATCACGCATAAACCTAAGCCTCACGCCGGTCCTCAAATTCCAGATCAATGTCATTACCGGTATCAATCGATCGCCGGACTATATTTTCCGAATTGTTAACGATTTGCCGGTTGAGTTCGAGCCAGATAAGGTCTTTGAGCGCGTCGATGCCCTTGCGTGAAAATGAGGAAATGAAAATGTGAGGAAGATCCTGCGGAAGGTCTTCCGATAAAGCCGACTGTAACTCATCGTCGAGCATGTCGGATTTTGATATTGCCAGGATGCGCTGCTTATCAAGCAGTTCGGAATTATATTTTGTAAGTTCACCGAGCAGGATTTCATACTCTTTTTTAATGTCCGAAGAGTCGGCAGGAACGAGAAAGAGAAGGAGAGAGTTGCGTTCAATGTGCCGTAAAAACCTTAATCCTAACCCCTTGCCATCGCTGGCTCCTTCGATGATACCCGGAATATCCGCCATGACAAATGAATGTTCGCCGCGCACATCAACGATGCCGAGACTCGGTTCGAGAGTCGTAAACGGATAGTCCGCAATTTCAGGACGGGCGGCTGAAACAGTCGAGAGAAGCGTTGATTTGCCGGCATTAGGAAACCCAACCAGACCGACATCGGCAAGCAACTTGAGTTGCATAATAATACGGCGTTCTTCGTAAGGCTCGCCGGGTTGCGCATATCGCGGCGCCTGATTAGTAGAAGATTTGAAGAAATTATTACCTTTGCCGCCACGTCCGCCGCGCAATAATACTATCTCCTGCCCGTCGTACTCAACATCGGTAATAAATTCACCTGTGTCGCCATCAAAAACGACCGTTCCAAGCGGCAATTCGATGATGCGATCTTCCCCGTTCTTGCCTTTTTGCAATCTGCCCGCGCCGTTTTCACCGTGTCCGGCAAGGATATGGCGCTCAAACTTGAGATGAAGTAACGTCCAGTGATTGCGGTTGCCTCGCAAAATGACATTGCCGCCGTCTCCGCCGTCCGGTCCACCTTTGGGTATATATTTTTCACGACGAAAATGCGTCGAGCCCCTTCCGCCTTTACCGGAACGTGCGTATATCTTAAGATAATCTACAAAATTTGATTCGGACATTATTTTTTCCCTTGAAAAGTAAGTCTGTCAAGCACCTCCGAGATGAGTTCAAATACATTGTCAATATTATTATCCCCCTTGACGGTAAAGAGTTTGCCCTTTTTTCTGTAATACGTTTTCAGAATATCGGTCTGAGCCTGATAGACTTTCAAGCGCTTCTGAATAGTTTCGATATTGTCATCGGCGCGACCGGTTTTTTTGCCGCGATCCAACATCCGCGCTATAAGTTCCGTCTCCTCAACGTCGAGGTTGAGAACGACAACGAGATTCATATTCCGCTCGCGAAGAATGTTTTCCAGCGCATCACCCTGCGTAATCGTGCGAGGAAAACCATCGAAAATAAAGCCTTTTACATTAAGATTGGCATCAATGATCCCAGTCAAAATCTTGATAATAAGGTCGTCGGGGAGCAATTTGCCTTCATTGATGTATTTAGCGGCAATTTTCCCGATTTCGCTTTGTTTCGCAATCTCTTCCCGCAAAACCTCACCGGTAGAAATATGTTTCAATCCATATTTCCTTATAATCAGTTCACTTTGTGTGCCTTTCCCAGAGCCGGGAGCGCCAAATAACACTATGTTCAACATGATTTTATCTTGTAAATGTTTCTTAAATTTCTTCCGAAACCATCATAATCAAGCCCGTATCCGACAATGAAATCGTTGGGTATTTCCATAGCAACATAGTTGGGCGTAACATCGGTCTTTAACGCATCAGGCTTTAGAAACAGGGTCGCGATTTTGACAGATGCGGGATTTAACCTCTTCAACTTCTCGATCAGATATTTAATCGTAACCCCCGTGTCAATAATGTCTTCGACGATAACAACGTTGCGATCCTCAACGCTTTCCGCAAGTCCGTTAATCTCCCGAACTTTGCCTTCCGAGCATGTTCCCTGATAAGATTTCAGCCGGATAAAACTTATTTCACAAGGGATTTTAACCCTTTTCATCAAATCCGATGCGAACATAAATGCACCGTTCAGTACGCACACAAACAAAGGTTGAGTGTTTGCCAGATCCTCATTGATATGCCTTGCGAGCGCTTCAATTTTGTCTATTATAACTTCCTCTGAAATAAATAGATCAAAACTTTTATCTTTTACCTGAACAGATTCCATATTAATTATTTGTTTCAAAATAAAGGCGCAAAATTACATAGAAAAAAGCATAAAAACAAATGGATAATATTGAGTGCTGTTAGATGTAATTTACTTCGGGTTGCAGTTCTATTGAGAAGCGGTCTTTGACCCGGCGGCATATCTCGCCGGCAAGGTGTGCGATGTCCTGTCCGGTTGCCAACCCCGATTGATTAACTATGACCAATGGCTGGTGCATGTGTACGGCTGCTCCCCCGGATTGCAAGCCCTTGAGTCCGCAGCGGTCGATGAGCCATGCCGCAGGGATCTTAATATATTCTTCGTCCACAGGGAAGTGTGGCATGTCGGGGTATTGCTCCTGTAATTCCTTGCATAGCCTGGTGCTTATGCAGGGGTTAACGAAGAAACTGCCGGCGTTGCCGGTGACCTGCGGGTCGGGCAGTTTCCGGCGGCGGATGCCGATAACCGCTTCCCTGACGGCGCTTAGCGTTACGGGTTTATCGGCGAATTGCTCGTGGAGGTTCCCGTATTCGAGGCGGTATTCGGGTCTTTTCCGAAGGCGGTAAATGACGTGTGTGATATAGTACTTCCCAATGTTTCCGGCTTCCTTAAAGAAGCTCTGTCGGTAGGAATAGTTGCAGTCGGCATTGGTAAAACAGCGCTTCTGTCCGGTTTCTATGTTAATGGCGTGAACCTGTTCGATGACGCCGGAAACCTCTACCCCATACGCTCCGATGTTCTGTACTGCAGAGGCGCCGACTTCACCCGGTATAAGCGAAAGATTCTCCACGCCACCCAAGCCGGCATCTACGCAGTGTTTCACAAACGTATCCCAGTCTGTTCCGGCGCCCGCCCTTAACCATACGTATTCGCGGTCTTCGCCTGTTTTTTCT
Organism: Dysgonamonadaceae bacterium; assembly: GCA_031269685.1. Taxonomy (GTDB): domain Bacteria; phylum Bacteroidota; class Bacteroidia; order Bacteroidales; family Azobacteroidaceae; genus Azobacteroides. The sequence continues at coordinate 5,742 of JAISYU010000055.1, read as the reverse complement.
ATGCCACGAATGGCGGAATGGACTATTATGCCGTCGAAATCACCCAGAAAGAGCAAGTTGCTGCCTTGTCCGATATGCAGAAATTGCTGGGTGAAGAAGTATTCGTCACAGAGCAGTTTTTCGAGGGCGCTTTCGTTGTCGTATTCCACGAAATATTTAGTCTTGACCTCCAAGTGAAAGGTGTTATGTTTCAAGAGGGAATAATTCTGTTCTATCCGCATGCTGATTTGCTTTTAGTAAATGTCAGTTGTGAAAGTCAACGGCTATTCCCATCCGTATTCCGGGTGGATTGACAGGGTACATGGGGATTGAGAAGTAGTTCGGAGTAGAGCCGATGAGCATCGGGGCAAGGTTGTAGTACTGGATGAAGAATCGAGCCTGCTTGAGGTGGCAATTCAGGTAGCCGCTGAGCAAAGGATATTCCCCGACTTTGGTTTGCCGCTGTATCTTGAATTGCTGTGTCGCAGGTTCGTAGGTCGGGGAATAGTACTTCGCCCAAAAGTGTGCATTGACGCCCGCCTGGATAGTCAGTACGCCGGCTATCTTAAACTCTGCAAAGAGGCTGGAATACAGACTCCACGCGGGAAGAGGCAGGATAGTGTCGTTGCTCGTGGTCTGGAATACCGCACGGTTGTCGAAGTGCAGAGCGCCCAGCTTGATCTTCTGTTCGACGGACAGTGCGGCAACCTGGATGTTTCCCCCGTACTGAAGGGGCATGCCGTCGTAACCGAAGTAGAGGTAATTAGTCATGTTTTCTACTCCAAACCCGATTTCGGTGTCGGTTTGGGGCAGCGTGAGTTCTCCTCCGGCAAAGACTCGTGTGATATGTTCAAAGTCTCTGTTCCATGACAGGTACCGGCTGTGATAATGGTTCTCGTAGTATGCCGGACTGGTGTTCTTCAGTGTTCCGCGTGCAGCGACCGATACCGTATCGCCCAGAAACGGTATCCGTGTTTCTACCTTGCCCGAAGCGTGAATGTCTCCCCTGTTGTATCCCGACAGCCCCAGACTTGCCTCTGCGTTGTAGCGTAAAAGCTTTCCCGTTCGCTTGGCAAGTTCTCCCCCAAGGTAGGTGCTTGTGATATTCTTTTTACCGTAAACAACTGCCGGATCATTGTCCATAAGCCTGAACTGCCGGAAATCCTGACGAACGTACGCCGTGAGGTCGAATTTCGCCCACCGGCTGAATCCTTCACGAAGGGCTATGCCGAGAACATTTCGTACAGATCGCCATTGCGTGGAGTCGTTAGGCAAATCCTCCGCAAAAAGTGGGCTCAGGTGGTTCGCTCCGCCGTAAAAACTGTTCAATGCTGCCGAATCCCGCGAGAAGAATCTGCGTTTCCGGTTTTCCATGTCGAACGTGTAGAGAAGGCTGGATACCGGAACGAAGACACTGTCCGTCTCCCTGATAAAACCAAGGTTGTGCCGGTAATTAAGGTAATAGCGTTGCCCGTTGATGTAGTTCCATGTATCGGAAAAGGCAGTGGGGATGTTCTGCGGTGAAGAGTTACGGTTATCCATTTCATCGGGGTTGGTAATCCATCGCGAGTCTTCTATACCCCCGTTCTCCGCATTGGTATAACTCGACGGATTGATGAGGAGATGTAATTGATGCCGGTCGGAAATAAAGTTACCGAAAAAAGCCCAGTCGGTATGCTTTGCCGATTGCGACTTGTAATATCCGCGTGCATAAAGGTAATCGACGTCAAAGCCGATATTCAGTGACTTACCGAAGTTTATGCTCATCAATGCCTGCAAACGTTCTTCCTTTGTATCTCGGCTGCCCGACGATTGGTAGGCAATGTTCGTAAAAGGTACCTTTGTGTTTGTAAATTGAAACCTTTCCGGTGTCTTGCGGTAAGTCTCGAAATGGTCGAAGAACATAAACTCCGATCGGTCGGAGCGTTCAAAGAACACCCGCGACTCCACCGGCAAACCAAGGTTCCCAAGATAAGCGACCGCAATGCCCGTACCTTCCATGTTAGTGCGATTGAAATAGTCGGTGAGGAATGTGTCCGGTTTGGCAGGCAGGATTACGCCTGTCAGGGGTGATATATGCCAGTAATTTGTCCGCCGCGTCGTATCTATAACAGTTTTCACCGGTTCATAATCGTCGGCATGGAGCGTGACAAGGCTATCTGCTGCCAGGGAGAGCGAATCAGATAGCTGGGGGATTGTATCTTGTCCGTGAGCAACGGTGGTCAGAAGAAACAACAGAAAAAGTATGCCGGTTTTCCTATACACGGCTGCAAAGGTACAATAAATAATATGATTTGCAAATTTTCAATTTTCTGCTCCTTTTATAAATTTTTTAGCCGCCATTTCGTATAACTGTCCCCGCAACGCCGCATTAACCGCTAAGATTCGAGTTTCCTTGCCCCGTCGCCTATTACCACTTCGTAAACTTTAGGTTTGATACCGAACTGTTGTTCATAGTCAGCGGTGGCTTGCTCAACAAATTCCTCGTGCAGTTCGTCTTTTACGAAGTTTATCGTACATCCTCCGAATCCGCCGCCCATCACACGTGAACCACTGACGCCGTATTGTTTGGCTTTTTCGTTAAGGAAATCAAGTTCCGGACAACTGACGGTATATTTCCTGCTGAGCCCGGCGTGAGTTTCGTACATTTTTCGCCCGGCAGATTCGTAATCTCCCGCAGTAAGCAGTTCGCAGGTGTCGAGCAGCCGCTGTATCTCTTCGATAACAAATTCAGCTCGGATATAGTCTAAGGTTTTTACTTTCCCAACTACTTCCCTGAGATATTCGATTCCGGCATCGCGAAGGAATTTCACTTCGGGGTGGTTTTTAGCGATTGCGGCTACGACTCTTTCGCATGATTCCCGCCTTTCATTGTATTCTCCGCCCAGCATGTGTGTGACGCAGGTGTTGATGAGTGTCAGCCGGTAGCCTTGTGGATTGAAGGGGAAGTATTCGTATTCGAGTGACCGGCAGTCGAGGCGGATAAGTGAGCCGGCTTTTCCGAAGCATGAGGCAAACTGGTCCATGATGCCGCATTTGACGCCTACGTAGTTATGTTCGGTTGCCTGTCCTGCGAGGGCGATTGTTTTCAAATCGAAACCGAGTTGGAATGTGTCGTTGAGGGCAAAACCGGTACAACTTTCGAGCGCTGCGGAGGACGACATTCCCGCGCCAAGCGGTACATCGCCTGATATTATGATGTCGAAACCCGATATCGTTGCGCCTCTTTTGTTTAATTCGCGGACCATCCCGAAGATGTATTGCGCCCAGCGTTCTTTTGGCTTGTCTGCTTCGGTGAGACCGAACTGACTGTTGATGGCTGTTTTATCAGGATTTTCATCCGGTGCGAATGCGCGGATTTTATCCGTGCCGTTAGGCTTGATGACGCAGTAGATTGCTTTGTCAATGGCGCCCGGCAGTACAAATCCGGCGTTATAGTCGGTATGTTCGCCAATCAGGTTGATGCGACCCGGCGCTGCGTATATTGTCCCGCCTTCGCCGTAGAGTTCTTTGAACTGTTCTTGAATTTTTGAGGTGTCCATGTTGTTATATTTATTTGAGTTTATATTTTTGCATATATTTTTCAATCAGGGAAATGTCTTCACGGTAAGTCAGTTTCATGTTTGACTCTTCTCCTGCTACCGCAAATATCTTTTCCTCCGGCAAATAATGCGCTACGACGCCACAGTCATCGGTAGCGATAAACGCCGGGTCGGAGAGCGCTTTCTCATATGCCCCGGCGAGAGTCGAACATCGAAAGCCCTGCGGTGACTGGCCGCGATGAAATTTCCTGCGGTCCGGAATGTTATTGACAAATTGCCTGCTTTCGTCCATCACTATTATAGTGTCGGTCACGGGCAGCGTAACGTTTACCGCGTTGTATTTTTCCAGGGCTTTAATTACGTCGTCGATGATGCGCCGGCTTACAAGCGGTCGGACGGCATCGTGAATCAGTATCTTGCAATCCGGCATGGAAATATATTCTTGTATCGCGGCAAGGCTTGATTCATAGCGCTCAATCCCACCGGCGATGATTTTCCCGACTTTTTCCCATTTGTTTACCGTTATCATATTTTCCACCGTCCCGATATAATCTTTGTGCGTAACTATTGCAGTTTCGTCGATGCCGGGATGTTGCTCAAAGACGTTTACGGAGTGTTCGAGTATGGTTTTGCCACCCATCTCGAGGAATTGTTTCGGTTTACCGCCTCCCATTCGTTCGCCTTTACCGCCTGCAAGTATTATTGCTACATTCATATTACCGATTATAGTTTCTTATGGAATTTTATTGATTTTCAGCGTACAAATTTAATTATTTATTTCCATAATACAAAATAACGGCTTTATGTTTTTAATAGGACATCAAAAAGAACTGCCTGTTCAGAAAGGAAGTGTATTTCTTTTCGTTATAAGAGACCAAGAATAAGATATAAAAGCTGGTTTTTAACGTCACGCAATTATTCTCGTGATACATGACAGCGGGACCTATCGTGAACATACACCTTGCATTTGTCAATTTTTATTCATAATTTTGCGATGTATTAATGTGTTTAATTACATTTAACTTCAAATAACGATTCCTTATGAACGATTTTATTGACCGAACGACAATCTGCGCAATTTCTACACCTGCCGGAAGGGGAGGTATAGCAATCATCCGCGTATCCGGGAGCGAAGCGATTACCGTTGCCGACAAGATTGTGCAGTGTAAGCAAAGCCTCGATGCGCTTCCCGCTAAAACACTTGCACTTGGAATGATCCACAAAGATGGAGAACTGCTGGACGAGATAATGATCTCCGTTTTCCGCGCACCTGACTCTTTTACTGGCGAAGATATGGTCGAGATCAATTGCCATGGGTCAATCTTTATACAACAGGAAATCATGCAGTTACTTCTTGCAAACGGCTGTCGCATGGCAAGGGGTGGCGAATTCACACAAAGAGCCTTCCTAAATGGCAAAATTGACCTCTCGCAAGCTGAGGCGGTCGCAGATGTCATTACTTCATCCTCGGCATCAGCCCACAGGATGGCGATGTCTCAAATGAGGGGTGGATTCAGTAACGAATTGCAAAATATTAGATCTCAATTGGTAAAATTTGCTTCCCTTATCGAACTCGAACTCGATTTTAGCGAAGAAGACGTTGAATTTGCCGACCGTACACTCCTCCAAAGCCTCATCGAATCAATCCGTACGGACATCGAACATCTCGCTACGTCTTTCAAACTTGGTAACGTCATCAAAAACGGCGTCCCTGTAGCCATTGTAGGCGAAACAAATGCCGGAAAATCTACACTTCTTAACCTCCTGCTTAATGAAGAAAAGGCAATAGTTTCCGATACGCACGGCACAACCCGCGATGCGATCGAAGATGTCGTCAATATCAACGGCATCGCATTCCGTTTCATTGATACTGCAGGTCTTAGAGACACCAAAGATAAAGTCGAAAAACTCGGTATCGAAAAAACATACCGCAAAATAGAACAGGCGAACATCATTATCTGGATGGTCGATGCCACACAATTCTCTGAGAAAATCGAACATATCGCAGAGAAAATTATCCCCAGAACTGTCAATAAGAAACTAATAATTATAATCAACAAAGTAGATAGACTGTCAACGGAAGAACAGGAAGTGCTCAACGAGGAATTTCTTCCGGACATTAAGGCGGAACGTATCTACCTGTCTGCCAAATTCAACCAAAACACACAACGCCTCGAAAACGCGCTCCTTAAAGCAGTCAACCTGCCAAACAGTAAAGAAC
>JAISYU010000024.1 GCA_031269685.1 Dysgonamonadaceae bacterium | reverse complement strand
GACATCGCAAAATAACATCGAGACATCGCAAAATAACATCGAGACATCGCAAAATAACATCGAGACATCGCAAAATAACATCGAGACATCGCAAAATAACATCGAGACATCGCAAAATCCGAAAAAACCCTTCCCTGTTAATTACTGGATCGTGATAATTATGGAGTTTATCGAACGAGGCTCATACTATGGCGTCCTTTCCGTGCTCTCGGTTTACCTTACCAACAGCGCGGCAGACGGAGGTCTCGGCATATCCTTTGAAAATGCGGGCATTATCAGCAGCGTCACCAAGCCGCTCCTGTATTTACTGCCGATACTTTCGGGCGCTATTGCCGATCGGTTCGGATACCGCAAGATACTGACCGCAGCCTTCGCCGTGATGAGCGCAGGATACTTAGCGAGCGGCATTTCAAACGGTTATGAGACCGTATTCGCATCCTTGCTCTTGATGAATATCGGCGCGGGCGTATTCAAACCCATAATATCCGGCACTATCGCACTCGTAACCGACAAAAATAACTCCGGACTCGGATTTGGAATATATTATTGGGCGATAAATCTCGGCGCGTTCATATTTCCGCTCATCATTGTCCCGTATCTTAAGACAATATCCTACAATTATATATTCTACATGGCGGCAGTTGCAACCGGTTCGCTGCTAATACTTAACATGCTCTACCGTGAACCGCCCAGACCCTCATCCGCAAAACCAAAGGGCAAGGTACTTATCGACGCTCTGAAGGTATTAAAAGACATGCGCTTCGTATCATTAACCGTCATCTATTCAATGTTTTGGATACTCTACTTCCAAATGTTCGACTCAGTCCTCTGGTACGTCAATGACTACATAGATGCGACCCCGCTCAACAGTGCCGTAAACAATATCCTTAAAGCATTTACCGATAACCCCCAATGGAAATTCGATGTCGAACATATCACCGTCATTAACGCCGGAGTTATTATCGCTCTCCAGTTTGCCGTCTCCTCACTCGTGGAACGATTCAAGCCGCTGCCGACAATGATAACCGGTATCGCGTTCGGTTCGGCGGGTATGGCTGTACTTGCGATCAATCCCGACATTTGGATAATCGTAAGCGGGATAGTTATTTTCACGTTCGGCGAAATGATCGCTCATCCCAAGTTCCTTTCTTACGTAAGCCTCATCGCTCCAGCCGATAAAAAGGCTCTTTACCTCGGTTACTCCTTCCTTTACGGCGTGATCGGAAGCGGTATCGGCGGCGTGCTCGGAGCAAAACTCTATGTCCGGTTTATTCACGAATCATTCCAGCCCGAAATACTCTGGCTCTCATTTTCCGCTATCGGTATCCTGACAATAACCGGATTACTTGTCTATAATAAAATCGTGAAAGCACAAAAAATAACAGATGCATAAATTATTGACGCATCCCCTAACGCCTTAGATGCAAAGATCTTTAAAAAAATTACGGCGCCCAAACTGACAGGCGCCGTAACCGAAACAAATATTTAATTACCAAAACATAAAAATTTCCTATTTCAACGTTCCTTCATTGGCAGCGTCAACCATCTTTTTGCTGGGAACGATGTAAATATCAACCCTGCGATTCAATGCCTGAACACCTTTAGCGCTCTCTTCCGCAACTTTTTGAGATGAACCGAATCCCTGTGTCTCAATGCGGGAAGAAAGGATTCCACCCTGAGATGTCAGGAAATTCTTTACCGACTCTGCACGTTTTTCCGAAAGCGGAACGTTGATTTGATCGCCTCCAGAACTGTCGGTATGACCGGTTACAAGAACATCAGTGTCAACATTCGCCTGAAGAGATGCGGCAAACTGAGAAAGAGAAGTTTTTGACGTCTGATTCAAAGAACTTGAATTAGTCGCAAACAAAATACCGGAATCAAAAGTAACTTTGATGATTTTTCCATCATCAATAGATTCAACTTGCGCATTCTGGATCTTCTCAAGCTCCTTGCGTTGCTTGTCCATCTTGTTACCAATAAGAACGCCGGCGCCACCGCCAACAGCCGCACCGATACCTGCACCCCAGGCAGCGCCCTTTTTACCTCCGAAGATAGCGCCAAGCCCTGCACCAAGCGCAGCTCCGCCGGCTCCACCCAAGATTCCTCCACCAGCAGTGTTACTGATTTTCTTCTTTTCAGTCACAGTCCCATCACTGTTGAGGGTTCGCGTTGTCGTGCAACCAAAAAGCAAGGCTACACAAAGTACTAAACATACTATTTCATTTACTTTTTTCATATTACTGAAATTAATTTATTTATAAAAATGGTTTAATGTATATCAACTTATATCAAGCGTATCGCTGTAGGCTGATTCGGCAGCAAGTACGATACGTATTTCTTCTTCCGTAAATTTGCCGATCTTGTCTTTTACAGCCTGCGAAATAATATATTTCACGAGCTCGCGCTCTTCCTTTTCCTCATCATCAGAAATGAGATAGTCGTTAGCATCGTAGAAATCGCATATTACATCAAGGATATAATATACAGTATCGTCCGAAAAACGCGTTTTCATCTCTTCGGGCAGCGAGTTACGGATAAACCCTACCGCCGCCTCATCATCGTAGATAAATTCTTCTTCTTCTTTCATAGTTCAACCTTGTTTAATTCTCCGGCTTTTATCAACACTTTTTTTCCTCGCTTCTTTCGGTACAACGTTTATCGCCTTTTTGGGAGGTTTTGTTGACAATTCCTTCGGTTCATCCTTCTTTATGGTTTCTTTTACTTCCGGTGCAAAGTCGGTTAATCCTTTTGAGACAAGAATATTATACCAATTAAGCAATTTCCTGATGTCGGAAGGATAAACTCTTTCACTGTCGAAATCGGGGAAGACAGAGTAAAGGTATTCTTTCAACTTTACAGGATTGTTCGCATCAAACTCAACTTGTTTGCCTTCTTCTTTTGCCTGGATAGCAATAAATATCTCGTACAACGGCTTATCTTCGTCGCCTGTAGAATAAATTGATATATCGCCGAGAGCAATGACTTTATCGCGTGAATATAAAGGTATTCGCTTCCCATCGAGCAAAGATTCGGCAATCAACAGGTTTTTCCCCTGTGAGATACGTTTGAAAAGACCGGGCTTGCCGGATATAGATAAAATTTCTTTCAACATAGAATTATTTTCTAAATTAGGTGCAAATATAGTAATTTTTTTACAAATACAAATTCTTTATGAAATTTAAAGATCTACCAAAAGCCATGCTTTAGAATACTCGGGATTATTTTTCCTGAATTGCCGGAGGAAAGTTTCAGCCTCCCTGCGGTCATGGAATGAGGCGATGCAGATCCTGTGTTTATTGTCCGAACTGCGAACAAGAGCGTTGTCGAAACCTTTGGAAAGGAATCGTTTGGCTTCATTGTCGGCAATCTGTCTTGTTGCGAGACTTGAAACGACTATAAAATATCCGTGTACAGGCTGCACGGCGGATGTTTCGGCAGATTTTAGCCTAACTTCTTCAATCTTAACCGGCGCAGACTGTTCGGTTTTAACTTCTTCAAAGGCAGGGATAACACTTACGGAAGCAGGTTTTTCGGGGAACGGAATAAAACTTGCAACGCGAGGTTGAATCGTATGAGTATAATCATTGAGCGAAGACGGGACGAAAAACACTGCGATGAGAGACGCCGCAACAGATGCCGTCCAAAGGGCAATCTTACGGTTTATGGGAATCCATATCACGTCGTCATCTTTCTTTATCCGGCGTCTGGAAGTAGAGTACGATTCACTTAATTCCGAAAGGAGGGGAAGGCGGACTGATGTAAACCCGTAATATTCGGCATTGCAGCTCAGATTCGGCGCAGGAGTGAACAATATTTTACCCGACTGTGAAAGACTAAACCGTCCCACCCATGGAATCAGCACCCTTTCGTGGGCATTAAGCCTGTTTCTGAAATCATCGACAAACGTGTGCACACATTCGAGTGCCTCCCGGTAACCGAGGTTCTTTTCACGGGCGATAGAGTTAGCCAGCAGTCCGTCATTGTCCGTGATTTCTGAGTTAAACATAAGGCTGTGACCGTATGGCATCATAACGTCGCCGTACTTTGCCTGTTTTCTCTTTGCACCGGATACTATCAGAGCGCCCACGCCAGGAATGATAACACACTCATGCCTGGTAAGCAAAAACGCTATATGGAAATTCAGTCTGTCCATGCCGCAAAATTATATAATTTTCTCCGAACAGCAAAAATATCAAAAAAAATGCTATCTTTGCAATCGAATTCAAACGCTATTGATGGCTGAATGGATAAAACACTGATAGAAATACAAGATATAAGCGCAGGATACGAAAACAACATCGTACTTAAGAATGTTTCACTTTCCGTATATGAACATGACTTTCTTGGGATAATAGGACCTAACGGCGGAGGCAAAACAACATTGATAAAGATAATACTAAGTCTCCTGAAGCCGTTCACCGGCAAAATAACCTTCCTCGGAGACCGCTTGAAACAGAACATCGGATACATGCCGCAGATAAATCATATAGACCGGAAATTCCCTATACTCGTCTCAGAAGCAATATCTTCAGGATTGATGGGCGTAAAGAACCTGACATCTCAGGAAAAGCGCGACAAAGTCAATACATTGATCAAACAGATGGGTATCGAAGACATCGCAACATTCCCAATAGGAACGCTTTCCGGAGGGCAAATGCAACGAGTACTTCTTGCTCGTGCAATCGTCAACAATCCGGCGCTGCTGCTGCTCGACGAACCAAACTCATACGTCGATAAGCGCTTTGAACAATACTTTTACGAACACCTTCGGAAAATTAACAACAATACCGCTATCGTACTCGTCTCCCACGACATCGGATCGGTATTGTCCAACGTCAAAAACATAGCCTGTGTCAACGGGACTCTGCATTACCACCCGGGTACCGACATCGACGGGCAATGGCTGGAAGAACAATACTCCTGCCCCCTCGATCTGATAGCGCACGGCGAATTACCACACAGGATATTAAAAAAGCATTAAAATAATATGGAAAACCTGCTATTCTCGGTCAACGTCGTATCACCACTGTTCATTCTCATGGCAGCAGGATACTTTGCCCGAAAGATCCGCTTCGTATCCGGCGAATTCCTAACGCAGATGAATCGCTTCGTATTCCAATTCCTGCTACCGGTAATGCTATTCCAGGATATAAGAACTACCTATGAAGGCGATTTCTCAAACCTGAAACTCATTACATTCGCCCTCACAGGAATAGCCGCCGTGATACTCATCACCACGATAGTCGTCCAATTCACAGTTCGCCGTCGCGGGCAACGCGGCAGCATGATACAAGGCATATACCGTAGCAACTTCCTGATCTACGGATTTCCTTTGGCAACCGCAATGTACGGCGATGCCGCAGCAAAAAACATTGCAATGCTGATGGCAATCATTATTCCAATATACAATATCGTCGCTGTCATCGTCCTGACCGTTTACTCCGAACATAAGGGCGAGAAAATAATACCCGGCAAACTGTTTCGCGACATCGTAACCAATCCCCTGATTATAGGCTGCTTTCTCGGACTGATATTCGGTGCGGCAAATATCAACATGCCATATATCATCGACAGACCTGTAAGCCAGATAGCCAACATCGCAACACCACTCGCACTGTTCGTCATGGGAGGAGAATTCCGATTCAGCCGCCTGAAAAATAACTGCCTTAAAGCAGTCGCCGCCACAATAGCCCGTCTTGTAATCATTCCCGCTATTATCCTTTATATATGCGTAAACGCCGGATTTCGCGGTGCAGAACTTGCCGTCATGGTAAGTCTCTTTGCTACTCCGACGGCTGTAGTGAGTTACATTATGGCGGACAACATGGGTAACGACGGCGAACTCTCGGCACAGATTGTAGTCCTGACTACCGTCGCCTCTTGCCTAACAATCTTCCTTACTGTATATATATTAAGGAGTACAGGATATTTGTAGAGCAAAAGATTAAACTTTTAATAACTAATAAAAGTCTTATAGTACTTAAATTTCTTTTATTTCCATATTCTTATTTAGCATACTATCATTATGAAGCACTTTCTTTTGTCATTGAGTTTACTTATGATTACATTTTCTGCGGATGCGCAGCTTGTGATTAACGAGATAATGCCGTGCAATGTATCGTTTGTGATGGACGAATACACGAATTACAGCATGTGGGTTGAGATATATAACAAAGGCTTGCAGGTAGAGGATTTGGAGGACTATCATTTCACCGATAATTTGACTGAGCCTGTGAAATGGCATCCTCAGCGCAGGTTGATACAGCCCGGTGGTTTTGCGAGAATTTGGTTTGAGAGGGATGATTTGGCTGGGCACTCGAATTTCAAGTTAGAGCCAAATGGGGGTTCTTTGTATCTCATGAAAGATGGCGTGGAGGTTGACGGAGTACATTATCCGGTCATGTGCAGGAATGCTTCGTGGGGGCGTAAAACCGATGGGGGCGAGGAGTTTTCATATTTTATCGAACCGAGTACTGTTATGGACAAGCCGATAGACAATCCGGTCGAGGCTATTTATGAAGGGGATAAATGGAATTATCATTATCAGACATATCCTCCGTCCGATGGCTGGAATTTAAAGGACTTTGACGATTCTGACTGGAACAGGAACAGGCAAGCCCCGCTTGGCTACGGCAAGCCTGTAAACACGGTCATTGGTTCACCGAACAATCCTCCGGCTCAAACCGCATATTTTCGGAAAAAGATAAACATTACCGGAGTAAACAACCTGTATGTTTGCCGGATAAACAGTACGATTGACGATGCTGCCGCATTTTTCGTCAATGGAACGGAGGTATACAGGTACAATCTTCCGGCTGGCGAGTTGGAATATTCTTTGGCGGCGATAACTGCGCGTGTGGAGTGTTCGGGTGTATCGTTTTTCTTTCCTGCTTCGTTACTTACTGAGGGAGAAAATCTGATAGCGGTGGAAGTACATCAGTCGCATAACCTTAGCAGTTCCGACATCTACTTTGATTTATCGCTTACTCACAACAATCCTGCAAATATTTTGGCGGTTAATGAGTATTCCAACAATGGAAAGAAGACGGCGTTGTCTGTTAATGACGCTCCTTTGTTTACTGTTGCGCCTGGCTTTTACGATTCGCAGGTAGGCGTATCATTTTATGCACCGGGCGAGGGAATAACCATCAGGTACACGACGGACGGTACTGAGCCTTCGGAAACTTCGACTGCGTACACCGGAGATGCTATCAATCTTACACGAACAACCTGCATACGTGCGGTAAATTTCTCTGAGAACAGGATGAAATCGAGAATAACGACAGGAACTTTTTTCATTGGCGAGCGGGATTTCACCTTACCTGTAGTATCTATAACCACCGATCCGGCAAATCTTTTCGATTCCGAAACAGGTATTTACACGGTGGGGTCACATATTCCCGCAAACTATTGGTGGGACTGGGATCGTCCTGCTCATTTCGAGTTGTTCGACGCATCCGGCACGCGGCGTCTTAATCAGGAACTTGATATTTCCTGTGGTGGCATGTACTCAAGGGAGCGTCCGCTCAAGTCATTAAAGATTTCTCCTCGTAAGAAGTTTGGCGACAACAGGCTCAGGTATGATATATTTGACAGCAAGCGTGGAAAGAAATATAAGGACATACAGTTACGTAATGCCGGCAATGATTTTGAGAGGGCGATGCTGCGTGACGCTTTTATGCAGACAATTATTATTGATCGCTTGGATGTTGACTACCTTGCTTACCAGCCTGCCATCTGTTTCCTCAATGGTATATATTATGGCGTGGAAAATTTACGTGAACGCAGCAGTAAGGACTATCTGTACACTAATTATGATCTCGATGAAGGTGAATTTTTGCTCATTGACAGGTATGCTGCCGAGAGGAACGAAGAATATTTAGCCTTCAGGGATCAAATAGCGACAACCGGCACGGACAATTTATATAATTACGCGAAGGCGCATCTTGACATCGACTCATATATTGACTACTTCATGTCTGAAATATACTATGCCAACACTGATTGGATCATTAACAACATAAAATTGTGGAAGCATACGGAAAATGGCAGGTGGCGCTTCATTCTTTACGACACTGACTACGGTTTCGGACTTGTTTCCAACTACGATCACAACACTATCTCGTGGGTTTTCGACCATGAGGATGAACTTATAGCCATGCCCATACAGCGTCTGGTCAACACCGTCGAGTTTAAGAAAAAGTTTCTGAATCGTTTCGCAGTACACCTTTCAACGACCTTCGAGGCGACGCGAGTAAAGCATATACTTGACTCTTTGGCGAACAAAATCTCCGGCGAAATGTCCTATCACAAGCAACTTTACGGCAATGAATACCCTTTTAAGACCGAAATCGGTGTCATGAAGACTTTTGCCGAAAATCGCGCCGACCATGTCTTGAAGTATTTGGGCAGCCGCTTTGCATCTTCCGCCACTGTCAGGAAAATATACCTCAGTTCTAATAATTCTAACGCCTCCTTTATCTTCAATGATGAAAATGTGCCCGATAAAAATCCCGTAACCATCAAATATTTTAGGAATAACCAGGTGAAAATTATTGCAGACGACATCGACGGAAACAGTTTCCGCCATTGGGAACTTGCCGGCACACAACAAAGCACAATCATTTCCGATTCTGATCCGTGGATGTACTGGGATGGAAACAGCCGCCCTGAAAATTGGAATAATAACCTGTGCAATTCCACTAATTGGAAAACAGGAAATTCGCCGCTTGGGTATGGTGCTTTCAAGGATATAAAAATCAACACTGTAATTGGTTTCGGTGACGATCCATCGAAGAAAAACGCTACTGCGTACTTTCGTAAAACCTTCACAATCGCTAACAAAAACCTCGCTGACATCGTCATTAACACCACTTTCGACGACGGTCTCGCAATATACGTCAACGGTTACGAAGTCGGCAGGGCAAATATGGACGATACCGACCTGATACCGCATAACATCCTCGCTTCCGGCTATGGACCGGCTACGGCTTCCTTCAATGTACCTGAAAACCTGCTAGTGAACGGCGAAAATACCGTCGCTGTGGAAGTGCATCAGCACGGACTCAGCAGTTCCGACCTCCTTTTTACGTTAAACATGCTTGCAACCGATAACGCCAACAACGTACAGATTATCACCGACCGTGAATATGCAGCCACTCTCAACGATGACATTAAACTGAAAGCCATTTACGAAACCGGTAATAAGATCGGTGAAATTACCACAGGCAAACAAAAAACCATCCGAACCGTCAGATATTATGATCTGCTCGGACGGGAAAAGACAGGAAACGACAAGGGAATCATTATCAAACAGGTAATCTACACAGACGGATCATCGGAGACCGAAAAGATTTACCAAAGATAGACTAAGCAGAAAAACCTAAACCTTTTCCTTGACAAAGATCTGACCCAGTAAAACACTAAAGACCACGATGTCGGTTCCTTCGTCCATAAATTCTCCTAAGGTACGCGCCTCAATGATAAATCCGTTCACGCGTATCTTCCCCACGGGATTGAGCCTCGAAACGGTCTCACCCTCATCGCCTGTTCTAACAATCGGCAAATTATCCGCGACAGTTGACAGAATATCCGTTTGCAGGGAAATAGCATCAAGCGCACGGGATTTAACCAGAACGACAAACAGGATGCCGACCACAATAATCATCGCAACCAGGGTACACACTCCGGCAACGCTACCGAGACCGCTGAAGGCGAAATAAACTCCTGCCACAGAAAACAAAACACCACCGACTCCGGCAATCGTCACTCCCGGAATCAGGAAAATCTCTGCCAGGATCAACAGAATCCCGACAAGGCATAAAACAACTACAATAGCAATATCCATAATAACTTAACAAATAATTTATAGATTACTTAAAATATACCCTAACTAAATTCCCTGCAAAGATAATCATTATCTCACATCCTGCCATAATTATACAGACAAAAAGGTAAAAAACATGACAAAAGAGAGAAGAATTTACATTATATACAGTATTTGCTTTAAGTAAAAAGTAGTAAGAATAGATAAAAAGCAAACATTACGTGTACACAAACAATATTTTTTTCAGAAAAATATACTAAACCTATTGTTTATTCAAAAAAAGTACGTATCTTTGCCGCCGCTATGAAGACAGAAGTCAAATATAGTATTATAAATAGGATGCCGAATACGGAAAAGTACTTGATAACGTCAGGCATTGTCAGTTCTAAATCAGAGCATGATTTGGATATGTCAAATATTTTGTTAACACACACACACACACACACACACACACACACACACACACACACACACACACACACTCGCACCTATTCATACCTTATATATTACGCGGGCGCGAGATAATAAAAAATATTTAATACGCAAGAAAGTTCAGAAATATTTCCTAAGAGCAGGGAATATTGCCGAGACTTTTTCAAAATATTTTTATTTCTTCCCGAAGACGTCGAAATGTTTCCCAAACGTTTGGATTT
>JAISYU010000008.1 GCA_031269685.1 Dysgonamonadaceae bacterium | reverse complement strand
GGATACAGCATGTTCGTACAATTCTTGCGGACAGGCGTTTGCCAATTCCTGTTGCTGTTTGACACTGTCTGGCTCCATTCCGCAAACAAATAATGCCAATCGCTTCTGTTTCAATGTTTCGATGTTGTCCTTACAAAAACGTTGCATTCTCTTCGACGATGCGCTTGCATAAATGGATGTTCCCAGAATAATCCCGTCAAATGAATTGATGTCGGGATGTTTGTCTTTTTTCAGGTCAATGATTGAGACCTGACTACCGGTTAATCGTTCCGCAATCATTTGTACAACTTTGGCAGTTGTTCCGTGTTTGGATGTGTAGATAATTGCTGTTTTCATTTTTTTAGCATTTTATTTTTCGGATGTGTTCTAATCCAACTTGTATTCTTTTCTTCATCTTCATATCAATTATTTATGCCGCAAAGATACAACTTTTTTCCTTAACTGTGATTTTTTTAATTCCGCAGATGGATAGTTAATAATGTTAATCGGGATAAAGTTTACGATTTGCCACTTAGTATTATCCTATCAATGAAATTCTATCACTTCCATGTCTTTGATATTTTCCTTATTTATTGTAAATCTCAACAGGGTTCTTTTGCCGTTACGCGGATGCTTTTGCGATTCGCCTGGATTGAGGTATAACATATCGAATCGCCTGTCGTACATTACGCGAAGGATATGAGAATGTCCGCAGATAAACAGTTTCGGGCGATGTATGATTATCTGTTGTCTTATTTGCGGATTGTAATGGTTGGGATAACCGCCGATATGTGTCATCATCACATCGACTTCTTCTATTCGGAAGCGCAACATTTCGGGACATTTCCGTCGAATTGCCGTCACGTCGATATTTCCATGCACTGCTCTCACTTCAGCAATCGTTTGCAGTTTGTGGAGTACTTCTTCGCTGCCAATATCACCTGCGTGCCATATCTCATCGCATCCTGTGAAGTATTCTTGGAATTTCACATCGAAGGTACCATGAGAGTCTGAAAGCAGACCTATTTTTTTCATTTTTGAATTACTTTAAGCAGTTCTTTTATTGCGTCTGCTTCTGGGATATTCTTTTTTATACATTCTTTTCCTTTGTAAAGGCTTATTTTTCCGCTTCCTGCACCTACGTAACCGTAATCGGCGCCAGCCATTTCTCCCGGACCGTTTACGATGCACCCCATTACGCCTATTTTTAAGCCTTTGAGGTGTTTTGTAGCCTCTTTGACTTGTTTGAGGGTATTTTGCAGGTCGAACAGGGTACGTCCGCAGCCTGGGCAAGCGATATATTCTGTTTTTGTGATTCTTGCTTCTGCGGCTTGTAAGATTCCGAATGAGCATAAGTATACTGTTTCGGGTGAGATGTTACCTGCTGTATTTTGGAGAAAAATTCCGTCGGCGAGTCCTTGGAGGAAGAAGTATCCGCAATCGGCTGCTGCTTTTAGCCGGAAGGTGTCGGCGTCGGGTTCGGAATATTTACGGTGGATGATGATTTGATTGGGTATTTGTTTATTTTTCAGTTGGAGGAAAGCGATTTTCTGTTCATGGAAATTTTCTGCTGACAGGATTACTTTTATTTTGGGGAATTGTTTTAATCTATTGAAGGTATCGGGATTAATATCTTGGGGATATATTATTTCGAACATGTCGAGTTCTTTTATTTCCTGTGGGATATTTAATAAATAGTTACTGCCTCGATAGATGATGTCTGGGGGTATTTCGGTGTTACCTTGATAATGTTTGGCGTTGGAATAATCTGCAATAACTATTGGGACTTTTCGTGTTTCCGCATTTTGGGGAAGGTTTATTTGTTGGGCATCCTTTGTATTATTGCCGTGAATGTAATTTATTAATGCTTTTGCGACTGGGATTTCGTTTTCGGGGGCTTCGGAAAGTGAAACTCTGATGGTATCTCCTATTCCTTCGTACAGTAAGACGCCGATACCGACAGCGGATTTTATTCGTCCGTCTTCGCCGTCGCTTGCTTCTGTTACACCGAGATGAATTGGGAATTCCATACCTTCTTCGTCCATTTTTCTTACAAGTAGCCTTACGCTTTCGACCATTACGCGGACCGATGATGCTTTCATTGATACTACGACTTCACGGAAATCTTCTTCGATACATATCCGCAGATATTCCATGCATGATTCGACCATTCCGTCGACAGTATCGCCGTATTTGGACATTATCCGGTCTGAGAGGGAACCATGATTGACGCCTATTCTGACAGCGGTGTTGTGTTCTTTGCAGACATTGAGGAATGGGATGAGTTTGCTGCGTATTTTATTTATTCCCTGTTGATATTCTATTTCCGAAAAGTCGGGTTTTCCGATATTGAGGTGGGCATCGACGAAGTTACCGGGGTTTATTCTGACTTTATCGACTGCTTTGGCGGCTGTTATTGCGGCGTTTATATTGAAATGAATATCGGCTATGATTGGTGTTTCATAGTTTATTTTCCGTAATTCTGCGCGAATATTTTGAAGGTTTTGGGCTTCTTTGACGCCTTGTGCTGTAAGTCTTACGAGTTCTCCTCCGGCATTTATGATGCTCATGCACTGGCTGATGGACGCTTGCGTATCCATTGTCGAGGTGTTTGTCATGGACTGTATTCGTATGGGGTTATCGCCTCCGATTGCGATTTTTCCGATGTGCACAGTCGATGATTTGCGTCGTGCGGGCTTCATTCGGCGTGATTGGATTAATTTGTCTTGTACTTGCAGGAAAATTCTTTTAGCAAGTCGTTAGCCTTTACGATTTTCTTTTTCAGGTCTTCCTTGTAGGAGATAAGTTTCTGGAGAATCTTTTCATCTTTCAGGGCAAGGATTTGGGCTGCTATGATTGCGGCGTTAAGTGCGGCGTTGATTCCGACTGTTGCGACGGGGATTCCGGGAGGCATTTGGACTATTGAATAAAGTGCGTCGAGTCCGTCGAGTGCATCGCCTTTGATCGGCACACCTATCACGGGCAGCGTTGTATTAGCCGCTATCACGCCTGGCAAAGCGGCAGCCATTCCGGCAGCCGCTATTATGACTTCGATACCTTTTTGGGAAGCGTTTTTGGCAAACTCTTCGACTTCTTTGGGTGTCCGATGCGCGGAAAGGGCATGCATTTCAAACGGGATTTCGAGCTCGTTAAGCAGACTTGCCGCTTTTTCCATTACGGATAAATCGGACGTGCTACCCATTATTATACTGACTTTTGCCTTCATTTCACTTTCCGATAAAGGAGCGATATTGGTCGGCGGTCATCAGGTCTTCGAGTTCGGCGGGATTATCTATCGAGATTCGGGCAATCCACCCGTCGCCGTATGGGTCGGAGTTCACGAGTTCTGGCATACTTTCGAGTTTCTCGTTCAGTTCGAGAATTTCTCCGCTGATGGGCAGCAGCAGGTCTGATACGGTTTTGACGGCTTCGACGGAACCGAAAACGTCGTTTTTACTGAGTCTTTCGCCGACCGTATTGACGTCGACGAATACTATTTCTCCGAGTTCACTTTGTGCGAAATCGGTAATACCTGTAAAGGCTTCATTGCCTTCTATTTTCAACCATTCGTGGTCGTTGGAGTACTTCAGGTTTTCAGGATAAATCATAAAAAAATCTATTAAAATTCGGCTTCAAAATTACTACATTTCTTTTGAATTTCAAAAAATAGCGATACATTTGCACTTTATATTTTGAGTTATTTGTTGTGGGAAATAATATTATTCGTTTATTCCTGTCGCCGGTTTCGTGGTTCTACGGTATGGTTATCTTGTTGCGCAACAGGCTTTTTGACTGGCGCATATTGCCTTCGGAAAGTTTCCGCGTACCGGTTATATCTGTCGGCAACCTTACTGTCGGCGGCACCGGCAAGACTCCACATATCGAATACCTTATCCGACTTTTAGGGAATCGTTTACGAATCGCCGTCCTGAGCAGGGGATACGGTCGTCGCGGAGGCGGATTCGTTATTGCGGGCGATAAATCTAACAGCCGCATTTTGGGCGACGAGCCGTACCTTATTTATAGAAAATACCCTGAAGTCACAGTCGCCGTCGACGCTAACCGCAGGCGTGGCATCCGCCGACTGTTATCATTGCCGGAAAGCATCCGACCCGAAGTTATATTGCTCGACGACGCTTTCCAGCATAGATACGTAAAACCTTCTCTTTCAATCCTTCTTATCGACATCAACCGCCCCTTGCACCTTGACTCATTGCTTCCTGCCGGACGGTTACGCGAGCCTGCCCGAAA
>JAISYU010000117.1 GCA_031269685.1 Dysgonamonadaceae bacterium | reverse complement strand
TCTAGAAAAAACAAACGATTTGCTTGGGCTTTTATGTCTGGAGAAGCCATTGAAATATATGATTATAGCGATTTAAAACATATAAAATTAGTTAAACAATTCACAGGTATTACTCCTTTAATATCAATTAACAATAATATTCCTTCTTTTTCGGTTAAATCTAAGTTAGGTTTTATGTCTCTAACTTGCAATGATAATTACATTTATGCATTATATAGCGATAATTATTTTTATGATTTTACAAAAAAAGGAGAAGATGCATTAATGTGTAACAAAATACTTGTATATGACTGGGAAGGAATACCCATAAAAATACTGCAAATATTCACGGTATTTTTCTTATATTTGCACCCTGTCTCATATCTATACATCAAAACAAAAGCCATTGAACGGCAGTTGCGATCTAATGAAACAGCCGCGAAAGGCTTTGATAAAAAACATCTTATTATGAATAAACCATATAAAATCTATTTGTTGCTGCTTTTATGTACTGTTTTTCCGTCATGCACCAAAGATGCCGGTTATTGGGAAGAATCGCTGATTATTGCAGGTACAAATCGCCGTGAGTTGCAGAAAGTTCTTGCTCATTATTCCAAAGAATCCGATTCCCTGAAACTTCGCGCCGCCGAGTTTTTGATTGGCAATATGGCAGGACATTTTTCATACGCAGGCAACGGACTTGAACAGTATTACGACGCCGTCGATTCATTAACAAAACGTTACGTCGGCAAAAGTTCCGAAGAAATCAGCGCCGCCTTTGATTCTATCGGTCTTAAGTTCGGTGCAAAGCCGGGTTCCGTTTATGATTTGCAGGTAATAAAGGCTGATTATCTGCTTAAGAATATAGACAGCGCTTTTGATTTGTGGCAAAACGGCGACTACGCCCGCCATCTAACTTTCGACGATTTTTGCGAATATTTGTTACCGTATAAGATTTGCGAATTCCAGACTTTGGATAACTGGCGGGAATATCTCTCGGCGTCCGAATACGGTGATTTGCAGTATCTGCCGTTAAGTTCCCACTCCAACCATTCCGCATACTGGGCGTGCGACAAAGTTAATCTCACGCTTTCGGCAAACCAACCGAAAACGACAGTTAATGCGGCAATAATCCCTCTCCGTCGAATGAACACATTGCTCTCCACGCCTAAGAAAAAGGACTGCGACGATTTAAGCGTCGCAGCAGCAGCCGTCATGAGGGCAAAAGGAATTCCGGTGATGACGGATTTCACTCCCCAGTGGCCAAACCGTAAAACCGGACATTCATGGTGTGTCGTGCTGGACAATTCCGGCAAAAACAGACCCTTTGAAGGCATGCACTTCTCAGGAGCGAACGCCATCCTCAACCTGCCTCTCGCTAAAGTTTTCAGATATTGCTACGCCATCAACCCCGAAATGGTAAAACTGAACAATAAAGAAAAAACTGTCCCCGAATGGTTAAAAAATATCTGCATAAAAGACGTTACCGACGAGTACCAGCAGACAGACAATCTGGAAATCCCGATAAAACAAACAGATAACAGGTACGCATACCTCGCTGTTTTTGACAATAAAGAATGGTTTCCCGTTCATTACGGAAAAATTAACGGCAAAAAGGCGCAGTTTGAAAAAATGGGACGCGACGCAGTCTATTTGCCGCTCGTTTATACACAGAAAGGAATTGAGCCTCTCGCCGAACCGTTTATTTTGACATTAAGAGGCGAAATAAAACCTGTAATCCCGGACACAAAAAACCGGCAAACACTTAAATTATACCGGAAACATCCCGCCATGTATTTCACTTCCATGGATGCTCAACGCACAATCGGAGGAAAATTCCAGGCAGCAAACCGCGCCGACTTCAGCGACGCAATCACCGTCCATACAATCAACAGACACGGAACGGAATCAGACGAAATCCTGCTTGGTCAAACGCAGAAATACCGCTATTGGAGGCATCTTTCCGCACCGAAAGGACACGGAGCGATGGCAGAAATTTACTTCTTCAGCAAAGGAGAAAACATAACCGGCAATGGCAAGGTTATCGGAACAACCGGCGACCATCCTTACTGCAAGCCCGAACGACTCTTCGACAGCGACCCCGTTACCTTCCTTGATATTGTCGAGCCTTCCGGAGGTTGGGCGGGACTTGACTTCGGCTCGCCGGTCAATATCGACCGTATCCTTTATATACCCAAATGCGACGGCAACGGCGTAACCTGGGACGACACTTACGAATTAAGTTACTGGGACAACAACCGTTGGAACTCCCTCGGGAAAAAGCAGGCAAACAATATCTTCATCGAATTCGAAAACTGTCCCCAAAACGCATTGTTTATCCTCCACGACCTCACAAGAGGTGTCGAAGAAAGAATCTTCACATACGAAAATGGTAAACAAATTTGGTGGTAACCACTGCAACCGGCAGACACCCTTCGGAAAAATGTCAATAACAACCTGTTTTTATCTTAAAATTAGTTAATATAAGGGAGGTTTATGTTATTCTTATTTAAAAGTGAAGTTTTCACAGTAAAAAGTATTTGCAATATAATTTTTATGTATAACTTTGTGGCATCTTATGATACAGTCTCGTGAGGCAACATCATAAATTT
>JAISYU010000109.1 GCA_031269685.1 Dysgonamonadaceae bacterium | reverse complement strand
GCAAAGTTTTTTCAGGAAATACCGCCAATAATTTGGTGGTGTCAAATATTTTGTTAACACACACACACACACACTTGCACCTATTCATACCTTATATATTACGCGCACGCAGGCAGGCGTGAGATAATAAAAAAAATTTTAATACACAAGAAAGTTCAGAAATATTTCCTAAAGTATTTACTAAGGGAGGGAGTATTTCCGAGACTTTTTCAAAATATTCTTATTTCTTCCCGGAGACTTCAGGACGTTTTCAAAACGTTTTTATTTCTTCCCAGAGACTTCAGGACATTTTCAAAACGTTTTGATTCCTTCCCGAAGACGTCAGGACGTTTTCAAAACGTTTTTATTCTTTCTCGAAGACGTCAGGACGCTTTCAAAACGTTTTTATTCTTTCCCGAAGACGTCAGGACGTTTTCAAAACGTTTTTATTCTTTCCCGAAGACGTCAGGACGCTTTCAAAACGTTTTTATTCTTTCCCAAAGACGTCAGGACGTTTTCAAAACGTTTTTATTCCTTTCACAAAACAAGTATCATTTAATTTAAACCCAGAATTATGAAAATTCTAAAAATTTACTCAGGAAGTTTGCGCAACGAAACTCATTTTCAATTTATCAGCCTTGCGCAAAAGTTGATCTCATCGAATCCGGCAATAGTAAACATCGTTGCCGACCGGATGGGAGAATTTAACACCGCCGTCGAACTCGAAAGTAAACTCGTCGATGTCGTCAGAAGCAGCCCCTACACCGAGCAACTTGAAGAGATCGATAAGCGGCTCGACCGGAACATTGTCGGATTAAACGCCGCTATTGAATCCGCCCTTCACCACTACAATCCCAAGATGGTTGAGGCGGCGAAGAGACTCTCACTGCGAATGAAATCATTCCGGGGCGAGATCGAGAACAAGCCGTACGAAGATGAATCGGCTGCAGTAAAGGTACTGCTTAACGACCTGAGGACGACTTATGCCGCCGATGTCGAACTGCTTAGCCTTGACGGATGGGTGTTTGAAATTTCCGATGCCCAGACACAGTTTGAAGAAACGTTCATTCTTAGGAATAAGGAATGGGCGTCCCGTCCGCAGGAAAATCTTCGCGACGTACGTAAGAAAGTCGATACAACCTACCGCAGTATGGTAGAATTGATTGACGCTTACGGCGCACTCAACGGATACAGTGTGACAGGTGAATTTGTCGCCGAACTTAATCGTGAGGTGACATATTTCAACAGCCACAATCACCGTGTCAAACATGACATCGCACATTGCGAGCCGGAAGAAATTCCGAATCAGGTTTATAGCGGATACGCGATCACTCCGACGCCGCTCGTGCTTTATCCGACCAACAAGAAAACCTTCCGCCTCGAACTCGGCAAAGACTATAACCTGTCCTTTAAGGACAATGTCGAGGTCGGTAACGCGCAGTGCACTATTCATGGAATCGGCGCATACAAAGGCTCGAAGACAGTCACATTTATTATTAAGAGATTTGTCTGAACTATGATGTTGTCTTTAACGTCCTTTCTTCGTTACTTTTTTCTTGATAAAAAAGTAACACAAAAAATCAAGGCTGCGGCTGCGGTGCGACCCACAATCGGCTCGTTCGCTAAACAAAAAGAACTCGCGCTTCGCGCTCAAACAACTTTTTGTTTTACGCTTACTTCGCCGTGTGGGTTCCCCGCACCTTCACCGATGCCAGTTTTAACCTCTCCCCTGAAGAGGTTTGATTATTTGAGAAAAAGAAACAATCAAATTTTATTTACAAATAACATTAATTTATTACAAAAATGAAAAAGTTTATCTTAACATTAATCGCGCTCTTCATGTTGAGCGCAGTGAGTTTCGCTGATAGCGGGACAGTAGGTACGTTAACCTGGATAATTGAGGGCAATACATTAACGATTAGCGGAGAGGGAGCGATACCGGATTCCAATCTTGGTATTTCTCCATGGTATGCTTACAAGTCTTCAATTAGAACGGTCGTAATTGGGGAGGGCGTGACAAGGATTGGAAATTATGCTTTTAACGGCTTCAGTATTTTGACTGATATTACTATTCCAAACAGTGTAACAAGTATTAGAACGTATGCTTTTTTTAATTGCAGCAGTTTGACTGATATTACTATTCCCAACAGTGTAACAGGTATTGGAACGTATGCTTTTCGCGGTTGCAGCAAACTTACTTCCGTTACTATTCCCAGCAGTGTAACAAGTATTGGAGAGGGGACTTTTTACGGTTGCAGCAAATTAACTGCCGTTACCATTCCAAACATTGTAACAAGTATTGGAGGTTATGCTTTTTACGAGTGCTACGCTCTAACTTCGATTACTATTCCCAACATTGTAACAAGTATTGGAAATTGGGCTTTTTCCGATTGCTATGCTCTAACTTCCGTTACCATTCCAGAAAGTGTAACAAGTATTGAAGATGGGGCTTTTGCCGATTGCAGCGGACTAACTACCGTTACTATTCCCAACAGTGTAACAAGTATTGGATCGTTTGCTTTTTCCAATTGCAGCAGACTGACTTCAGTTACTATTCCCAACGGTGTAACAAGTATTGGAGATTATACTTTTTCCGGTTGCGACGGACTAACTTCCGTTACTGTTCCCAACAGTGTAACAAGTATCGGAGAGAGGGTTTTTTCCAGTTGCACAGGTTTGACTTCAGTTACTATTGGAAACAGTGTAACAAGTATTGGAGAGTTTGCTTTTTCCAGTTGCACAGGTTTGACTTCAATTACTATTGGAAACAGTGTGACAAGTATTGAATATGCTGCTTTTCTCGGTTGCAGCAGTCTGACTGAAATTACTATTCCAGAAAGTGTAACAAGTATTGGAGATTTTGCTTTTGACGGTTGCAGCGGATTGACTTCGGTTACCAATCTAAATTCAACGCCGCAAAGCATAAACAACAATGTATTTAATCACGTTTATTTAAGTAACGTCACGCTTTACGTTCCCGCAAGTTCCGTTGAAAAGTACAAAGCCGCAACAACATGGAAGAATTTCAAAGAGATTAAGGCATATATTCCTTCGGCAATAGAATTACCGACAGTGGGAAGCAGTATAAATGTTTATCCAAATCCTGTCACGGAAAGTTTCCGCATCAACGGCATCACTGCTCCGACAGAGGTAACGGTAACCGATCTTAGTGGTCGAACGGTATTACAGCAAACCGTTGAAGGTGGTGAATCTGTCGCGGCAGGTAATTTTCCGAAAGGAGTTTACCTCGTTCATGTCAACGGTAAAACGTTGAAGGTAGTGAAGCGGTAAGAAAGTCATTTTCCTAACTATAATAGAGAGAGGGCAATCTTTTTCAGATTGCCCCTTTTGTTATGTTTTTTATCTATATACTTATAGCAGGACAGGACATGGCAAAATTACGCAATGCGTTGGATCTACCAAAATCTATGTGACTGTATCTTTTGAATCTTAATAAAAAAGTACGGAGAGTATCACACCCTCCGTACTTCGAACAATTTTACTATATGAAACTATTGTATGTTACTTTATCAAGTCCACCCTTCCCTTTACTTCAGTCAGTACCGCGCGTGTAATTGACGGAGATACTTCCTCGTAATGAGAGAAGGACATCGTGCTCGTTGCACGTCCCGACGTGATTGTGCGAAGGGCTGTTACATAACCGAACATTTCCGCCAGCGGTGCGTGGGATTTAACAATCCTCGCTCCCGTACGGCTGGTATCCATGCCTTCTACCTGTCCGCGGCGCTTGTTGAGGTCGCCTATCACGTCGCCCATACTTTCTTCAGGGGTGATTACTTCTATTTTCATAATCGGTTCCTTCAAAACAGGTCCCGCTTTTTCGCATGCGCTCTTGAATGCTTGCATCGCGCAGATCTCAAATGACAGTTGATCGGAGTCCACCGGATGAAATGATCCGTCAACAACGATTACTTTCAATTTATCAAGTGCATAACCCGCCAAAACGCCATTTTTCATCGCACGCTGGAAACCTTTCTGTATAGAAGGTATGTATTCTTTCGGAATATTACCTCCCTTTACTTCGTCTACAAATTGTAACTCTCCCTCAAAGTCCGCATCAGCAGGTCCTACCTTTACAATAATATCTGCAAATTTACCGCGACCACCGGTCTGTTTCTTATAGACTTCACGCAAATCAACCTGCTTGGTTATAGATTCCTTGTAGGATACCTGTGGACGACCTTGATTACATTCTACCTTAAATTCGCGTCTCAAACGGTCGATGATGATTTCAAGATGCAACTCACCCATGCCGGAAATAATAGTCTGCCCTGTTTCTTCGTCGGTTTTGACGGTAAAGGTCGGATCTTCTTCCGCAAGTTTGCCTAATCCGATGCCAAGCTTATCAAGGTCTTTCTGTGTTTTCGGTTCAACAGCAATACCAATAACAGGCTCGGGAAAGTCCATAGATTCAAGAACTATCGGATGATTCTCATCACAAAGTGTATCACCTGTGCGAATGTCTTTGAACCCTACACCGGCTCCTATGTCTCCGCAACCAATAAATTCTTTTGGATTTTGCTTGTTGGAGTGCATCTGAAACAAACGGGATATGCGTTCTTTTTTACCGGAACGGGTATTGTAAACGTAAGATCCGGCTTCAAGCTCACCAGAGTAAACGCGAAAGAAGCAAAGACGCCCGACATACGGGTCAGTCGCTATCTTAAACGCAAGTGCGCAAAATGGCTCCGATGCACTTGGGTGACGAACTATCTTCTCTTCCTGATCGTCAGGTGAAACACCTTCGGTCGCAGACGTGTCAACCGGACTTGGAAGGTACGCGCAAGCAGCGTCAAGCAGAGGCTGAACGCCCTTGTTCTTGAACGACGAGCCGCAAATCATAGGGTTAATTTCCATCGACAGCGTGCCTTTGCGTATGGCTGCACGGATTTCTTCCTCAGTAATTGTGTCCGGTGCGTCAAAATATTTTTCCATCAACTTATCGTCAACCTCAGCAAGCGTTTCAAGCATTTTATCACGCCATTCCTGCGCTTCCGAAACATATTCGGCAGGGATTTCCTCTGTGGAATAATCGGCTCCCATTGTTTCGTCATGCCAATAAAGCGCCTTCATTTTAATCAAATCGACAATTCCGCGGAACTTTTCTTCTGCCCCGATAGGAATCTGTATAGGACATGGATTTGCTCCCAGAACTTCCTTTACCTGGCGTACGACTTCAAAGAAGTTCGCTCCCGAACGGTCCATCTTATTAACATAACCGATGCGGGGAACGTGATATTTATCCGCCTGACGCCAAACCGTTTCCGATTGAGGCTCTACGCCACCAACCGCACAGAATGTAGCGACCGCTCCGTCAAGAATACGAAGTGAACGCTCTACTTCGACCGTAAAGTCTACGTGTCCCGGAGTATCAATCAAGTTGATTTTGTATGTCTCATCCAGATATTTCCAGTTGGCGGTAGTGGCAGCGGATGTAATAGTGATTCCGCGCTCCTGCTCCTGCTCCATCCAGTCCATCGTGGCTGCTCCGTCATGAACTTCGCCTATCTTGTGAGTAAGCCCTGTGTAATACAGGATACGTTCCGAAGTTGTAGTTTTACCGGCATCAATGTGAGCCATGATGCCAAGGTTTCTTGTGAATTTTAATAAATTATCTGAACCTAATGCCATATTTTAAAGATTTAGAAACGGAAGTGTGCGAAAGCGCGGTTGGCTTCTGCCATGCGGTGCATATCTTCCTTACGTTTGAAGGCTCCACCTTGATTATTGAAGGCATCGACGATTTCAGCGGAGAGTTTATCTGCCATTGATTTACCGTTGCGCTTACGTGAGTACGCTATCAGGTTTTTCATGGAGATAGATTCTTTGCGGTCAGGACGAATTTCAGTAGGAACCTGAAACGTAGCGCCGCCAATACGGCGTGATTTTACTTCAACAAGCGGGGTGATGTTATCCAGTGCTTGCTTCCAGATTTCGAGAGGTGATTTCGCTTCATTGGCAAGTTTGGTTTTCACCTTGTCCAATGCAGTGTAGAAGATGCTGAAAGCGATACTTTTTTTGCCGTCATACATCAAATGGTTTACGAATTTCGTAACCGTCTTGTCTCCAAACACAGGATCTGGAAGAACCTGTCTTTTCTTTGGTTTTGCTTTTCTCATTTTTAAAAATAATTTTGGTTGTTAAACTTGGGTCTTCAACAGATTCTTATGAATCCATTTACTCAACCGTTTTTTTACTTTTTCGATTTTGCAGGAGCTGCTTTACCCGCTTTCGGACGTTTGGTACCGTATTTTGAACGGCGTTGAGTACGTCCGTTTACGCCTGCGGTGTCGAGAGTTCCACGAACGATGTGATAACGTACACCTGGAAGGTCTTTGACACGACCGCCACGCACTAACACGATGGAGTGTTCCTGAAGATTGTGACCTTCTCCCGGAATGTAAGCGTTCACTTCTTTCGAACTTGTCAAACGCACCCTGGCTACTTTACGCATTGCGGAATTAGGTTTTTTGGGAGTTGTGGTATAAACCCTCACGCAGACGCCGCGACGTTGCGGGCAGGAGTCAAGCGCCGGGGATTTGCCTTTTTCTACCAAAGTCTTCCTTCCTTTTCTTACTAATTGCTGAATTGTAGGCATTTTACAAATTTTTCTTTTAATATTTCTTGTCTAAATTTTCGATTTTGGGACTGCAAAGGTACGGATATTTTTTGAAATAGCAATATTTTATTTGAAAATAGTAAAATATTTTCTGGAAAACTGAATATATAACCACGATTGTGCTAATCAATTTTTAGGTATTGGTGATTTTTCAATATAATTAGTGCTAAATTCATAGGCATATATCACGGAATCAGACAAGGCGACAAATACCGTCATAAGACAGTAAGCAAGTAATAATAAACAGATTTTATTTTTTATCTTCAATTACTCCCTTTATCAATTCTTATTATCAAAATAATAACCATATCCGGCTCGATTGGAAATATACGTGCCATAGATACCTAACTTCTTGCGCAACCTCGTTATATGAACGTCAACCGTACGTTCCAAAACGTATGTCTCATTCTTCCATACCATTTCAAGAATTTCATCCCTCGTGAAAATCCTTTCCGGATCGTTCATAAGAATGTGCAATATTTCAAACTCTTTCTTGGTCAGGACAACAACTTTACCATCTATTTCCAAAACTTTTGTAATAGTGTTAAGAACCAATCCCTTAAATGAAATTATATTTAACTTTTCCTTTTCTGCAGGAAATGTTTCGTAATTCCGTCTGACGATAGCCTTAACACGGGCAATAACTTCCTTAACCGAAAACGGTTTGGCAATATAATCATCCGCGCCAACGGAAAAACCGGTCAGCATATCGTTTTCAGTATTCTTGGCGGTGAGGAAGATAATAGGTGTCAGGATGTTATTACTCCGCAACTGTTCGGCAACATGGTATCCAGACATACCATCCATCATGACATCGAGCAAAATAAGACGATGTTCCGGAGTCAATTTCTCTATAGCCTCTTCCCCAGACGTGGCAGTGTCAACCTCATAACCTTCACTTTCAAGATTAAATCGCAAAATTTCAAGGATATCGTCCTCATCATCAACAATAAGCAAACGATCTGACAAATGTATTCTTTGTGTAATAGTATTCATAAAAAACCCGTTTAATTCAAAAATAACTTCGCAAATTTACATTAAATAATTTAATACTGCAAAAATAATTTGTTTAAGAAAAAATTGTAGTCTCATAAAAAATATATACCTTTGACAAGAAACAAGTAAATTAAATGAGAAAACTTAAGATTACAGAACTTAAACGATTGGAAATAACTGAATTTAAAGAGGCAAATAAAATACCGCTAACAGTTGTCCTTGATAATGTTCGGAGTTTGCACAATGTCGGATCGGTTTTCAGAACGTGCGATGCATTCCTTGTTGAACAAATTTTCCTTTGCGGGATTACATCAACACCTCCTTCCGCAGAAATACATAAAACGGCACTGGGCGCGGAAGATTCCGTTTCATGGAAGTATTATCAGAACACTCTCGATGCAATAAATGACCTGAAAGAAAAAGGATACGGTATAGCAGCGGCAGAACAGGCTGAAAATAGTATTAATCCGGCAAAGTTTAATCCAACATGTAACAAATTGGCAGTCATATTCGGGAATGAAGTAAAAGGTATCGCACAACCGGTAATGGATGTTTGCGATACATGTATCGAAATACCTCAATACGGAACAAAACATTCTCTAAATGTCTCTGTTTCGGCGGGAATCATAATCTGGGAAATTTATCAAAAACTACATTAAAGTTAAACCCGTGATTTTAAAACGAATAGAAAAATATATTGCAAATGAAAAACTTTTGCAAGCAGAAGAAAAAGTTATCGTTGGGGTTAGCGGAGGCGCCGATTCCGTAGTCTTACTCGATTCCCTTCACAAACTCGGATATAATTGCATCGCCGCACATTGTAATTTTAATCTCAGAGGTGATGAATCGGAACGTGATAAAAACTTTTCCGAAGTATTTGCGAAAACATTGCAAATCCCATTTCTGTGCAAATCGTTCAATACTCTACAGATTGCCAAAGAAAAGAAAATATCTGTAGAAATGGCGGCGCGTAACCTTCGCTATGAATGGTTTGAGGAAATCCGATGCAAGGAAAAGGCTGACGCAATAGCAGTTGCACATCACAGCGATGACAGTATCGAAACATTTATCCTGAATATGATTCGAGGAACAGGAATACATGGACTAACAGGTATAAAACCAAAGAACAATAACATTATCCGTCCTCTGCTATGCCTTTCCAAAGCAGAAATAATGCAGTACGCAGAACAAACAAACCTCAATTACGTAACCGATTCCACAAATCTTGAAGATGAATTTACTCGTAACAAAATCCGTAATCAAATAGTGCCCTTACTCGAAACAATTAACCCTTCCGTGAAAAACAGTATCCTAAACACATCATACAATATCGCAAAAGCCGCAAAAATATATGATCATGCTATCAACGATCATATCCATACTATATATGACAAGGAAAAGGGAACAATTAATATTCCTTTATTAAAGAAATGTCCTTCTCCCCATTCCGTAATATATGAAATCATCAAAGACCTGGGATTTAGCAGCAAAACTATCGCAGACATCTGTAAATCTATTGATTCTC
This sequence comes from Dysgonamonadaceae bacterium, assembly GCA_031269685.1. Taxonomy (GTDB): domain Bacteria; phylum Bacteroidota; class Bacteroidia; order Bacteroidales; family Azobacteroidaceae; genus Azobacteroides. The sequence continues at coordinate 10,205 of JAISYU010000109.1, read as the reverse complement.
AATCAGGAAAAACTTTCTACTCCCTATCTTTCCGGATTATAAGGGATCGCAATGAATTTGTTATCTCTCCTCTCATTGTTGATATCAATAAAGAGGAATATCTGATAACAGACCACTGTAATCATTTAAAACATCCGCTTGAAATCGAAATATTTGTCACCGAAAACAAACAAACATCACAAATTAATCATCAAAAAAACATTGCCGTACTCGATTTTGATAAACTTCAATTCCCACTCGTACTACGCCGCTGGCGAACCGGTGATCGTTTTGTTCCATTCGGTATGAGTGGCTTTCAGAAGCTAAGTGATTTCTTTAATAACAATAAAGTAAATCATTTGGAAAAGGAAACCGTTTGGGTTTTAGTCTCAGGGGAAAACATCGCTTGGATAGTAAACCACAGGATTGATAACCGTTTCCGTATAGAAAAATCAACGGTGAAAATCCTTAAACTAAGAGTAAAGAATTAAGAACTTAAGTTTAATAGCGGTTAGTTGTTAACGGTAAATCGAGCGCTGTGTCCGGTTAATTTTCCCTTGATAGCATGATATATGGAGATAAATGAATAGGAGTGGACACTTCATTTATTCCACCACACACCTCATGCTCATGCCGTGTGTACGAGAATATCTCTTGATGATTAGATACGGAAGTATTTTATCGTCACCGAAGTAAAGATTGTGGGCGTACTCGTTGGCAACTGTAATACTCCAATAGAGATTCTGGCTCTCTGTCCAAAATCATGAACTTTCTTTTGTATAAAATATTTTTGATTATTCATTGTCCATTATTAATTATTTTTTCCGTACTTTTGCAGCAATATTAAAGAAGATATGAATTTCACTAAGTTAAGTATCTCCGGTTTATGGGTCATTGAGCCGAAAGTCTTTGCAGATTCTCGCGGCTATTTTATGGAGTCATGGAAGAAAGACGAGTTTGAACAGACGGTGGGGAAGGTCAATTTCATACAGGACAATGAATCAAAGTCCTCGTTCGGCGTTTTTCGAGGGCTGCACTATCAGGAAGGCGCAACAGCACAGGCGAAACTTGTGCATGTAATTGTAGGAAGAGTCTGGGATATAGCGGTAGATATTCGCGATGGCTCACCGACCTTCGGACAATATGAGGCGATGGAACTTTCGGAAGATAATCATCTTCAATTCTTCATTCCGTGCGGATTTGCTCACGGATTCCTCGTCCTGAGCGATACAGCGGTATTTTCCTACAAGGTGGATAACATATATTCACCATCGACCGAGCATACGATTAATTGCTTCGACCCCGACATCGCTATTCAATTTCCCGTTGACCGAGCAGTAATGAAATTGTCGCCGAAAGATGAAAAAGGCTTGTCATTACGGGATATTCAAAGGGGAAAAACTATTTGATAACCATTAATACAATAACAGATGAAAGGAATCATTTTAGCCGGAGGAAGTGCAACACGCCTGTATCCTCTCTCACAGTCAATATCAAAACAAATCATGCCGGTCTATGACAAGCCGATGATTTACTATCCACTCTCAACCCTGATGCTGGCTGGTATCCGCGAAGTTTTGATTATCTCTACGCCGCGCGACTTGCCAATGTTTCGCGATTTGCTCGGCTCGGGCGAAACGCTCGGAATGAAGTTTGACTACATCGTACAGCATACGCCCAACGGGCTTGCCCAGGCTTTTGTTCTCGGCGACCGTTTTATCGGCAACTCACCCGCATGCCTTATCCTCGGCGACAATGTGTTCTACGGACAAGGGTTTAGCCAGATGTTAAAAAGCGCCGGTACAACAGAAGATGGCGCCTGCATTTTCGGGTATTTCGTTAAAGATCCGCGCGCTTACGGGGTTGTGGAGTTTGACGAATCGGGCAAGGTGCTTTCCATTGAAGAGAAACCGGAAAAACCAAGATCAAATTACGCTGTCCCCGGACTGTATTTTTACGATAACACGGTGGTTGAAAGGGCTAAGACACTAAAACCGTCCGCACGCGGAGAATATGAGATCACCGACCTCAACCGCGCCTATCTTGATGAAGGAAAGTTGAGGGTAGAAATTTTCGGACGCGGTTTTGCATGGCTCGATACGGGCAATTGTGACAGCCTGCTCGATGCCGGTAACTTTGTAGCGACGATCCAGAATCGACAGGGCTTTTATGTTGCCTGCATCGAAGAAATTGCATGGCGCAAAGGCTGGATTGACAATCGTCAACTGGAAAAACTCGGATCGGAACTTGACAAAACGGAATACGGCAAATATATACTTTCGCTGCTAAACTAAACGTCATCAGCCGACAATCGAAAACTTCACTTTCAAAATACGTTTCCTGTCTATTTCAAGAATAAGGAAACTGTAATTACCAAAAGAGATTACTTCTTTTTTCTTCGGTAAATCACATTTTATTTCGAGAATAAGTCCGGCAAGGGTGTCAACTTCGTCCGTCAAGTGACCGAAAGTTTTAGGATTGATGCCGGTCTCGCGGAAGAAGTCCGTGAGCAGGATCTTTGCATCGAAGATATAATTTCCGTCCTTCAACTTTATGAATTTATGCTCATCCTCATCGTATTCATCGTTGATTTCGCCAACGATTTCTTCGAGAATATCCTCCATTGTCACGATACCGACCGAACTTCCAAATTCATCAATCACGATTGCTATATGTGTTTTTGTGGCTCGAAATTCTTTAAGTAAATCATTTACCTTCTTGTTTTCGGGCACAAAGTATGCAGGTCGAATCACTTTCTGCCAGTGAAATTCGGCATGTTGGTCGAGATATGGCAATAAATCTTTTACATAAAGAACCCCTTTAATATCGTCCGTCGTACCTGCATAAACCGGAATACGCGAGTATCCGGTTTCTATAGCGTATCGCACTGCGTCGTGAAATTCTGTCTTGATATTGAGCGCTGCAACATCCATCCACGCAGTCATGATTCTGCTTGATGTTTTATTGTAAAGTCCGATAACACCTTTAAACATTTCTTTTTCTTCGGTCAATTCGCCGGACGTCAATTCCGAGGTTTTAGAGAGTTCTTCGACAAAAACATCGTTCGACTTCTTCCTTGAAGCGTAGAACACGAACCGGACAGTACTTTCCAGAAGTGTCGCAACCGGACGGCTGATGCTAACAACTGCTTTGAGGTATGGCGCTATCGTCCTTGCAAATGACAGGGAGCGGCGTTGTATGTAAACTTTCGGCAGGATTTTCATGAAAAACAGTATCAGGAAGGCTATGACAACGATTTCCAGCATCAAGCAGGAAAGCGGCACTGTGAAATCGAATGTCAGATGGAAAGCGTATGTGAAAAGCATTACCGCTCCCAGACTTAAGAAAAAGTTCCAAAGCCGTATGGTGATAAGCAGGCGGCATGGTATTTGCAAAAGCGAAACGACCGTAAGATCTCTTGCCGTTTTGCTGTCTTCGAGTTCACGTTTGTCGTTGGATGAAAGAGAAAAAAAGGCATTTTCAGAAGCCGAGAGTAAAGCCGAGATGCAGAAAAGCAACCCTGAAATGCAGAGCGCCATAACCGCACCGGCTGAAATCGGATTAATCTGAATACCAGGGATAAAGAATAATATACCGTCGGGGTCCATATAAGGTATTTAGAACGGCAAATCGTCCGACGCTTCTCCGCCGGATGCTCCACCCAGGTCTGCGGGTGCGCTCTGTACCGTACTTTTAGGCGTTGCCGGAGCCTGGTTGCCGGAATAAGCGGGAGGTTCGGGGAATGGTGGACGATTTCCGCCGGCGCCATCAGGTTTACGGTCAAGCATTTCCAGCGTATCACCATAAATTTCGGTCACATAGCGTTTGTTACCGCTTGCGTCATCGTATGATCGGCTGCGTATTTTCCCCTCGATATAAACCTTCGAGCCTTTTTTTATATACTTCTCGGCGGTTTCGGCTAACCCTCGCCAGAGGACGATATTGTGCCATTCGGTTTTTTCCGGCACTTCCGTACCATTAGCAAGTTTATAGCCGCGTTCGGTCGTAGCGAGCGAGAAATTAGCGACTGCGCCGCCATTGTCGAAATAGCGAACTTCCGGGTCTTTGCCCACGTTTCCAATTAGGATTACTTTGTTGATTGACATGAAAATCTGTTATTAAATTTGTTATTATACTTTTCAATTGCGGGGCAAATTTATGAAAGAATTTTGGATCTGCAAAATTTTCTCGCTTTTTTCATGATTTAACGCATAAAAATAATTTAATCTGCCAATTCTCATGATAGATATTTTGCAACAAAATACCGGTAAAATATGATTAACTTGGATGCATCAAATATTTTATTAGCGCACACATACTTCTCTGCCCGGCTAATATATTGTACGCTCGCTCGTATGTATGCGGGAGACGCCATGTCTATATAATACACAATACTGTTTCACATCTTTTTATATAGGAAGTAAGAGCGAAACTTTTTACGAATTATCGCCGGAAACCGGTCAAGTGTCACTCACTGCCATGTCCGAGCCCTCGTTTGGGGTATTGAGTGTCACTCAATACCATGTCCGAACCCTCGCTGGGACTTGCAGAACTTCCGCAAGGCTGTCCGAACCCTCGCTGGGGAGTTGCAGAACTTCCGCAAGGCTGTCCGAACCCTCGCTGGGAGTTGCAGAACTTCCGCAAGGCTGTCCGAGCCCTCGCTGGGGAGTTGCGGAACTTCCGCAAGGCTGTCCGAACCCTCGCTGGGACTTGCGGAACTTCCGCAACTCCTGTCAGAGCCCTCATTTGGGGTGTTGAGATTATTATATGTTGTAAAACATGGGTTTTTTCTTTGGAAAAATTTGCTCATTAAAAATATTTCCCATAACTTTGCAGAAAAATAAACGATATGAAAGCGCTAATATTAAAAATCTTAGGCAAAACCGGCAAAGGAAGTAACAGTACTCCGGTCGACAAGTCGCCCCTGTCTACGAAATCCACACCATCACATCCGGCGAAACCGGAACGATCAACGCTGACCAAAAACAAGTCGCACGCGTCTACGATATCCACGCCGTCATATGTGACGGAATCGGAACGAATAGCGATCCTTAGGAAGAAGTTGTTTTTAATGTGTTGTTGCGGCTGAGTAAGTCACTCATCATCACAGATAAAACAATGCTGGCAAAAAGAATAATCCCCTGTCTTGACGTGAAAGACGGTATGACGGTGAAAGGCGTAAACTTTATTAATTTCCGCAACGCCGGAGACCCTGTGGAACTCGGAAAAGCATACAGCGAACAAGGCGCAGATGAACTTGTTTATCTCGATATTACCGCCTCGCACGAGGGACGGAAAACATTTCTCGACCTTGTACGACGAGTCGCTGCAGAGATCAGTATTCCGTTTACCGTAGGCGGGGGAATTAATGAACTTGCAGATGTTGACGCCCTCCTTAATGCAGGCGCAGATAAAGTGTCCGTCAATTCTGCCGCCCTGAGGCGACCGGAACTGATTGAGGAAATTGCAGGGAATTTCGGCTCCCAGGTATGCGTCTGTGCGATTGATGCGGACTTGGTTGAAGACAAGTGGATTTGCTATCTCAATGGCGGTCGTGTCGCAACCAACCGTGAACTGTTTGCATGGGCTACCGAAGCCGAAAGCCGTGGCGCCGGTGAGATACTGTTTACAAGTATGGCTCACGACGGCGTGAAAACAGGCTACGCAAACGATGCCCTCAAAGTCTTGTCCGAAACTCTCGGAATCCCCGTTATCGCTTCCGGTGGCGCCGGATCTATGGAGCATTTCCGTGATGCCTTCCTGCTCGGAAAGGCTGACGCAGCTCTGGCTGCCAGCGTTTTCCATTTCGGGGAAATAAAGATACCAATGTTGAAGAAATACCTGAAGGAAGAGGGAATTGTGGTGAGATAAATTTTTTTCATTACCTTTGCACCCGATAAATTACTAAAATGAAATATAATACACAGGAAAAAATCCTCATCCTGCCCGAATATGGCAGGAATATCCAGAATATGGTGGATTATTGCGTGTCGATTAACGACAGGAAAGAACGTACACGTTGCGCAAATTCTATCATCAATATCATGGGTAACATGTTCCCTTACTTGCGTGATGTAAACGACTTTAAGCATATCCTCTGGGACCATCTGGCTATCATGTCGGATTTTGCACTTGACATTGATTATCCGTATGAGGTTATCAAACGTGAAGCAGTGCATATCAAACCTCCCAAATTACCCTATCCGCAAACAAAAATGCGATATAAACATTATGGGAAAATTATCGAAGATATGATCCTCAAAGCATCCGAACTCGAAGAAGGTGAAGCCAAAAATGCCCTCGTAGGAGTGATTGCTAATCATATGAAAAAATTATTCCTGACGTGGAATAAAGAAGTTGTCGATGACAAGAAAATTTACGAAGACCTGGCAGAACTTTCCGGAGGACGTATCATCGCTGATGAAGAATCGCATAAACTCGTCGAATCAAAGGAGATTTTCCAAAAAAAGAACAAAAAACCTACTAAGAAACAAAAGAAATAAATCTTCTCCCATAATGCCTACTATGTCATTCTGTCATGAAAAATCTTTGGCATGGAATTTGTTTGTTGTCTGTCGTATTTAAAATTGATAACGAATAAAAAATTAAAATATGGGAAAAATAATTGGAATAGACTTGGGAACGACCAACTCATGCGTGGCTGTTATGGAAGGTAACAAGCCTGTCGTAATCCCAAACAGCGAAGGAAAAATGACCACTCCTTCCATTGTGGCATTTGTGGAAAACGGCGAACGTAAAATCGGTGACCCTGCAAAACGTCAGGCTATCACTAATCCTACAAAAACCATTTTCTCAATTAAACGGTTTATGGGAGAAACGTTTGACCGTGTAGATAAGGAAATCTCACGTGTGCCCTACAAAGTGACTCGCGACGATAACAACACCCCGCGAGTTGATATTGACGGACGACCATACTCCGCACAGGAAATATCAGCAATGATACTTCAAAAAATGAAGAAAACTGCCGAAGATTATTTAGGACAGGAAGTCACGGAAGCCGTAATCACAGTACCCGCATACTTCTCCGACTCGCAACGCCAGGCAACGAAAGAAGCCGGCGAAATAGCAGGACTGAAAGTGGCGCGTATCATCAACGAACCTACCGCCGCAGCTCTCGCTTATGGACTCGACAAATCAAGCAAGGATATGAAAATCGCAGTATTCGACCTCGGCGGAGGTACATTCGATATTTCTATCCTCGAACTTGGTGATGGAGTGTTTGAAGTGAAGTCAACCAACGGAGATACTCACCTCGGCGGCGACGATTTCGATCATGTCATAATCGACTGGCTGGCAGAAGAGTTTCTTAAAGAAGAAGGACTTGACTTGCGCAAAGATGCAATGGCTCTGCAACGACTGAAAGAAGCTTCCGAAAAAGCAAAAATTGAACTCTCAAGTTCAACTTCTACTGAAATAAACCTGCCATATATCATGCCGGTTGACGGAATGCCGAAACACCTCGTAAAAACACTTACACGAGCTAAATTTGAACAACTCTCCGACCGCCTGATCCAGGCAACAGTCGCTCCCTGCGAAAAAGCATTGAAAGATGCTGGAATGAAAGCATCGGATATTGATGAAGTAATACTTGTTGGAGGTTCGACTCGTATACCGGCAATCCAGGCTATTGTAGAAAGAATATTCGGCAAAACTCCCTCAAAAGGAGTAAATCCCGATGAAGTTGTGGCAATAGGTGCATCAATACAGGGTGCTGTGCTGACCGGAGACGTGAAAGACGTGCTGCTGCTTGACGTTACCCCGCTTTCACTTGGAATCGAAACAATGGGTAACGTGATGACTAAATTGATAGAAGCAAATACTACTATCCCTACAAAGAAATCCGAAACATTCACAACAGCATCAGACAATCAACCGAGCGTGGAAATACATGTATTGCAAGGCGAACGCCCTATGGCTCGCGATAACAAGACTATCGGTCGCTTTCACTTGGACGGTATAATGCCTGCTCCTCGTGGTGTACCTCAGATTGAAGTTTCGTTTGACATTGACGCGAATGGTATCCTGAATGTCTCGGCAAAGGATAAGGCTACGGGCAAAGAGCAAAGTATCCGTATAGAAGCTTCCAGTGGTCTGAGCGACGCTGAAATCAAACGAATGAAGGACGAAGCTTCTGCAAACGCAGAAGCCGATAAAAAAGAAAAAGAACGTATAGACAAGTTTAATCAAGCCGACAGCGTAATTTTTCAAACGGAGAAACAACTAAAAGAGATTGGAGATAAACTTCCTGTCGATAAAAAAGCGACTATCGAATCGGCTTTAATTCGTTTGAAAGATGCTCATAAAGCCCAGGATGCTACAGGAATAGATTCTGCAATGGCTGATATAAACTCGGCATTCCAAGCTGCAAGTCAGGACATGTACAACGCACAGGCAAATGCCGGTGCAGGTAACGCAGGAACTCAATCAGGCGCATCCAATCCGGGAAGTGATTCTTCAGACGGAAACAAAGGAGATAATGTTACTGATGTTGACTTTGAGGAAGTGAAATAACAACCCAAAACAAGCAATAAGCAAAAATATATTTGGTATGACATAGATAAAAAACATATTATAAGATATTTAGTATAGCGATTTTGCTATATTCTGACTTGCGAAATGTGAGAAGTTTCAAAATAAAGTCCAAAGAATAGCGAAGTCTGCAGTAATGCGGATTTATTTATTCGGGACAAGGTACATTCTCACAACCACGCAAGCGGATATTTAAATCCGCTTTTCTTTTTGTCAAAAATCCGACGACGGCTCCGACCGTCACTATTATATACAGAACTGCAAACTGCCCATAAATCGCAGAGTGAAACTGCAAAACACTCAAATCATAATGCAGGAAAGAGCAGAAACTTTCTAAAAAACGGGTAAGACCTGCGAAACCGAATAGAGCAGGAAAATTTTAAAAATTCGCGTACCAGATGCACAAAAAAGTCCCAAGGGTATGGGCAAAAAATAATGAAAAAATATCTATTGATATTAGTAGCCTTAATAGGCTTTGGAATTAGTGCAAATGCACAAAACAGATCTTATACCGTTACGGTAAATACTTTAAAAACATTGCATTACTACAGCGATGCAACTTATACCACGCTAGTAGGAACCTCTACTGTCAGCGGTGCTACTCAAACAATTACTGTTTGTGCGAAAACGAGTTATGAAGCTGAACAAAAGGCAATAGCAGAATGCCATACAATGTGTCAGCGTAACTGTGATAAAGTGGAACCAAAAGCGAACTTTGGAGGTAAAAGTTGTTGGGTAACATCCTCATTAGAACCTTCAAGTACATCTGTTCAGGCGAATAACCAAGACTGTTAATAGATACGATGGTTTAAATGTTTGTAAAAACAGCGATAAAGTAAAAATTTATCGCTGTTTTTTTATTTTCGCAACCAAGCGAAAACAACACAGCGGGCACATTGAAAAAGTCGAAAGATATTCAGGCGAATATTTGCCATTTTCAAAAATCAACAACCATTTAGTAACGTGTAAATAATAAGATGGTGTATTCATAGCTAGCCAAAGGCTCGTAACCCTTTATTATTCAAGGAAAACTCTTTTTGCCAAATTGCCACGTTATTTTTTACACGTTACTTAGCAGAATATTTTAGAATGTTTATGTTATCCGCTCCTTGCGGTGGCAGCAAGAAAGGCACTGTATCACGCAATACCGCCGCAACCTACTTTTCCATTTTCAAAGCCGCTTTAAAACAGGCTTTTGTCGATGGATATTTAACGGTTGATTTATCGGCCAAAATCAAAGGCATACAGGAACAGGAAAATTCCGATTAAGCGAGTAAAAAGGAAACTTGTTTCCTTTTTCGAGCGTGAGGAATTTATGTAAACCCGCCGCGAGTTCCTTACCGTCGAAGAATTAAACACCCTTGCCGCCACGCCTTGCGAGCAAGACACGATGAAACGCGCCGCCCTGTTCTCTGCGCTCACAGGTTTGCGGCATTGCGATATTCAAAAAATGCGATGGAAAAATACAGATTGACGGCGAGCAAGCCCGCCTCAACTTCACACAACAGAAAACGAAAGGCGTCGAATATATGTCCATTTCGATGCAGGCATTGGAACTTTGCGGCGAGCCGCGCAAGCCCGAACAACTTGTCTTTGAAAATTTACCCGACCCCTCATGGATTTCAAAGCCATTGAAACGTTGGATTGAATCCGCAGGAATTACGAAAAAAATCACG